>NZ_BTRL01000007.1:0-339797 GCF_054771475.1 Bacillus sp. MN7755
GACTGGAGTTCAGACGTGTGCTCTTCCGATCTCCTCGAGGTCCAGTAGGTCCAGTCGCACCGGTAGCGCCCGTGTTACCTCGAGGTCCAGTAGGTCCAGTCGCACCGGTAGCGCCCGTGTTACCTCGAGGTCCAGTAGGTCCAGTCGCACCGGTAGCGCCCGTGTTACCTCGAGGTCCAGTAGGACCAGTAGGTCCAGTAGGCCCTCTGCCGAACGAAGCCGAATTAACTAGAGTAGTTTGTAACTCTGCAATTAATTTAAGGAGTTCTTGGAGTGTACAATGATCGATTCGGAATAACTTTGTGATGTAAAGTAAATAATTAATTAAAATTTGGAGTTCAACAAATACAGCACTTGCTATGAAGGTTGGGTTTCTTAATATAGTTATTAAGTTTTTTATAATAGCTAATCCTTGCGCTTTCAGGGAGGAAGTAGCGTCTAGCGAACAAATAAATTTACTTAGTAGGTTCAATGTATCAATTAAATCTTCAATGTTTTGGGGAGATGGATTTGCGAAAAGTTTTGGGATTATTTTTGTTAAGTCGATAATGATTGCGCGAAACGTTCTAAGTTGTGCCTTAGTAACTGGGATTGATGGGGTATTTGGGATTCGTCCGGCGCTACTTGGAAAGCATGGTTTGGAGAATTTGTTTTGACTGTCGTCATAACGAGACATTAAATCTCTCCTTTCTAATGAGAATGTAAATGAAACTCATCATAGTAGATGCAAAAATTAGTTAAATGGTCATAGTAAAATCGTTTGTTTGAAGAAAAAATAGAAAAAACGCCTCATGATAAGGCGTTTTTTCTATTTTCTGCGTATTGATAATATCGTTTTAGTGAAATTTTTGATTTGAACCCAACTAGTTTTATAATTTCTGACTCCGGAGTTTCTTTTTTTATTAAGTTTAAAATATAGGTGTTACGAAAGTGTTGTCCTGATATTCCTTTGCGTAAATTAGCTCTAGATACCTCAAGGCGAATCATTTTTTGGATAGCGATTTCTGTTAATCCCTTTGGTGCATCATTTTCGTATACCCATCTGTATGTTCCGCGATTAAAATCAAATGCGATAAATAATGGATCATTACTATGGTATTTTGGACGAACGGGTTCAGGGATACTTTTGTAATAAGTATATAGTTGTTTTTTGTCTTCGCTGGTTAATGTAATTGTTCTTTCTACCCCTGCGGTTGCTGGGATAGATAATGTGTTAGTTTCAAAGTGGACGTGATTCATAGTTAATGCTGTAAGTTCCTGTAAGGATAATCCATAGTCAATTAATAAGTTTAAAATAGCGATATTACGATCCATCAATAAAGGGCGCACAGGACGTTGTTTTTCTGAAAGTCCTTCTAATGAAGTGACTATATGTTTTAATCTTTTTTCTTCATCAGATGAAATGAAATCTTCATTGCGAAGTGTGCGATCTGGTTGAATAGAAATTTCCATGTTCTTTAATGGGTTAGGGATGTTTAGAAAGTGATGCATTCTATTCAATACAATAAATACACGGTGCATCGTTTTCTCTGAGTAATGTCGATTCTTTTTTAAGTCGGAAAAGTAATCTTCGTAGTCTTTTGTACAAAGTGTAGCCCATATATTACTGGAAGGGAGCTTTTTGTTTTTTTCTAACCAATGTCCGAAATCTTCAATGTCATAAACGTAACGTTTAATGGTTGAAGGTTTTCGGCCTTTATTCAATAAAAAAATAGAAAAGGCTTGTATTGTATCATGGAATTCCGTTGTCTCCATAGTCCCACCACCTTCATTATTTCTTATATTATAGCAAACTTTTCTGAAAATAGTCATTTGTAAGGGAGGCAGGAATAATAATATTTGGTGAGTGGATAAAATGAGGTGATTGTATGGAACAATCGATGCGAAAGAAAAATAATAATCAAATTAACATTGTGTTAAATCATCGAAAGAAAATTTCTTTACCGCCCGCAGAAAATAAAACAGTAATTTCAAATGAAACTACTACGAAACATGAGATGCTGCAAAGAATTGAAGAAGAGATGGGGAAGCTCGTTGGGATGGATGATATAAAAAAGATAATAAAAGAAATATATGCTTGGATTTATGTCAATAAAAAAAGACAAGAAATAGGGTTGAAGTCTGAGAAGCAAGTACTCCATATGTTGTTTAAAGGGAATCCAGGTACAGGGAAGACAACTGTTGCTAGAATGATAGGGAAATTATTGTTTGAGATGAATATTCTATCAAAAGGGCACTTAGTTGAAGCTGAACGTGCGGATCTTGTAGGAGAGTACATCGGTCATACAGCTCAAAAAACAAGGGATTTAATAAAAAAAGCAATGGGAGGTATTTTGTTTATTGATGAGGCGTATTCATTAGCCCGAGGGGGAGAAAAAGATTTTGGGAAAGAGGCAATTGATACGCTCGTAAAACATATGGAAGATAAACAACACGGTTTTGTATTGATTTTAGCTGGATATTCAAGAGAGATGAATCACTTTCTTTCATTAAATCCAGGACTACAATCCCGTTTTCCGTTTATAATTGAATTTGCGGATTACTCAGTAAATCAGCTGTTAGAAATTGGGAAGAGGATGTATGAAGAGCGTGAATACCAGTTATCGAAAGAGGCTGAATGGAAATTTAGAGATCATTTACATGCTGTAAAGTACTCGTCGCAAATTACATCGTTTAGTAATGGACGATATGTACGGAATATAGTTGAAAAATCGATTCGTACACAGGCTATGCGGCTGTTACAAGAGGATACGTATGATAAATATGATTTAATAGGGATATCAAGTAGCGATTTGATGCTTGAAGAGGAGACGCACAGTACGTAAACTGTGCGTCTGTTTTTTCTGTATAAGTGCTTTTACTATTTTTTTGCTTTTTCTTGATAAGATTTATGGAATCGTTCCATTTTAGCGCTTTTTTCGTGTGCAGAATTAGGATCGTGTCCAATTTGACCTACTGAGCTTTTTTGAGCACCTTTATTCACATGGTTTGTCATTTGTATTCACCTCGCTTTGAGAATTAGTATAAACATTATGTAGGGAAAAACTCATTAGAAAAGAAAAACCCCTTTACCATATGTAAAGAGGTTGGATTGCTATTTGTGCATTGAACGTTCGTTTGTGTCGATGCGCCTATGCGGTAAGTGCCATTTGTAATGAATAGAAACCATGCGGAAGCAAACAATTAAAATGAATAAGGTGTATAGAGCCCAATCGCTAACAATAATTTGAGCGCCAATTAAGAAACCTGCTAAAATCGTCCAAAAAGCATATACATCAGCTCGAAGAACGAGAGGTTTTCTGCGGGCTAAAAGATCGCGGATGATACCACCGCCAATGCCAGTTAAAACAGCTGCTACGATTGTGGCGCTAATTGGTAAATTTAATTTCTGAGCATATAGTGCTCCTTGTACGGCAAATGCTGATAAGCCGATAGCATCAGTGATATTTTCCCACTTTTTCCAGTGTCTAATTAATTTATTTGGAAAAAGAAAAATAATTGTCATTGATAAAAGTGCGATTTGGAATAACATGTCTTGTTGCCAAAACGCGACAATCGGATAACCGATTAATAAATTACGAAGGGCACCTCCCCCAAATGCGGTTGCCATTCCTAAAATATACACCCCGAAAATATCATAATCCTCTTCCATTGCAACAATGGCTCCGCTTAGCGCGAAAGCAATTGTGCCTATGATGCTAAAAATCTCCCATGCCATGAATTCTCTCCCCCGCTAACTAGATGAAATGTGCTTCCTCTGCTATTATATTAGAAGGTTTAAATTTCGAAAAGGATGAGTGAACATATTTGATGGAAGAAAAAGAAAAAGTCATATTAGTGGGCTGTCAATTGCCGCAAGATGATGATGAAAAATTTATGCATTCCATGAAAGAACTTGCATCACTAGCGAAGACTGCACGAGCAGAATTGTTAGTGTCTACAACACAAAAACGACCGAAGTTTCATCCGGCGACTTATATAGGTAAAGGTAAATTAGAAGAGCTTACAATGTTAACTGAAGAATTAGCACCGGATGTTATCGTATTTAATAACGAATTAACGCCGAGTCAAATTCGGAATTTATCCTCAGTATTAGATGCGAGGGTAATTGATCGAACGCAACTTATATTAGATATTTTTGCGCAACGTGCGAAGTCGAGGGAAGGTAAGCTTCAAGTAGAATTAGCTCAGTTGCAATATACAATGCCACGTCTTATGGGACAAGGATTGTCTTTATCACGTCTTGGTGGTGGTATTGGAACGAGAGGGCCGGGTGAGACGAAACTTGAGACGGATCGTCGTCATATTCGATCGCGCATTGATGAAATAAAGAAGCAACTTGCAGTTGTTGTGGAACATCGAAAAAGATATCGTGAAAGAAGAAAAGATAATAAAGTATTTCAAGTTTCATTAATAGGGTATACGAATGCGGGGAAATCTACACTGTTTAATAGATTAACGGAAGCTGATACGTTTGAAGAAAACTTGTTGTTTGCAACGTTAGACCCGACGACAAGGAAGATGCCGTTACCTTCTGGATATACAGTATTACTAACTGATACAGTTGGTTTTATACAAGATTTACCTACGTCATTAATTGCTGCTTTTCGTTCGACATTAGAAGAAGCTGGTGAAGCAGACGTTATTTTACATGTAGTTGATTCTGCAGATCCGAATTATGTAGGGCATGAGAAAACAGTAAAACAATTATTGTCAGAACTTGAAATTAATCATATTCCTATTATTACGTTATATAATAAAAAAGATGAATTACATCAAAACTTTATTCCGTTTCCGAAAAGTGATTTCTTAATGACTAGTGCTTTTGAAGAAAAAGATCTATTACATATAAAAGAAGCAATAGAAACGAAAATGAAGGAAGAAATGAATCGTTATCAAGTGGAAATTCCTCCGAGTGAAGGTAAGTTGTTAACGCTATTAAAGACGGAGACACTATTAACAAAGATGGAGTTTTTGGAAGATAAATTTGTATATGATTGCGCAGGGTATATTTTTGCTCATTCATCGCTTAATGTGCAATTAAAGAGATTTTTAGTGGAAGAAGGAGAAAATAAAAATGTTTGATCGTTTGAAAAATGGAGAAAAAATTGCTCCAATCGTAAAAGAAGTAGAAAGCCAAATTACAGAAGTACATAAACGTGCGGATGAAGTGATTGAAAGTAATCAGTTTCGTGTATTAGAAAGTTTTCGTAAACATAAAATTAGTGATTCGCACTTTATTCCAACGACAGGTTACGGTTATGATGATATTGGTCGTGATACGTTAGAAAAAGTGTATGCGGATGTATTTGGAGCGGAAGCAGGTCTTGTTCGTCCTCAAATTATTTCAGGTACGCACGCTATTTCTACAGCGTTATTCGGTATTTTACGTCCAGGAGATGAGTTATTGTACATCACTGGCAAGCCGTATGATACGTTAGAAGAAATCGTTGGTGTACGCGGAAAAGGTGTAGGTTCATTTAAAGAATATAATATTGGTTATAATGCAGTTCCGCTTACCGAAGAGGGGCTTGTTGATTTTGGAGCTGTTGCGGCTGCAATTCAAAGTAATACGAAAATGATCGGTATTCAGCGCTCAAAAGGTTATGCTACTCGTCCGTCGTTTACTATTTCTCAAATTAAAGAGATGATAGCGTTTGTTAAAGAAATTAAACCGGATGTTGTTGTGTTTGTAGATAACTGTTATGGCGAGTTTATTGAAGAGCAAGAGCCGTGTCATGTTGGTGCAGATTTAATGGCAGGTTCGCTTATTAAAAACCCAGGTGGTGGAATTGTTAAAACTGGTGGCTATATTGTTGGTAAAGAACAGTATGTTGAAGCGTGTGCATATCGTTTGACATCTCCAGGAATCGGTGCGGAAGCAGGTGCATCTTTATACAGTCTGCAAGAAATGTATCAAGGTTTCTTCTTAGCGCCGCATGTAGCGGGACAAGCACTAAAAGGTGCGATTTTTACAGCTGCATTTTTAGAAAAATTAGGAATGAATACATCACCAGCATGGAATGCACCAAGAACAGATTTAATTCAGTCTGTTCAATTTGATGATAAAGATCGTATGATTGCGTTTTGCCAAGCAATTCAATATGCATCTCCAATTAATTCTCACTTCACTCCATATGCCAACTATATGCCGGGTTATGAAGATGATGTCATTATGGCTGCGGGAACGTTTATTCAAGGTGCGAGTATTGAATTGTCGGCCGATGGTCCAATTCGTCCGCCTTATGTTGCTTACGTGCAAGGTGGGTTAACTTATTCACATGTGAAGATTGCGATTTGTTCTGCAATTGATGCATTAATTGAAAAGGAATTATTAACAATTTCTTAAAGGGAAGCTGTCGATTTCGACAGCTTTTTTCGCGTGAAAGTAATGATTTGTTTCATTAGAAAAAAAGAATGAAAAAATTTATAAAAAAATCATGTAAGAAAAGCTAACATCTATTGACACTAAACATAACATGGTATAGAATGAGAAGCAGTTAAGGCGAAGGAGGAACTGAAACAATGAAAGAAGATAGACGTTCTGCTCCGCTGTTTCCTATTGGTATTGTTATGGATTTAACACAATTATCTGCACGTCAAATTCGCTACTATGAAGAGCATAATCTTGTTTCTCCAACCCGTACAAAGGGGAATCGTAGATTATTTTCATTTAACGATGTAGATAAGTTGTTAGAGATTAAAGATTTATTAGATCAAGGCTTGAATATGGCTGGTATTAAACAAGTGTTACTAATGAAAGAAAATCAAACAGAAGCAGTGAAAGTAAAAGAAGAAACGAAAGAAATTTCAAAAACTGAGCTTCGCAAAATACTTCGAGACGAACTACAACATACAGGTAGATTTAATCGAACTTCATTGCGACAAGGTGATATTTCAAGGTTTTTTCACTAAAGAGAACTGATTCTGAAGGTGTTTAGAGGGACTAAGGAGGAATTTATAATGGCTAGGTACACAAAAGAAGATATTTTCCGTTTGGCGGAAGAAGAGAATGTAAAGTATGTCCGTTTACAATTTACAGACCTTTTAGGAGTAATTAAAAACGTAGAGATTCCAGTGAGACAATTAACGAAAGCTCTTGACAACAAAATGATGTTTGATGGATCTTCGATTGAAGGTTTCGTACGTATTGAAGAATCTGATATGTATTTATATCCTGACTTAGACACTTGGGTAATTTTCCCATGGACTGCCGAAAAAGGTAAAGTTGCTCGTCTAATTTGTGACATTTACAATGCGGATGGCACTCCATTTGATGGAGACCCACGTAACAATTTAAAACGTGTGTTAAAAGAAATGGAAGCTTTAGGATTCTCAGATTTCAATCTTGGACCAGAGCCGGAATTCTTCCTATTTAAAGTAGATGAAAAAGGAAATCCAACATTAGAATTAAACGATAACGGTGGATACTTCGACCTTGCGCCGATGGATCTAGGGGAAAACTGTCGTCGTGATATCGTTCTTGAACTAGAAGAGATGGGCTTTGAAATTGAAGCGTCTCACCATGAAGTTGCACCAGGTCAACACGAAATTGACTTTAAATATGCAAGTGCAATTCGCTCATGTGATGACATTCAAACATTCAAACTTGTTGTAAAAACAATTGCTCGTAAACACGGTTTACACGCAACATTTATGCCGAAACCATTATACGGTGTGAACGGTTCAGGTATGCACTGTAACTTATCACTATTTAAAAATGGTGAGAACGTATTCTTCGATCAAAATGGTGACTTACAATTAAGTGATGATGCTCGTCACTTCATCGCAGGTATTTTAAAACACGCACCAGCATTTACAGCGGTAGCAAATCCAACTGTAAACTCTTACAAGCGTTTAGTACCTGGATACGAAGCTCCTTGTTACGTAGCATGGTCTGCACAAAACCGTAGCCCATTAGTACGTATCCCTGCATCTCGTGGTATTAGTACACGCGTAGAAGTACGTAGTGTTGACCCAGCTGCAAACCCATATTTAGTAATGGCTACATTATTAGCAGCAGGTCTTGACGGAATTAAAAACAAATTAACTCCACCAGCTGCAGTAGACCGTAACATCTATGTAATGACAAAAGAAGAGCGTGAAGAAGCAGGTATCGTTGACTTACCAGCAACATTAGCGCAAGCATTAGTTACATTACAATCTAACGAAGTAGTATGTGGTGCACTAGGTGAGCATTTACTTGAGCACTTCATCGAAGCGAAAGAGATTGAGTGGGATATCTTTAGAACGCAAGTTCACCAATGGGAACGCGATCAATATATGTCTCTATACTAAGAGGCTTGAACCCTTGATACAATTGGTATCAAGGGTTTTTTATTTCCCTCTTATTATAATTTTATGTGGTTGCAAAATGAAAAACAGCCACAAATTAATAACAAGTAGTGATATCACAGAAAAACATTATCAGATAAACGTAAGTTTTATATGATTTGTGAAATAAAAAAGCCTTGATACTACGGTATCAGGGCTTTTTTAAGTGAAGTTATTGGATATATTAACTACTAGATAATGGATTGTTTTTGATTTTCTTGAATCATTTTACTAAGAAAATTTTTTCAAAAGAATCGATCTTATTTTTTTTATAAAATTACTTGTGCTATAAATTAATAATTCTTTACTGCCTGTACGACGCGACCGATGATTTTTACGTCCTCATCTGCAAGGTTATAAGTTTGTGGCTCATGAATCGGATCATTACTCAATGGTATTAACGTAATGATGTTTCCAGATTTTGAAATCTTTTTCACGGTAGCATCATAACCATTGACTTTTATAACGGCAATTTGTCCGTTTTCAACATAAGGAGTTTCCTCTACTAAAACATAAGAACCATCGGGGAATTCGAGATTCATGCTAGTGCCTTTTACAGTAAGATAAAAATACTTTTTACGTTTGTTTAAAAATGTGCTTAGCATCGGTAAATAGCCTTCGATATTTTCTTCAGCGAATATAGGTGTGCCAGCTGCTACAGAACCAATGATAGGAATATGAATAATGTTTGATTGGTCTTTTTGGATGGTTTCATAAATAGAAACTTCTTCTTTAACAGTATTGTCCTCTTGAGTTGCGAGCCCTTCTAAATCATCAGTAGTGATTCCTAATCCCTTACAAACTTTTATTACATTATCAACAGATGCTTTACCAATCCCTCTTGATAACATGGATTGCAGTGTTGTGGGAGGGAGTCCTATTTTTTCGGCGAAGGCTCTTTTGCTATAGCCAGCTTCCTTTATTAAGCGTGTTACAACCTCTGCTTTTTTCATTACTTTCACCATCTTTCTTATTAAAATGTATACGATATTGCGTATTTCTGTATATATCATAACCTAACCGAATTTGTTAGTAAATAGAAAAATATACGAAATTGAGTATTTTAATACGTTTTTTTGTTGACTTAATACGAAATTGAGTTTATATTTAAATGGAAATGAACGCAATATCGTACAAAGGGTAGGTGGTGAGTCGATGTATCCGAATTTGCGTGCAGAGATGGCGAGAAAAAGAATTATGATTACACAAATTTCTTCGCATCTGAAACTTCGCCACGCAACAGTGAGCGACAAAATAAATGGTAAATTTCGTTTTTATTATGATGAAGCTTTTGAAATTAAGAAAACTTTTTTTCCAGAACATAATTTGGAATATCTTTTTGAATTTGAAGAAAACGAAGCGAATTGAAATCTGAGGAGATTTGCTTAAAATGTAATGCGATAACCGAATTATTGAACAATGACTGAAGGAAAGGGTTCATATAAAAGTATCTAATTTAAATTTCAATAATTGGTTAATCTGTAAAAAAAGCAAGTAACGAATTATACGTAGTGCGAAATTATCTCAATGCAATAAAGATAGTCCAAAATTAGTAGTGAGGAGGGGATGAGGATGGGGCAATTAACTAACTCATCAGTACATAGTTCATTAGTATTTGCAGTTAATGGCGAAGTAGTGACGGATAGTTTGGTAATTGCGAAGATATTCAAAAAAGATCACTTTGACGTTTTGAAGGAAATTCGAAAACAAATTGTATATGCAGGTGAAGAGTTTGGCGGAGAAAATTTTCACGAATCCACTTATATGAATTTAAAGAACAAGCGAATGCCTAAATATGATTTAACAGAAGAAGCATTCACGTTACTTGCTATGGGGTATACGACTAGAGAAGCGGTTCGAATGAAAATTGAAATTATTAAAGAGTTCAAACGAATGAAGCAGTATTTACAAAATCAACAAAAGGTGCCAAAGGATCCAATGGGAGTTTTAAAGTTAACATTTGCTGCGTTAGAAGGGCATAGCCAGGAGATACAAGAGATTAAGTCTGAGGTGAAGGGATTGCGAGAAAATGCGCGGCTTTATGCTATCGAGTGTGACGAAATAACAAGGGCTGTAAAAAGGTTAGGTGTGATTTTGTTGGGAGGTAAAAATTCAAATTCTTATCAGGATATCGGCCTTAGAAGGAAGTTATATAGAGATATTTATAGTCAATTACATCGAGAATTTGGTGTGAATAGTTATAAAGCTATTAAACGTCATCATTTGGATAGAGCGATACAAATGATTAATGAAGAATATTCAATTCCAACTGTTTTAAATGAAGAAATTATAGTTAAAAACTCACAAATAAATATGGCAGCCATTCAGTAGGAGGAAGAAACGTGCAAAGAAAGATTTTAGTCATTACTAGCAGTTTAGCAGGATTACCAACTGTCAGTGAATTTAAAACAAAAGAAGATGCAAAAGAGCAGGTTAGAAAGCTTATTCAAAAAGGAATGAGTCAAAGTGTGATTCGTATAACACAAGAAATTCCTATGAATATCGAAATTCAAGTGGATGTTGAATTTGAAGAATAAGAACGATTTAGGAGAAAAGAATGTCACAAGCGATGTAAATGCGTTTGCTGAAAGCTTTGAATGGATGTACAAAAAAGAATCCGTTACAGCGGATTCTATAAGAAAAAAATCTCTAGGTAAGTATAACATTGAATACCGTTTTTGAGAATTTATGGGGTGGCTAGTATGGGGATTATTCGAGTGAAAAAAGATAGTAATTATTCTGTTATAAATAATACTGGTTTAAAAGATGAAAGGTTGTCATGGAAAGCGAAAGGAATCTTAGCCTATGCGCTTACATTACCAGATGATTGGACTTTTCATATTAGTGAATTAGCTCGACATGCTAAGGATGGAGAAGATTCGCTCCGTACAGGTTTTAAGGAATTAAAAGAATTAGGTTATGTAAAACGTTATCCTGTTCGTGATGGGAATACGAAAAAAATTACAAGGTGGGATACGGAAATTTACGAAACACCACAAAAGGCAATACCACAAGTGGAAAACCAAGATATGGTAAAGCCATATGAGGAAAATCAGACACTACTAAATACTAATAGACTAACTACTAATAAACGAAATACTAATATACAAAATACTAATCATTATGATGATATGGATAAATTAGACTCTCGTGTATCCATCAATGAGAGGGTTAAAGTAAGTTGCAACTTTATTAAGGGGATGGGCATTCCGTTAAGTGAAATTGCAATTGCGGAGTTGGGGGATTTTTGTAATTTGTTTAGTAGTGAGTTAATTCAGCATGCAATTAATAAAGCTGTTGATGAGAATGCACCAAGATGGAACTACATTAAGGCTATATTGAGGAATTGGAAGGAGCAAGAAGTTAAAACGTTGGCTGATGTGGCCACACTAGACAGACGTTTCGAAATAAGCAAGAAAAAGAAATATAATGGGGCAGGTAGGAAGTGTTCAAATAGAAAAGAGATTGTACCCGATTGGTTATATAAAGATGATGAATCAACAAATCTAGAAGAGGAAAGAAAAACTGTGCAGTCTATTGATGAAGAGCGTGAGAGATTACAAGAAGTGTTAAATAAATATAGGTCATAAGAAAAAAATGCTAGATGATTTTTTCGCTTTAAAATATATTATTTTAATAAAAAGATAATATATTTATATTTTCAAAGATTCCCGATGCATAGTGAACATTATTATAAAGATATTGGTGAATGTTTGAATCAAGTATGAACAATTTATATTTTCAGTTTATTTCTTAATATTCTATGGGGACTGTTAGAAATTTTTTCAATAGGATTCAGGAGTTAATTATAATATTGGAATTCTAAAGGTGTAATGAACTTATCAATAGAGGATAAAAAATGTTAGGAAATGGTTGTGTTTATAATAATGAAAGGTAGTTTACAAGTAATGATGATTGAAAAAGCTAATAAGCATATTCATTCTATTAAATTAGTATTATGCGGATTTGTAAAAAAGGAAGTAGGTGAATCATCAAGTGTTTGAATGGCTCAAAGATTATAAGAAGTTAGAAGAAGACATTGCTTATTTAGAATACAACTTAGATAAATCAAAAGCTGAATTGAAGCGTTGGATTAGTGGTGATTTGCAAAATGTACGATTAACCGCTGAATCGGAAGGGGCTAAGGTAGAAGGGCGGATTGAAGCAATTGAATATGAATTAGCTTATAAGATGAATGAAGAGTATGATTTAAAGCTTTTGATTAATAAGTTTACAGGATTGGATCATCAAATACTTAAAATGAAATATATTGATGGAATGACTTTAGAACAAATAGCGTTTGAATTACATTATAGTACAGGCTATATCCGCCGAAAACATGCTGAAATAAGAAAGATTTTCAAGTTTTTAGATGGGTTTTAATGTTACCTTTTTGTAGGATACATGCAGTGTACAGAAAGTATTGAAAAAGTGATTTATAGTAGTAATATAAGATCTCGACGAAAGGGCAACTATTTTTACGGTTGCTCTTTTTGTTGTGAAAGAAGGTGAGAAACATGAATTGATTTTATAGATTAATGAGTATTTGGCTTCCAGTTATATTTAGTAAAGTAGTAGTTTTAAAGGCGAAAATAATAGAAAAATAAGGAGATGTTTAATGATGAGTTTATTAGCTGCTTCAGTCAAAACAAAGAATCTGCCACAACAGGTGTTACGTTGGCAATCAATGGTAGAAAGTGAATGTTCTGCACAAGGTGTGTCAGAGTTAGTTCCTTACGTGCTTGGAGTTATTATGGTGGAAAGTGGAGGGAATTCGGAAGCAACACCTGATATTATGCAGTCAAGTGAATCGCAAGGATGGGCAATGAATACAATTAAAAATCCTAAAGATTCAATTTATTACGGAGTGAAGCATTTAAAGGGTGCTTTTGATGATGCAAAGAAAAATGGTATTACAGATTTAAGTGCTATTGTTCAATCGTATAATTTTGGACGAGCTTATCTTCGTTGGTTAGCTTCTAATAGTAAACAACATTCATTACCAGTGGCAGATTTGTATTCTAAAACCGTTGTTGCGCCATCACTTGGAAATAAAACTGGTGCTATGGTTAAGTATAGTCACCCTATCGCTGTTGCCTACAATGGTGGCTATCGATATAAAAATGGGGGGAATTTCTTCTACTCTGAAATTGTTAAGCAATATGTTGATTTTGATGGAGGAACTGGTGGCGGTGGTGACAATAAACCGGTACAACCAAAAGGTGTTGGAATTGCTACGTCTAAATATCCAGAAGGTGCTGGTATCAATTTATATATTAGTGGTGATAAAGATGCTCATGCCACTGGTCGAATAATCGATACCAAGACTCCATATTTAATTATAGATGCTGCTTGGTATGGTGGTAATGAAAATAGGTTGTGCTTAGGTTGGCAGGCATGGGTGAAGCAAGAGCACTTCGATGTACAATGGTTCTATGCTTATTCAAAATATCCGGCAGGTTATGGTATTAACACATATAATGGACCAAATGGTGAATGGACTGGTAATGTGGATGGATCTGTTGCTTATGAAATTTATGCAAGAAAAGATGGTTATATTGCTATTGGACCAAACGCATGGGTGAAAGAAGAACATTTTAATGTAAGGTAACAACGGAGGATTTCTCATTCTTTTGATTATACTCATGTAATCAAAAGAATGAGAATCTAATATTGAAAATCTATAATACGTCGAAATGATAATGATTATAGACAATGAACTAAGGCACTCATTTAAGTGTCTTTTTATATTACGTAAAAATAGAAAGGAAGATTAATATGGCAAAATTTATTTATCCAACAGATACAACAAGAGTAACAAGTGGTTTTAGAGGGAGTAGAGCAGATCATCATGGGATAGACCTTGCTGAATCGGGTTATCATCCAATTTATGCAGCGGCTAGTGGGCGAGTTAGTCGTTCTTATGTTTCATCTAGTTATGGTGAGTGTATTATGATTGTGCATACTATTGATGGAGCTACATGGGAAACTGTATATGCTCACATGCGTAGTGGTTCTCGAACGGTTAAAGAAGGTGATTATGTTACGCAAGGACAAACCATTGGAGTTATGGGGAGCACGGGACAAGTTACTGGTCAGCATCTACATTTTGAATTGCATAAAGGATCTTGGAACATTAATAAGAGCAATGCTGTGAATCCATTAGACTACCTGGGAAAAGGTGATGGTGGTGGCACAACTGATCCTTCCGAAAATAAACCGGTACAACCAAAAGGTGTTGGAATTGCTACGTCTAAATATCCAGAAGGTGCTGGTATCAATTTATATATTAGTGGTGATAAAGATGCTCATGCCACTGGCCGAATAATCGATACCAAGACTCCATATTTAATTATAGATGCTGCTTGGTATGGTGGTAATGAAAATAGGTTGTGTTTAGGTTGGCAGGCATGGGTGAAGCAAGAGCACTTCGATGTACAATGGTTCTATGCTTACTCAAAATATCCGGCAGGTTATGGTATTAACACATATAATGGACCAAATGGTGAATGGACTGGTAATGTGGATGGATCTGTTGCTTATGAAATTTATGCAAGAAAAGATGGTTATATCGCTATTGGACCGAACGCATGGGTGCAAGAAGAACATTTTAATGTTCGATGAGAATAAAAAGCCACTCTCCGAGTGGCTTTTTATTTTTAATCAAGTAAGAAATGGGAAAGAGGTGGAAAAATGGATGGTTTACAAGAGGTGCAAAGTAATGTTCAGGAAATAAGGCAAGATATTAAGGATATACGATTAGAGATTAGAAGTTTAGAAATGCGGACGACAGGTAATGAAAAGGACATTATTAATATTAATAAGCAATTAGACAAAATCAGTGCTAATACAACTTGGATCCTACGCCTTATTATTGGTGGACTAATTGGAGCGGCTCTTACCTTCTTTTTGAAAGGAGGAGGTATGTAATGTTTGAAATTACGGTAATGATTGGTGTTGTTGTAGGATTATCACAAATTGCAAAAACAGTTGGGATGCAAACAAAATATGTTCCGTTACTAAATTTAACGCTTGGCATAATGCTAGGCGTTTTATTTTTGTCTCAAGATATCAAAACAAATATATTTCAAGGAATCATTATTGGACTGTCAGCAAGTGGATTATTTGACCACACAAAAATTATAAAAAAGGATGCCGATGTAAAATGAAAAAGAAATGGAAACATATTTCATCTATAGTTGTCGCTATGATTTTAGTATTATCAATTGGAACAAACGTATTTGCTGATAGGGTTTTGATTATTCCTGATTTACCAAAACAATCATATCGTAATGGAGTTGGCGCTTATGAAGGTGTTGTAGCACATTCTACAGCTACCCCAAATATCCAAAAATATGAGTCTCGTACATGGCGTTCAGCGTTTGTTCACTATGCAGTTGACTGGAATGAAAAGATTCAAATTGCATCTACTAAATATCGTGCATGGGGTGCAGGTCCAGCAGCGAATGCTAGATTTGTTTATGTTGAATTGTGTGAAACAAGTGATCCGATGAAATTTAAACGTTCTTAAGAACGATATGTAGAGTTGATTAGGGAAATCTTACGTGAACGAAATATTCATCCTTCAAAAGGGTTGTGGACACATAAGGATATTACTTATAAATTAGGTGGCACAGACCATGAAGACCCACTTGATTATCTTCGTAGTCATGGTGTATCAGAGGCGAAATTCCGAGCAGACGTGTTAAAGGCTTATAACGGGAACTCTGTTACAGTGGATGCAAAACCACAGAAACCAAATGAAATACCTGGCACAGTACAGGTGAATGGTGTTGCGTATATTGAGGGATACAATGTAAATCTTCGTTTTGGACCATCAACAGATAATAGTGTTATTCGTAAACTACAAAAAGGAGAGGCTTATAAAGTATGGGGTAAATTAGGAAACTGGTTAAATCTTGGTGGTAACCAATGGATTTATTATGACTCCTCATACATCCGTTACAATGGGACGGATGCTTCTAATATAACTGGTAAAAGGGTTATTTCTAAAGTGGACAATTTACGTTTCTATGATTCTCCGTCTTGGCAGGATAAAGATGTTGCTGGAGTAGTAGATATGGGTTTAGGGTTTGTTATTGAGACAAAAGTAATTGTGAATGGTTCATATCAATACAAAGTACACAACAGTAAAGGCAAAACATACTATGTAACTACTAATCCTGCCTATGTGTATGTGAGATGAAAATTATAAAAGCAGAACCCTCATAAGGTTCTGTTTTTATTTTTTGTAATTAATTTCCTTTAGCTAGTTAGTGTAAACCCCCATATAGGCTTTTTTCTTCAATTACCTCAACATCGTTTAAGTTTACAGACATTTCGTATTCTGATTTGTTAACATTTTTCATATCTAATTCATCTGATTCTGATTTGTAGGTCGTTCCGATAATGACTGAGTCGGCGCTCCCATCTCCAGCAGTAATACCAAATTTTCGACCTTATAAAGTAAACAATAGAAAAGAGGGAAATATACTATGTTACGACAAATGAAGCTTTTGTGTATGTAAAGTAGAAAAAAGTAAAAGACCACCTGTAAAGGGTGGTCGAAAACCGTTCTTACTATTTATTTTTTAATGCTCTTTTGAAGAGTTCGACTATTTGCTCTAGCCATTCTATAGGGGTAAGGTTTAAAGCAGGAAAATAAATTTCGGCATTATATTTAATGAATTCTTCTTTTTCATGAACAGTTAAATCACTTTGTAGGAATGATGTAATGTCTTCAATAGTATTTTCTAAACATATATTAGTAACTTCATTGATAAATTCGTTTATGGCGAATTCGATTGATTCAATATCTTGATGGAAAGTTCCTCCTAAAAAATCACCTAATTCTTCATATTGTATGTATTTATCTTTCATATAAACTCTCCTCTATCTTTCTGGATATCCTGTAATAATAAAACTACCATCTCTGTCTTTTTTTAAAACAATTCTTGCATTTGTTACTTCTGAGATAATTTCTGATCCTCTAGGAACATGCCTACCAGTAATATCTGTACCTTGGTATCTTAAGGGTAAGGTTGGCTTGCTGTCAGGGTTATTTAACCATCTGTTTATTTTTTCCGTATTTTGCGGGTTGCTTAAAACTTCATTTGCTATTTTTTCAGCCGTAGCTCTATCGGCAAAGGTGGACGCACCTGTTATTGTAGAATTACTTTCTAATCTTTGCAATAGTTCTTCATCTGTTTTTCCTATATGTCTTTCTATTAAATGTCCACCTCTAGCCTCGTGTGCAGCTAGGCCCCCTCCAGGGGCAAGTGAACTACTATCACCAGGTTTCACAGTAGTAGTATTTTCACCTTTAGCAAACTGGTAGGTTGAAAGTTTTTCTTCGGCTTGTCTAAAAGTAGCACTATCAAATGCAGATGTAACACTATTACCGCCTGCGAAAGCCAAATTATCGCCTTTATTAAATAATTGTCCAGCTTTTGAGATGCCTTGAGAGAATTTAGCACCTTGTGCTAGCTTTGCAGCCTTACTGACCCCTTTATCTCCAAGAAGACCTAATCCAATTTGTGTTAAAGCATACGATCCCCATCTTGCACGTGTTTCTGCATCCCCATTTATAACATCTTTATTATAAGAGTCGGATAACGCATCCCACATAGCAGGTAAAGCTTCATCTAAATGGGTGACAGTGTAGCCCATGCCTTTCCAAGTTTCCCAGTCACCTAATGCTTTTATACCGTCGATTGTATCTCCAACAGCATCTCCCGCACCATCTACTATACCATCCCATACTTTTCCTAAGAAAGATTTTTCAGGTGCTTTACTAGACTTAGTTGTTTTTTGGGATGTTACATCTTCACTATCTGCAACGCGGAATTTTTCAGCAATTCTCTTTAATTCTTCTTCGACATGCACAAGTGCATTGATAGCTGTGAATGCGGATGGTCTGGCATTGTTAAACATTTGAACGAAGTTTTGATTCGATGCACCTGTCCATTGAAAACACATGTAATCAATTTGATTGCATAAATTATTATGTATGGATTCTAATGCATGCTTAGTATCATTAGCCCGTTTTGCAACTTGTTCTAATTCTTCAGGTGTAATTTTTATTTGAACCATTTTCTTCCTCACGCTCCCGATTAAAATTATGAGGCAAGAAGAAAAAAATGTAAATATAGAAAATTCGTATTACTGTATTAAGAGGCATTTAAGAGGATAATTTTAATCATATGAATAAATTTAAAGCCCACTCTCTTGAGTCGGCTTTTTGCTACGATATTTAAAATTTACTTTTAGATAATGCCTTTAATATAGGATTAATGATTTTACTTAATAAACGAAATCCCCTAAATATAGATTGAACAACCTTCAAACTAGTTCCCTCCCTTAAATTAAGCTAATTATACCAAATTCTTTTAATACAGATTGAAATAATGTAAACGTATTAAAAAATAAGTAGTAAAAAAACCCTTCTCGAATGAGAGGGCTTTGCTATTTTATAAATCAAATTGAACTTGTTGACCATCAGTAATCGTATCATACGACTTTTGCTGGTATGTTGAACTTGTAATGAATTTGACATTAGTAATATCTTTTGGATCTCCATTGAAGAATAAACCTAGGACACGTTCTTGTTTAACTTTTCCAAAGTATTCAAAGGAAGTGTTTTTTTCAGTAATGAAATTGCGATTTGCTTCTAACTGTTCACCATTATTTAGTACTACCTTATCAAAATTAAGGAAGTTAATATTTTCATCTGAGGTATTTTCCACTGTGTAAATAACTTGAATATAATTTAGTTTTCCATCGTTAGTAGGTGTTGCTTGATAAACTTCTTTAGCCGCAGTTAACATTTGTTCTGGAAGGTCAGATAGTTCAAACAGCTTGATGTTTTGAACAGTCATTTTCATTGGAGCTACATCAATAGTTTGATTAATTTCTTTAATTTTCATTAGCTCAATAACTCCGCCTTGAGCATTGTATTTTTGCTTTTCTCCAACTTTAGTTAATAATGTTTTTTCGTTAGTTTTCGAATTGCTTTCTTTAATACCTTTTTGGTTTGAGGCAGTAGGTGCACTCTTTTCTTCTGTTTTTTCTTCTGAGCCACAAGCCACAAGTGCTAGGGAGAAAAATACAGAGACAAGTAATAATAGATACTTTTTCAAATTAGTTCCTCCTAAAATATATTGCGATATTAAGTATAACAGATATATGTTGGTTTCATAGGATAAAATTAGATTTACAGGAAAAATATTCTTAAATATAGTTGACTCAAGTCAACTTATGGTGTATAATAAGAGTATAAAGAACAGGAGGTGAACAAATTGGATTGGATTGGATTGGATAATAATCTTAGGTGCTATAGCTACAACAGCAACGGTTTTCTCTCAAGTAACCGCAGGTGTTAAAAACATCGTAGATACATACTACAAGGTGAAAGAGGAAAAACAAAAGAGTCGCCCCGACCAAGGAAACGACTCAGAATAAGCACACAGGGGAGGGAAACCTCCCTTGCATTTAAGATTATATCACATTCCATATTATTATGAAAAAATTTATCTGGACGAATCTACCTGTAGTCATTGTTTTAGGGTTCATTTTATCAATTCTTGATTATGATAATTTAAACGCTTGGGGTTATATCTGTATCATTGGTACCATACTAGCGATAATTTTAATGGTAATAAATATGATTATTTTATGTATCAAGGAGAAAAAGAATGTATAAATTTGAAACTAAAGAAGAATTAATGCGCTTTATTCAAGAGGAAATTGTAAACACTTCAGAGGCTCTAGAAATTTTAGGTTGTTCACGTCAAAATTTAAATGTAATGGTACAGAAAGAGAAAGTGAAGCCAATCAAAGAAATGGTACGAGATCGACTATATTTTAAAGAAGATATTCTGGAAAACAAAAAGCAAATGAAAAGAAAAGCCGATTCTAATTAAAGATTCGGCTTTTCTTATTGTTAAGATGTTTAGAATTTACTTTTAGACAATGTTTTTAATATAGGATTTATGATTTTACTTAATAAACGAAATTCGTTAAATATAGATTTTATAACCTTCATATTATCGTCCACTTAAACTAAATAAATCATATCAAGGATGTAAACATTGTATTTTCAAAGTGAATGGTGTTGTTATAACTAAAACTAGACTGAATAATCTGATATTTTTTTATCAATAAATAGTAATTGTTATGATATACGATTTGATAGGGTGATTTGTTATAATATTTAGATAATACTCTTAGAAAAGGGGGATTTATATGGAGACAAAAATTTCTATTACTAGCAAGGGTTATGAACTATTAGAAGAATGGTATCATGAAATGCTTGCTCAGCATATAGAGAAGGCAAGTATTTTAAAAATTGAAGCAGATAATATATTTAATAAGGTTAAAGAAAATACAGACTCTTTTATTTATTACTCTCTGTTAAGATTCAGGTATCAAATGTTAAAGGGGAATTTTGAAAAAGGGCTAGAAGGGCTAGAATACATAAAAGGTATGCCAGATGGTTTACTAAAATATTACTATCACTTCTTTAAATTTATTTATGCAACAGAAGTTGGTAACTACAATAGTGCAGAAAAACATCTTGAATCTGCAAGTGATTTATTAGATATGATGTCCGATGAAAAAGAAAAAGCAGAGTACAATTATCGTGTTGCGCTATATAAATATTATATTTCACAACCTACTTTAGCTATTAATTATGCTACAAAGGCTCTCGATTATTTTTCAAGCCATGAAGGCTATGAGACTAAAAAAGGAGCGTGTGAAAATACATTAGGTATGGCTTGTATTACTTTAGAACAATTTGAATTAGCAGAGGAATATCTAATTTCTGCTTTAAATATGTTTCAAAAACTTGATGAACAATCGCTAGTTTTAAAAGTTCGTAGTAATTTAGGAGTACTGTATGCCGAACAAAATTTATCAGATTCAGCTATACGTCATTTAGAAGAAGTATATAAAGCGTGTCAACATACAAAATTGCATTATCAAAGAAGGGTATTATTCCTATTAGCTCGGGAACATATTAAATTAAAACAGCATAATAATGCAACTTTTTATATTAAAGAGGGTTTGAAGGATTGTAATCAAGAATATAGTTATCACTTAAATATTTTGGAGTGTATAAATAATAATGAATCTATAGAGAAGTTAGAGGAAATTGTAAATGAATCACTTTCGTATTTTAAAGAACAAGAATTGTGGAAAGACATTCAAATTTATACCGAACTACTAGCAGGGAAATGGTATAATGTGGGTGCAAAGGAAAAGGCGTGTGAGTATTATCATTTAGGTCATGAAGCGAGAACTTTATTAAAAGAAAAGGGGCGTTTAAAATGAAAAAGATTAAAATTACATTAATGGGTTTAATCGGTATTGCAGTATTATCGTTTGGTTTAAATAGTCCTAGTATTGAAAAAAGTGCAGCACCTACACTGAAACAAGAAAATATTATTTCATATTCAGAACATGGTACAGGAATTTAATAAATAAGAAAATTACCCCCATCAGTTATTAAAGAAATAAATAATTACTAAGCAGTAAAATAGAAAAATAAACAAAGCAAGATGATGACAACATCTTGCTTTGTTCAATTGTGAAAAAATATTGAACTTTAACGGATTTTTGAGAGGTTATTTTAAATAGGAAAGAACAGATAAAAAAATGAAACAAGCCTAAGCTATTTAGGTTTGTTTCATTTTGTGGGGGCACCCACAATCTCACCCACAATTCACCCACAAAATTAAAAAAAGTGATGAATCAGTATGAAACATCACTTTTGTAAAACCTTGATAGATCAACGTTTTTGGCGCAATCTAAAACTTGATGAATTTAGAGGATATATTTAGAACGCAAGTTCACCAATGGGAACGCGATCAATATATGTCTCTATACTAAGAGCTAAAAGGCCTTGATACTACGGTATCAGGGCTTTTTTTATTTGTAGAAAACATAGAGGTTAGTGAAATGCCTGAAAAAAGTGCTCGCAAAATGCCTGGAAAAATCAGGGGGATTATTTAAAAAGCGCGCTAGCTATGAATATAAATGTGAAAATTGTAATAGTATGCTGTGCTCAGTGTGTCATGATGCGGATGTATGTAATGCTAAAATTAAGTATTGGAACATACAGTACCTTGCAATAAATAGTACTAAGTGGTATATTATGGATAAGAAAGGTACCGTGTATTGAACAGTACTGAAATGAGAAAGGGGGACTATCCTTGAACGTTCAGTTTAAAAAAGGTGTGTTAGAACTGTGTGTTTTGGCACTTGTGAAACGTAAGGATTGCTACGGTTATGAACTTGTTCAGCAAATCTCAAATAAATTTTTAATATCGGAAGGGTCAGTGTACCCTTTATTACGTCGTTTAACGAAAGAAGGATATTTTCAAACATATTTAAAAGAATCTACGGAGGGGCCGCCTCGTAAATATTATCAACTAACTGAGCAAGGGGAAACGCAACTGAATTTGTTAGTAACAGAGTGGCGTGATTTTGCAAAAGGCGTACAAGAAATTATTGAAGGGGTGGAATGGGATGAGTAAAGAACAGTTTCTTAAAGAATTATCAAGTCATCTTAGAAATTTACCGGACGAAGAGCGGAAAGATATTTTATTTGATTATGAAGAGCATTTTCAGTTTGGGATAGAAGAGGGGAAAACTGAATCGGAAATAATAAAGGGGCTTGGCTCTCCGAAAGTAATTGCAAAAGAATTACTTGCGATGTATCGCTTCGATGAAATGAAAAAAGACCCATCAACTTCAAATGTGACAAGAGCTGTCATGGCAGCGATTGGACTTAGTTTATTTAATTTTATTATTGTGTTAGGCCCGTTAGTTGCAATTATCGCTTTTATATCTTCCTTTTGGGTCGGTGGAATTGCTAGTGTAGTAACACCATTTTTCGTTATTGGAAAAGTATTTATGGGTACTTTTATATGGTTGGATTTATTCGTTAGTATAACGTTTGTTGGCGTAGGTTTGTTGTTATGTATTATCGCTTATTATAGTACGAAGTGGTTTAAAAGGCTATGCGTACGTTATGTAATATGGAACTTCAAAATGATAAAAGGGGAGTAGATGATGAAAAAAATATTGTTAGTAGCAATCGCTTGTATCATTATTGGAGTAATTGGGATTTCACAAACATATAAAAAAGCAGTACAAACTGCAGAAAAAGGAAACAAAGAAGATATAATCAAAAACGAAACACTAAAAAATATAGAAGTTAAGTTAGATGCTGGGGATATTGTTGTCCAAAAATCGCCTGACTCTTCTTTTTATGTAAAGCAATCAGGAGATACACGTAAACAAGAGGTTCGTATTGCTGAAGATGGTGACACATTAAAAATCATTGGGGAAAGAGAAAAAGGTGCTTCATTTGATTTTTCCTTTTACGATTTTAGGTTTCAAACGTCTACATTGACTCTCCTTGTGCCTGAACGCTCTTACCAAGATGTAAAAGTAAATTCATCTGCTGGACAAATCGAAATAAGTGATGTGAAAAGTGACCGTGTAAGTGTTGAGACACTTGCTGGTGAAGTGGATTTGAAACGTGTAACGGCTAAGAATGTGGAGGGATCTACAAAAGCTGGTGAGCTGAACTTTAAAAAAGTAATAGGGAAAGTGACTGCAAAAACGACCAGTGGGGAAATAAATATTCTAGATCATGATTCTAAGTATAATCTAGAAGCAAGTTCAACTGCGGGAGATGTAGATATTGTTTTATCGGAAAAACCACAAGATGCTGTAATCACCGGGCAAAGTGCTGCGGGAGATGTAACAATTTTTAATGAAGAAAATAAAAACGTAACAATTGGTAATGGGAGTACAAAGATTAGCGGTAAAACTGCTGCGGGAGATGTGACGATTGAAACGCGTTCATAAGAAATAGAATGTATGAAAATCTATCAAAATACAAAAAGAAGATAATTACCGTATATAAATAAGGTAATTATCTTCTTTTATATTCTTAATGTAAATCACGATATACGCCAATTACTTTACCGATAACTGACACTTGTTTTAAAATGATAGGTTCTAATGAAGAGTTTTCCGGTTGTAGACGGAAATGGTCTTTTTCTTTATAGAAACGTTTAACAGTTGCCTCGTTATCTTCTGTTAAAGCGACTACAATTTCACCATTATATGCAGACTGTTGTTGGCGAACAACAACTAGATCTCCATCGAAAATACCAGCTTCAATCATACTATCTCCAGAAATGCGTAACATAAACACTTGATCTGCTCCAGCAACAATGCTAGCTGGAAGTGGGAAGTGATCTTCTACACTTTCAACTGCTGTAATTGGTAATCCAGCAGTAACTTTTCCGATGATTGGAACTTGAATAACAGATTGTGTTTCTGTATCCATTCGGTCATCACCTAAAATTTCGATTGCTCGTGGTTTTGTTGGATCGCGTCGAATGTATCCTTTTTCTTCTAATCTTGATAAATGTCCGTGCACTGTAGAACTAGAAGCGAGGCCGACTGCTTGACCGATTTCACGTACGGAAGGTGGATATCCTTTTTCTTGTACTTTTAGCTTAATAAAGTCGAGAATGTCTTGCTGGCGTTTCGTTAACTTTTCCATGTTTTCTAACACCTCGTTTTCTTTCATTTTTCTTATTAATAAGTATAACATGTGAAAAAACATTCTACAAACATAAGTTCGAACAAAAGGCGAATTTATGTTACACTGAAGGGAAATAATAGTGAGAAAGAGGGGTTCATAATGAATGCAATTATTTATGCACGTGTGAGTACAACAAAAGAAGCGCAAGAAACATCATTATTACGTCAAAAAGATGAATTATTGCATTTAGCGGAGCGCTATCAAATGAATGTTACTAAGGTGATTGAAGAGCAGGCTAGTGGTTATACAATTGAACGTGATGGAATATTAGAAGTGCTAGATACAATTCGAGACGAACAAATTGATGTGCTACTCATACAAGATGAAACGCGCCTTGGTAGGGGAAATGCAAAGATTGCATTAATGCACTGTTTACATAAAGAGGGAATAAAAGTATACACGCATACGCATAATGGAGAATTACAATTGTCGGATTCGGATTCGATGGTATTAGATATTATTGGTATTGTTGAAGAGTATCAAAGAAAGATTCATAATTTGAAAATTAAACGTGGTATGCAACGCGCGGTAGAAAAGGGCTATCGCCCAGAAAATAATTTAAAGAATCGTCATTTAAGCGTAGGACGAGAGAAGAAAGAAGTGCCGATTGAGGAAATTGTGCGTTTGCGCAAGAATGAACTTACTTTCGAAGAAATTGCAGCAACGCTTCGCGGCTTTGGTCATAATGTTTCAAAAGCGACGGTACATCGTAGATATGTAGAGTATACAAAGCAATTGCTTGATAAAGAAGAGTAACTATTGTATGATAATAATCAGTTTTGATTAGAAGGGGGATTCGAGATGCTTAGTCACGAACTCGTTGAACGCATTAACTTCTTAGCGAAAAAAGCAAAAGCTGAAGGTTTAACTGAAGAAGAACAACGTGAGCGTCAATCGCTACGTGAACAATATTTAAAAGGATTTCGTCAAAATATGTTAAACGAACTTAAAGGAATTAAAGTCGTTAACGAACAAGGTACTGATGTTACACCGGCGAAATTAAAAGCTTTAAAAGAGCAAGATAATGCAAAATTAAACTAAAAGATGGGCAAAGCCCATCTTTTTTTATTTATTATATTCGTTAGTTAATAACTTTCCAGTTGTTATTGATTGTTGCTTCTATTTTTTTGTGCTTCAATATATAGTCAGCAATAAGTTCAGACATATCTGTTGGTATGTCTTTTATTACAGGCTTTTTTTGAAACATAAAGAAGTTCCCTCCGCCGCTTGCACGATAACTATTCATAACGACGTCATATTCTTCATCCATATTAAGAGGAGTGCCTTTATACTGTAAAGATTCTACTCTCTCGCCAATTGGTTTGGAAATGTTTAATACGTACGAAATTCCTTCCCACATATCGTAATTATAGTGTTGCGGTTTTGGTTCTATGTAGCTAGGGTTTACGATGATGGTTCCATCTGCTTTTAATATGAAATAAGAAGCAGAGAGTTCGAGAGCATCTTTTATATCCGCTCCAGTTATTCTAAGTACTTTTAATGTATTTGGATAAATATAATTAGAAACGATGTCACGCATTGTTACACGATTAGGGAAACCTGGAGATGTATTATGGAATAAGCTTGTACAAGAAATGGAAACATTAGCTATATCCATCTGTATTTTATTTATGAATTCAATAAAAGGATGGTCTTGCAAACGAGTTTGCATAGCATCTGAAATTCGCATGTCCCCATAGATTAGTCCAATAGGTTGATCGAGCCAATTTTGTGTTTTTTCTTCATAATCGGTAACCAAGGAAAGAATATCCTGGTCCGTCGCAATTCCTCGCACGGGCAATAATTGTGAACAACTCTCTTTTTTTACCCATTTTTGTTTTGTTTTTTCTAATGTTATTGTTACTTTTCCAATGAAGTGTCCATTGCATCCGGTTTGTAAAACTGTTACACCATTTATTGCGGCTTGAGCAATTTCACGGTGTTGGTGGCCTGTTAGTAAAATATCTATGCCTTCAATTTCATGGCACATTGCATATCCTTGGTTTTCACCTGTTAAAACTTCAGTCGGTACCCCGGTTTGTAAATCGCGTTCAAATCCCCCATGATACGCTACGACTAGTAAATCTGGTTTCTCATGTTCGCGAATGTAAGAAACCCAATTTTTTGTAGTTTCTAATGCATCTTCAAATTGTAAGTCTTTAATGTGATGGGGTTGTTCCCAATTGGGAATGTAATGCGTTGTCACCCCTAAAATAGCAATTTTTATATTTGATTCAATGTGTTTTATTATATATGGTTTCCCGAAATAAGGTTCTTTACTGTTTTTATTTAAAATATTTGCTGATAGATACGGGAAGTTTGCAGTAGAAATAGCATTGTTTAATACATCCATTCCATAATTAAATTCATGATTCCCGATAACTGCAGCATCATAACGTAAATAGTTCGCTAATAAAGACATTGGATTTTCCTTATCTTTTTCGTATGTAGCGTAATGGTAAGTAAATGGTGTTCCTTGTATGAAGTCACCGTTATCAATTAAAAGAACGTTTGTATTTTCGGAACGTTCTTTTTTTATAAGAGTAGAAACTTTAGCTAAACCAATTTCCGATTGAGAATTATCTTGGTAGTGAATTGGATAAACAGTACCATGTATATCACTTGTTAATAGGATGTTTAAAGTTACAATTTGATTTGGATTCAATATTATTCACCTTTTCTATTGTTATCTACAAATTAAGCATATCAAATATATGAAGAGAATTTTAATGTGAGTGTATAGAATGTGTAAAGATTCTGTAAATAATCAATTATTTGTAAAAATGTGTGATATATTTCTTCATGTTTATGAAAGGTTATTTTATAACAATGAAAAATGGAGGCATTAACATGTTGAAAAAAGTTTTTGCAATGAGCACAACAGTTGTACTAGCAGCGGGATTATTAAGTGGCTGTGGAACGAAGGAATCAAGCGCAAGTAAAAATGCAGATACGAAAAAAGGGTATGTACCGAAGACTTTAAATGTTCAATTTGTTCCTTCTCAAAATGCAGATACGTTAGAGGCGAAGGCAAAACCATTGGAAAAGCTATTAAGTGATAAATTAAATATTCCAGTAAAAGTTAGTATTTCAACGAATTACAATACAATTGTAGAAGCGATGGCATCTAAGCAAGTAGATGTAGGATTTTTACCCCCAACAGCTTATGTGCTAGCGCATGAGAAAAAGGCTGCAAACGTAATTTTACAAGCACAACGTTTTGGAGTGGACGATGAAACGGGAGCTCCTACAAAGGATTTAGTAGACTTTTATAAATCTGAGTTTGTTGTTAAGAAAGATTCAAATATTAATAGTGTAAAAGATTTAAAAGGTAAAAAAATTGGTTATCAAGATGTAACGTCATCAGCGGGATATGTATGGCCTGCGGCTGTACTATTAAAAGAGGGTGTTGATCCGTTAAAAGATGTGAAACCTGTTACATTAAAAGGTCACGATCAGTCGCTTATTGCTCTTTTAAATGGTGATGTAGATGCAGCTGTTGTATTCCAAGATGCTCGTAATATTGTAAAAAAAGATTATCCGAATATATTCGATCAAACGAAAATAGTGAAATTTACGGAGAAAATTCCAAACGATACGATTTCGGTACGCTCTGATTTAGATGAAGAGTGGAGCAAGAAATTACAGGATGCTTTCATTGAAATAGGAAAGAATGAGGAAGGTCACAAAATCATAAAAGAAGTATATTCACATGAAGGATATGTTAAATCTGATGATAGTAAATTTGATATCGTTCGTGAATATGGGAAGAAAGTAAAAACGCAATAATACATATGGAAATGGCAGCTAACTGGAAAGGTATGTTTTCAGTTAGTTTGCCGTTTTGAATTCATAGAAGGTAGGTAAGATGTGTGATAGAGTTTCGAAATGTTTCCAAAGTATATCCGAATGGTACAAAAGGATTGAATAATATAAACTTGAAAATTGAAAAAGGTGAATTTGTTGTAATGGTGGGGCTGTCCGGGGCTGGAAAGTCCACACTTCTCAGATCGGTAAATCGTCTTCATGAGATTACAGAAGGCGAAATCATGATTGAAGGTGAGTCTATTACTGCTGCGAATGGAAAAGGATTACGCCGCATGCGCCGGGATATTGGTATGATTTTTCAAAGTTTTAACCTTGTAAAGAGATCAACGGTATTGAAGAACGTATTAGCTGGCCGTGTTGGGTATCATTCGACATTGCGTACAACGTTAGGTCTATTTCCAAAGGAGGATTTGGAGCTTGCCTTTCAATCGTTAAAAAGGGTAAATATTTTAGAAAAAGCATATGCGCGAGCTGATGAATTATCAGGAGGACAACAGCAACGTGTATCGATTGCTAGAGCGTTGGCGCAAGAAGCGAAAATTATATTGGCAGATGAACCTGTTGCGTCGTTAGATCCGCTAACAACAAAGCAAGTATTAGATGATTTGAAAAAAATTAATGAAGATTTTGGAATTACAACAATTGTAAACTTACATTCTATTGATTTAGCTAGGCAATATGCGACACGCATTATTGGATTACATGCAGGCGAAATTGTTTTTGATGGTCTAGTAGAAGAGGCAACGGACGAAAAATTTGCTGAAATTTATGGTGACGTAGCGCAGCAAAGTGAATTGTTGGAGGTGGCAGTTAAATGAATGACGTGATGATACATTCGAAATCGATACCGAAGCCGCCGAGTAAGTTAAAACATATGTTAACGTTAATTCTAGTCATTTTACTGTTGTGGGGAAGTAGTGTACAGGTCGATGCATCATTTTCAAAACTAGTAGTTGGTTTTCCTAATATGCTGGATTTGTTGAAAGAGATGGTACCGCCAGATTGGAGTTATTTTCAAGTTATTACAACAGCGATGTTAGATACAATACGTATGGCGATTATTGGGACGACTTTAGGAGCGATTTTAGCCATTCCACTTGCATTATTTGCAGCAAGTAATGTGTTTACTAACACATTTTTATACAGTCTAGCTCGAATGATTTTAAATTTTATCCGAACGATACCAGATTTATTATTGGCGGCTATTTTCGTAGCGATTTTTGGAATAGGACCACTTCCAGGTATTTTGGCTCTTACTTTTTTCTCAATTGGGCTCGTGGCGAAATTGTTGTATGAGTCAATTGAATCGATTGACCCAGGTCCATTAGAGGCGATGACAGCAGTAGGAGCAAATAAAGTGCAATGGATTGTTTATGGGGTAATTCCGCAAGTGAAAGCACATTTTGTCTCCTATGTTCTTTATACATTTGAGGTGAACGTACGTGCAGCAGCTGTTTTAGGTTTAGTAGGAGCAGGTGGTATTGGATTATATTATGACCGTACACTTGGTTTTTTACAATATCAACAAACTGCATCTATTATTATCTATACCCTTGTTGTTGTATTGTTAATTGATTATGTAAGTACATTGTTGCGGGAGAAATTATAATGAGTAAAACGACGATAATCGTACCAAAACCGAAGAAATCGAGTGTATATCGCTGGTTTATTTTTATAGCACTTACATTTGTTTATGTATGGGCTTTTTCAGGAGTACCACTAGAGGGAATCAAGGATACAGCAGGAGAAATTACAAAAGCAATTATGACAGGTATATTGAATCCAGATTGGGCGTATGTATCTTTGCCAGATGGTGAAGATTTATTACATGGTTTAATTGATACGTTGGCAATTGCAATATTAGGTACATTTATTTCTGCCTTTTTATCTGTTCCATTCGCTTTTTGGGCGGCAACGAATATGAGCAGTGGAAGATTAACTTCAGGAACTGGGAAATTTGTACTTAGTTTTGTTCGTACATTTCCTGAATTAGTTATGGCCCTTTTATTTATAAAAGCTGTTGGACCAGGCTCTTTTGCCGGAGTTCTAGCTTTAGGATTACACTCAATTGGGATGTTAGGAAAACTATATTCAGAAGGAATCGAAAATATAGATAAGGGACCGACAGAAGCGTTAATAGCAACAGGGGCAAATCGATTTCAAATACTTTGGTATGCAGTGTTACCACAAGTGTTACCGGATTTTCTATCGTATACGTTATACAGATTTGAAATTAATGTACGATCCGCTGCGATATTAGGTGTTATTGGAGCAGGAGGGATTGGTACACCGTTAATTTTTGCGCTGAGTTCACGGAATTGGTCTCGTGTTGGAATTATTTTGTTAGGTATCATTTTAATGGTAATTATAATTGATTTGATTTCAAGTTCGATTCGGAAACGGATTGTTTAACTTATTTGAAAAGCATCGAAGTTAGATGCTTTTTTGTGTTTTTTTAAAATGTATTGAAAAAAGTAAGTATAGAAGAAATTTGTATACATGTATAAATATACAGATAATTCCCTTTCTTTTTAAAATAAAAATAATGAAAAAGTATGTCATATTGAATACCCATACATTCCCGAAATCATTGATTTTTTTATAAAAAACCAAAAAAACATCAACATATTTGTCGATACATGTTGTATAATCTTGCGTGGGAAGCTATCATATAAATGTATAAAACGTTTACTAATATAAGCGAAGGGAAGAATAGCATGTCACATTCAATCGAACAACTTTCTATCAACACGATTCGCACATTATCCATCGATGCGATTGAAAAAGCAAACTCTGGTCACCCAGGAATGCCAATGGGTGCAGCACCAATGGCTTATACATTATGGACTCAATTTATGAAACACAATCCAAATAACCCAACGTGGTTTAACCGTGATCGTTTCGTATTATCTGCAGGTCATGGTTCAATGTTATTATACAGCCTACTTCACCTATCTGGTTATGATGTAACAATGGATGACTTAAAGAACTTCCGTCAATGGGGAAGCAAAACTCCAGGACATCCTGAGTACGGTCATACAGCTGGTGTAGATGCAACTACTGGTCCACTTGGACAAGGTATTGCAACTGCGGTAGGTATGGCGATGGCTGAAAGACATTTAGCTGCTAAATATAACCGTGATGCGTATAATGTAGTAGATCATCATACATACGCTATTTGTGGTGATGGAGATTTAATGGAAGGCGTTTCAGCTGAAGCATCTTCATTAGCTGCTCATTTACAATTAGGTCGTCTTGTTGTGTTATACGATTCAAACGATATTTCATTAGATGGCGATTTAAATCGTTCATTCTCTGAAAGTGTAGAAGATCGTTACAAAGCATACGGATGGCAAGTAATCCGTGTTGAGGATGGAAACGATATTGAAGCAATCGCGAAAGCAATTGAAGAAGCGAAAGCTGACGAAAAACGCCCAACGCTAATTGAAGTAAGAACGACAATTGGTTTCGGTTCTCCAAACAAATCAGGAAAATCAGCTTCACATGGTTCTCCACTTGGTGTAGACGAAACGAAATTAACAAAAGAAGCATATGCTTGGACTGCTGAGCAAGACTTCCATGTTGCAGAAGAAGTATATGACAACTTCCGCAAAACAGTACAAGATGTTGGTGAAACTGCGCAAGCAGCTTGGAATACAATGTTAGGCGAATATGCGCAAGCATATCCAGAATTAGCAAACGAATTGCAAGCAGCAATGAACGGTCAACTTCCAGAAGGTTGGGAGCAAAACTTACCAACTTATGAATTAGGATCTAAAGCAGCAACTCGTAATTCTTCAGGTGCTGTAATTAATGCAATTGCAGAGTCTGTACCATCATTCTTCGGTGGATCTGCTGACCTTGCTGGTTCTAACAAAACATACATGAATAACGAAAAAGACTTTACAAGAGATGATTACAGCGGTAAAAACATTTGGTACGGTGTACGTGAGTTCGCAATGGGTGCAGCAATGAACGGTATTGCACTACATGGTGGTTTAAAAACTTACGGTGGTACGTTCTTCGTATTCTCTGACTACTTACGTCCAGCAATTCGTCTTGCAGCATTAATGCAATTGCCAGTAACGTATGTATTCACACACGACAGTATCGCTGTTGGTGAAGACGGTCCAACGCATGAACCAGTTGAGCAATTAGCAGCGCTTCGTGCAATGCCAAATGTATCTGTTATTCGTCCGGCTGATGGTAACGAATCTGTTGCGGCTTGGAGATTAGCTTTAGAATCTACAAAAACACCAACTGCTTTAGTATTAACTCGTCAAGACCTTCCAACATTAGAAGGTGCAAAAGACGATACGTATGAAAAAGTAGCAAAAGGTGCATATGTAGTTTCTGCAAGCAAGAAAGAAACAGCTGATGTAATTTTACTTGCATCTGGATCTGAAGTAAGTCTAGCTGTTGAAGCACAAAAAGCTCTAGCAGTAGACGGCGTTGACGCAGCTGTTGTCAGCATGCCATCTATGGATCGCTTTGAAGCTCAAACAGCTGAGTACAAAGAATCTGTATTACCAAAAGCAGTAACAAAACGTTTCGCGATTGAAATGGGTGCTACATTCGGATGGCACCGTTACGTAGGTCTTGAAGGAGATGTGTTAGGTATCGATACATTCGGTGCTTCTGCTCCTGGTGAGAAGATTATGGAAGAGTATGGATTTACTGTAGAGAACGTTGTTCGTAAAGTAAAAGAAATGCTTTAATGATTTTAGAAAAATCTCTCCGGCATGGAGAGGTTTTTCTATGTAAATGAGTTTTTTCGACAGAAAAAGTTTTTTATCTCTCCGCAGTCAGACAATCATTGCAAATTTTCTTCTATATAATGAAGAGAAAAGGTTGTCCAGATTGGGAGGCGAAAGATGAAAACGTATGAATTGTATTTAATTCAAGAGGATATTGCGAAAGCTTACTTTGGTCGTGAATATTTGTTTTTTGATTTATTTGCTCGATTTTCAGAATCTGGGTCCCTTTCGGAGAAAAAAGTGTTATATAAACAAATGATGTATATAACGATGCCATTACAAGTAATGAAAATTCATCATAAATTAGAACAAGCTTTGCGCGTTCTTGGTAAATATGATCGAACACATCATACACATACACTTTATACAGGGGCGGAATATGGCGAAATAATGGTGAAACCACACTATATTCGTATGAATACCTCTGGAAATGTTTCTATGGAAACGACTTTCTTTGAGGTGTTGAGAAAGTGTGAATTAACATTTTTAGCTATGGATTATGAAAATACAAAGTACGGATGGCTGAATCCTCTAAAACAAGTACGAACATATGTGTAAAAAATGTCGAATTGTATCTTGTCTTATTGAAAAGGTTTTAGTACACTGTAAGGTAGACAACATGAAGGAGGAAAATATATGCCAATTTGGTTAGGTATTCTAGTGGGCGTAGTAGCACTAGTAGCAGGCGTGGCGTTAGGATTTTTCATTGCCCGCAAATACATGATGAATTACTTACAAAAAAATCCACCAATTAACGAACAAATGTTAAAAATGATGATGATGCAAATGGGACAAAAACCTTCCCAAAAGAAAATCAATCAAATGATGAGCGCGATGAACAAGCAACAAATGAAATAAGCGCTAAAAGACACTCGCTAAGAGTGTCTTTTCTTTTTGTTAGTTACAGTGTTTAAAACTTTTAAAAATTCTGTATTTTTGATAAACTGAAAACATCGCTCATTTTAAGGGAGGAGGAAAAAAATGAAAGTGTTTATGAATTTAGCGTGGTTTTTTAAACAAGAAAAACGAGCGTACATAATCGGAATTATTTTATTATTTGGCGTTGCACTTTTAGAACTTGTAGCACCAAAAGTGATTGGGATTGTTGTAGATGAAATTAATGATGGAACATTAACGACTGATAATTTACTAAAATGGGTTGTACTCTTAGTAATTGTAGGTATTACGATGTACATATTACGTTACGTATGGCGTATTATGATTTTTGGGTCTTCGTTAAAGTTGGCTCGCCAATTACGGAAAAATTTGTATGAACATTTTACAAAGATGAGTCCATCGTTTTATCAGTCAAATCGCACAGGTGATTTAATGGCACATGCGACCAATGATATTCAAGCGATTCAGCAAACTGCTGGAGCAGGTGTTTTAACACTGGTTGACTCTTTAGCTGTTGGGGGATGTGTACTCGTAGCGATGGGCTTTACAATTAGTTGGAAGTTAACATTGTTAAGCTTAATTCCGATGCCGATTGTAGCAATATCGACAAATTATTACGGCACTTTATTACATAAAAGGTTTCATAAAGCGCAGCAATCGTTTTCGGAAATCAATGATAAAGTGCAAGAGAGTATGAGTGGGATGAAGGTAATTCGATCGCTTGGACAGGAGAAAGAAGATTTACAAGCGTTTCGAAAAAAATCAGAAGATGTCGTACATAAAAATATGTTAGTCGCACGTATTGATGCATTATTTGATCCAACAATCGCTCTTATCGTAGGATTTTCATTTTTAATCGCAGTATGTTATGGGTCAGTATTAGTTGTGAGAGGTGAATTAACAGTAGGTGATCTCGTTACATTTACGACGTATTTAGGTACCCTCGTTTGGCCAATGTTAGCGTTTGGATGGTTGTTTAATATTATGGAGCGTGGGCGTGCTTCATATGACCGTGTAGAAAAAATCCTCTCGCAAAAATCAGATGTAGTAAATAGAGAAAATGCTGTGCACACAATAGCGAGCGGTGATGTTTCATTTGCGGTCGATTCGTTTTCGTATAAGAAAAATGAACTGTTACATTTAACAGATATTCACTTTGATTTGAAGAAGGGAGAAACGCTTGGGGTTGTAGGACGTACAGGTGCAGGGAAAACGACTTTATTAAAATGTTTAATCCGTGAGTATGATCATTTTAATGGTGAATTAAAAGTTGGAGAGCGGGATATTCGAGATGTAACACTCTACGGTGTTCGTTCTGCCATTTCATATGTGCCGCAAGACCATTTTTTATTTTCAGCGAGTATTGGGGAGAATATTGCCTTTGGAAAGGCGGATGCTACATATAATGAAATTACCCGTGCTGCAGAGATTGCTTGTATTCACAATGACATCCTTCAATTTTCAGAAGGGTATGAAACAGTAGTTGGGGAAAGAGGTGTTTCTTTATCTGGAGGTCAAAAACAGAGAATTTCTATTGCACGTGCTTTATTAACGAATGCTGAAATTTTAATTTTAGATGATTGTTTATCAGCAGTAGATGCAAAAACAGAAGAAACAATTTTAAATGCTTTGAAGAGGGAAAGAGCAGGGAAAACAACGATTATTACTGCTCATCGTTTAAGTGCAATTCAGCATGCCAACCTCATTCTTGTTGTGGATGAAGGCAGAATTGTGCAACGAGGTACACATGAACAATTAATGGAAGAACATGGTTGGTATAAAGAAATGTATGAGAGCCAGCAGTTAGAAGCATTAGTCGAGAAAGGAGGCGTATGATGGCTGAGAAAAAACGGAGTGATTTAAGTAGATTGCTTTCTTATATGAAACCATATAAAGGGTTGTTATCTTTAGCATTTATCTTTTTAGTTGGTGCAACTGTAACTGAAATGATGGGGCCTTTTTTAATTAAACAATTTCTTGATGAACATTTAGTACCACGTAACTTTGATCAATCAGCACTTGTTACTCTATTTGTAGTGTATATTGTTGCTCACTTATTAAAAGTATTATTTACTTATTTAGACTTATTATATTTTCAAAATATCGCTTTTAAAATTGTTCAAGATATGCGTGTTGAAGTATATGAGCATGTTCAAAAGTTGTCATTAAGTTTCTTTGATCGTACGCCGATTGGTACGCTCGTATCGCGCATAACGAATGATACGGAAGCAATTAAAGATTTTTATGTTAGTGTATTATCAACATTTGTTAAAAATATCGTGTTTTTAGTAGGTATTTTAGTAGCGATGTTTTTATTAAATGTAAAATTAGCGCTATTTTCTCTCGTATTAATTCCGATAATGTTTGCGATTATGGTGCTATATCGCCGGAAAAGTGCAGCTTTTTATTTAGAAGTGCGTAATCAATTAAGCGTGTTAAATGCAAAGTTAAACGAGTCCATTCAAGGGATGAATATTGTTCAAGTGTTTAGACAAGAAAAGCGTATGAGAAGAGAGTTTGAAGAAGTGAACAATAAACATTATAGTGCAGGGCGACGTACGTTAAAGTTAGATGCATTGCTTTTACGTCCAGCTACGGATTTAGTACATATTGTAGCGATTGCGTTAGTACTTGGTTTATTTGGAATTGATGCTTTGAAAAGTCCTGTTGAAGTAGGCGTTTTATATGCGTTTGTTAACTATATACATCGTTTCTTCCAGCCGGTAAATGAGATGATGATGAAGTTGTCATTTTTCCAACAAGCACTTGTTTCATCATCACGTGTATTTCATTTAATGGATGAGAAAGATTTAGCACCAGTTCAACAAGGGGGGGGAAATCCTCAAGTCGTTAATGGAGATATTGAATTTAAAAATGTTACTTTTTCTTATGATGGAAAACGTGATGTTTTAAAAAATGTATCTTTTCACGTGAAACAAGGGCAAACGGTTGCTTTCGTTGGGCATACTGGTAGCGGAAAAAGTACCATTATGAATTTGTTAATGCGATTTTATAATATTAAGTCCGGAAATATTGTAATAGACGGTGTAGATTTAGAGAAATTTGAAGAACAAGAAATTAGAAAGAAAATAGGACTCGTATTGCAAGATGCATTTTTATTTGCAGGAAATGTAAAACAAAATATTCGTATGTACAATGAAGAAATTACGGATGAAGAAGTAAAAGAAGCGGCACAATTTGTGCAAGCCAATACGTTTATTGAAAAATTACCAGAGCAGTATGAAACGGAAGTAGTAGAAAGAGGAGCTGCATTTTCTAGTGGTCAACGACAATTAATTGCTTTTGCTAGAACGATAGCAACGAATCCGAAAATATTAGTATTGGATGAAGCAACAGCTAATATTGATACAGAAACTGAAGATGCGATCCAAACAGCGTTACAGCAAATGCGAAAAGGAAGAACGACTATAGCCATTGCGCACAGATTATCTACAATTCAAGATGCAGATCAAATTTTCGTTATGCATAATGGAGAGATAGTAGAAAGAGGAACACACCAAGAATTACTGAGTGAACAAGGATTGTATTATAATATGTATTTACTACAAAATAAAGGAAGTTTGCAAAAGGCCTTGTAGAATTACAAGGTCTTTTGACTGCGTGTGAAATTTTTACAAAATATATAGGAATAACATAGTATAATGTAGTAGAAATGTGAATGGAAAATAGTAGGGAATGAAATAAAGGAGAAAAAATATGGATTATGTGCTAATAGGTGTGATTTTATTATTATTAGCTGCAGTATTCGTGCTGTTTTATAAAAATAAACAGTTAGAATCAGAGAGTCAGCAAGTAGAATTTGAAAAGAAACAAGCAATTGAAACGTATGAAAATGAAATTGCAGCCACGGTTACAGAGCATAAAGAACAACAAAATACATTAAAAAATATGGAACAGAAGAAATACAGTGATTTACAAATAAGTGCAGCTCGAGAACTTGAAAATATGCGTATGATGAAAAATCAATTAGCTGTACAGCATAGTAAAGAACGTAGTGAAATGCAAGAAAAACATAGTAATGAAATACATATGTTTCAAAATTTAATTGCAAATTTGCGAGAGTATACAAAAAATAGAGCTGAAGTGAATACACACGAAACATTACATTATATGAAGCGTGGCTTCGTAGAGCAAGGCATAATACTAGATAATGAATTTCATATTATGCCGAATGTTTTTATGAGAAATCAGCATAGAGGAAATGAATTTCGAATTCATCATCTTGTCTTAAGTAAAACGGGTATGTATCTACTTGAGACGAAAGAATGGACCGGGAAATTAATTCATGGCTTAACGAAAGAAAATGCTAGTATATATGCATTTATGATTGATGAAATTGGCAAGTATCAACAAGAGATAGAGAAAGAAGAGACGTTTGAATATATTACAGGTGAAGATTCATTAACGATACAAGTGAAAAATGAAGGGAATCCAGTATATAGAGCGAAGAAACTATCTCATATTCTATACAATTGTTTGAAAGAAATGCAAGTTGATATTGTAAAGGAAAACGTAAAACCGATTGTATATTTTTCTAATGAGAGTGGGAAAGAAGTGCTAGATCTTTCTGAAGAAAAAACGCCGAGATTAAAGGATAGAGAGCAAATTGTAACGTTTTTCAGAAATGAAATCTTAACGGGGAAAGTAATATATACAGGTCAAGAATTAGAAAAACTTCGAGAAATCATTAGTCGGATGAATTATAGAATGAATTAAAAAAGGGGTGGGCATTCTGAGTGCAATATTAAGGGGTATTTTGTATGTTTATATTTGTTTGTATATACTAATGTATTTTGCGTTTATTTTTGTGATTGATGCGATTCACATGTCATTAAGTGTAAAAGGTATGTTTGTAGTAGTCATGCCATTTGTTTTATTAGTCGTGATTCAAAAGTTCGTCTTACGTACTTCTGTAAATCGTAATACAGAAAAGAAGCAAATGCTAGGTGTAATGATAGTAGGTGGCATTCTATTGTTAGTGTGTACTGCACAATTAAGTATGAATACATACACTTCCAAGTTTAATCAAGATCGGTGGTTAAATGTTGAAGAAAAACGGGTACATATGGTAGATGATCTACTACAAAAATATAAATTAACAGGGAAATCAAATGAGGAAATTATAAAATTATTAGGAGAGCCTACTCAAACAAGAAATGGAGAAGACGGGGTTATCACTTTGTACTATCTTGGAAATGAACGTGGTTTTATTTCGATAGATAGTGAACAGCTTGTTTTACAATTTGATAGAGCTGGTAAAGTTGCAGAATATAAGGTGCAAAGGGACTAAAGAAACGTAGAGAGAAGCTATATATTATAGCTTCTTTTTTATATTCCAATATAGTAAATATAGGCAAATAGTAGTCATTCCTATCTATACGAATCGGAATGAGTCTGTTATATTGTAAATAGTTATGTTACTTAATAGTTTAGTAGATAACCTATATTTTGGTTGAGGAGGGGAAATTTAACACGAATTTAATTATATGCGTGTTAAGTATTATGATGAAAAAAGGATTTTATAATGTTTTAGCTGCATCAATTGTATTTAGTATGGTAACGATTCCGAATTATTCCTATGCTAATGAGTTTGAAAAAACTGTTACAGTGTCACCTGAAGAACAAGCTTTAAAAAGTATTGAAAACCATATGAAAGATGAAGATGGTAGAGGAGAAGATAAAGGAGTAAGAAATGAAGTGCAAGGTGAGTTTCTTGTACATATAGTTAAAGAAGTACCTTTATACGATTCTAGTAATTTTCAAAAAGAGACAGGGATTCGTATTTCGAATCAAGTCGTAAAAGCTGAGAAGAGAAAAGGAAACGCTTACTATGTTCAAACTTCATCTGGAGCTGGATGGATACAAAATAGTGAGGGGAATGTAGAAGTTAAAGAAATTCATTCGTTATTAAGTGAAAAGTTAGTTGTAAATGAAGAAACCTCTACATACTCTGAACCATTTGCATCATACAAAGAAGAAAATGTACTGGAGCCACAAACTATTCAAGCAATTGGACAGGCGGGAGAATGGTTCCAAGTAAAAATAAATAATGAGATAAAATGGATTCATTCACCTTCAGCAAAATTTGAAGGCACAAAAGCGTCGCTTATTCAAGACGCAGCACCAACACGTACAAAACGTGCAGCAGTTATGTATGCTGCACCATTAGAAGAGAAAACAACAGATATTTATGGTGTACCTTTAAAAGAAATGATTGTACCGAAAGGAAATGAAAATATTCGTCCAGGTTATGCGATGAATCCGAAGTATATTACGATTCATGAGACAGATAATTACAGTGTTGGGGCAAATGCTAGAAACCATGCGCTATATTTATATAACCAAGCAACGGGAACGGAAGATCGTTCAGCGTCTTGGCATTTTACGGTAGACGATAAAGAGATTTATCAACACCTTCCATTAAACGAAAATGCTTGGCATGCAGGAGATGGAGCAGAAGGAACTGGAAATCGAGAATCAATTGCGATTGAAATTGCTGTAAACGAAGATGGTGATTATAATAAAGCTGTTGAAAATGCTCGTAAACTAGCAGCTTATTTAATGGGGGAATTAAATATCCCTTTAGAAAATGTGAAGAAGCATCAATTTTGGAGTGGTAAAAATTGTCCTGCTATTATGATTAAAAACAATGCGTGGGAACCATTCTTACAAGGAACAAAAGTTTATTATGATGCGAACCATAAAGATGATATAACGGGTGGCTGGTACGAAGCAGACATTCGTGAATTAGATAAACTTGGCATTATGGTTGGGGATGGAAAAGGTTCTTATTGGCCAGAACGTCTCGTAACACGTGGTGAATTTGCGAACTTCATTTCAAGATCATTGCAGTTGCCTGAAGGAACATCGAATTTTAATGATTTAAATACAGCACATCCATCGCTAATAGATGGTATTAATCGTGCAGCAAGTGCCGGAATAATAAGTGGTAGAGGAAATGGTATATTTGCTCCAAATGATACGATTAAACGAGATGAAGCTGTTATTATGATTGACCGTGCACTGCAATATAAAAAAATTAAAGGTAACTTAGCTCCGCTACCATTCTCGGATCAAGATTTAGCATATGATAAACAAGCTGTACAACGTGTTTATGGATTAGGTATTGTAAAAGGAAATGAAAATAATGAATTTATGCCGAAAGGTTCTGCAACGCGTGGGGAATCGGCAGCATTTATTAATAGAATGTTAAAAGTAATAGAAAGTAAATAATGAAATAGCATTCGCTTTGGCGAGTGCTTTTTTATTTTTCAATATGTTACGGAAGGGAGTGAAGGTTTTGAGTGGAATAAGGAATGAAAGCGGAGGTGATGCATATATATAGATGCGTTGGGTTATTTTTAATGCGTATTAACGAACAGCCTAATTATAATCAGTGTGAAATGGACCCAATCTCTACTGATTAAAGTTTCACTTTATCATATTGTATAAATGAAAAGGAGGTAAGACGGTGAAAGCAATACCGACTGATGTCCTGAGTAAAGAATTGATGGAAAGAGAAGGCGTTATATCTATTACAGTAAAGGAATTTGAAAAGATAGAAGTAGCTGGAGTAGTAGTTGCTGGCCCCGCTGTTATTTTGATTAATCAAGATTAAGTACATATTATCAATTTTGAAAAGTACGAAAAGCATCCGTCCAGGGTGCTTTTTATTTGTATGCAAGGAAGAATATGGTGGATAATTGGATTACTGGAGGGAGAGTTTGTGGCAATTATTATAACGATGTTAGTAATGGGAGTTTTATTAGGATTTGTTGGAGCAGGGGGAGCTGGTTTTATTATCGCAATACTCACTTTAGTATTCCACATTCCTATTCACGTTGCGCTTGCAACGTCTTTAACTGCCATGGCATTTACGACATTATCTGGGGTTATAAGTCATTATCGCGAAGGAAATGTTGTATTTACTATAGGCGGGATTGTTGGTGGATGTGGAGCACTGGGTTCTTATATCGGTTCAAAAATTGGTTCACTTATACCACCGCATCTTCTTCATTGGTTTACAGCTGGGATGTTATTTTTATCTGCAATTTTTATGTGTATTAAATTAATTAAGTTTCAAAATAGGGAAGAATTACTTTTAGCAGAAATTAAAGATTTTTCGAAAGAAAACATAATGAAATGTATATGCCTTGGATTAGTCACTGGAATTATGGCTGGTTCATTTGGGATTGGTTCTGCACCATTTATTCAACTTGGATTAATGGTTCTATTAGGATTAACGATTCAGCAATCTGTAGGAACAACAATGCTTGTTATATTGCCGATTGCGATTGGAGGTGGGCTGGGATATAGTTCAGAAGGGTACCTAGATTATATATTATTATTGCAAGTATTAATTGGGACGATGTTAGGAGCGTATATCGGGGCGAAGTTTACAAATTATGCACCACGTATGCTTTTGAAGCTTTCAATGATTATGACACCAGTTTTAGCGGGATGTATGTTATTGATAGAGTGAAAATAATATAGCAAACTAATATGTTTTACGAATGAATTATGTAAGTAATTCATATTTCCCATATAAAAGGATTTGCTTTAATATAATGAGTGTAAAGTTCGAGTATTCGAAGTACTACTTGAATTATATCCCTATCCCTTTTCTAAAAATGCGAACAAGTTTTGCCCTATTCTATTCAATATTTAATTGCATAGAAATATATTGTTCGATGACCATTATGGAACGTACATAATGGGAAAATCCCGATCCTTAAAGAGGATGCCCCTAATCTTCATGTGAAAATATGATCGGATATGAAAGCTGACCAATTTATGGTCAGCTTTCTTTTTGTTCAAAAACTATTTCTTCTTTAATTTCTGTTTGTAATAATAAAGCTTTTCCGAAACGACGTTTACATTCCATACGCACTTTTTCAATGGCTAGTAGCTGAGTAGTGGCGGGAACTGTGACGATAGCTTGACGAGGTTTTCGATTTTCTTCACAAAAGACACATTCCACAACATATTTAGAAATCATATTTTCATCCTTCCATTTTTAATTTCTAAGAAGGGATTGTCTATGAAGTTCATGTAAACTTTCGTCATCGTTTGACTTTTTTCCTTTTTTTTCAAGGAGAAAATAATAAAGAAGGCGAATGTTTGTAGGGGAGGGATTTACAATGGAGAGATGGATAGGTGCAGCAGCTATATGTGTAAATGAAAGAAATGAAGTCTTAATGGTATTGCAAGGACAAAAGGGAGAAGAAAAAAGGTGGTCTATCCCAAGTGGAGGACTTGAAAAAGGAGAAACATTAGAAGAATGTTGTATCCGAGAGGTTTGGGAAGAAACAGGCTACAATGTGGAAATTATAAATAAAATATATGAAAAAGAAGGTATTACATATGGAATTCCCGTGTATGTTCATTATTACTTTGTAGAAAAAGTAGGCGGTAATATGAAAATACAAGATCCTGATGAGTTAATACATGAAATTGCTTGGAAAGGAATACATGAAGTTGAAACATTATCATTAGCGTTTCCGGAGGATTACGAGTTAATATACCAATATATAAATAAAAAAGCAAGTATTTAAATACTTGCTTTTTAATGTATCCACGATAAGAAAAGCGGAACGATAACTAAACTAGCTCCTGCTGTTAAAAGCATGGATAAACTGGCGATTGTTCCTTCTACAGGACCGATTTCAAATGCTTTTGATGTACCGGTGCCATTTGCGCTCGTGCCTAACATAATGCCTTTTGCGAGCGCTGTTTTAATACGACATATACGTATGAGAGAAGGACCGAGCAATGCTCCTGTTAATGCAGTTAAAACAACAAATACAGCTGTTAATTGTGACATACCACCAATCATTTCTGAAATGGCCATTGCAATTGGTGTTGTTACAATATGAGGCGCTAAACTATGTTCTAACGATGAATCAATTTGAAAATAATTTGCTAGTAGTGCTGAAGTAATAACTGATAAAAACGAACCGACAATGACATTAAGTAAAATAGCCATTCCATGTTTCTTGAGTAAATCAAAGTATTTATAGATTGGCCATGCAAAAGCAACTGTTGCAGGCTTTAATAATTCTGTTAACCATTGGCCGCCAGTTTCATATGTTTCATAAGGTGTGTCTAGTCCGAGTAATAAAGCAATTAAAATAATAGGACAGACGAGAAGAGGAGAAAGTAAGCTCCAATTCCAGCGTTGATACATTTTCTTCGATATCCAATATGTGAATAGTGTTAATAATAAACAAAGGAAGCCAATCATTGCACGGATCCTTTCCGTTTTAGTAGCAATTCTGTTAAGAGTCCTGTAACGAGAGTGACGCAAAGTGTACTAATCATAATAATTAAAATGAGATCGATTCCATATTGTGATAGTGTATCTTTGTAGCGTATAACAGCGACTGCAGAAGGAATGAAAAATAAAATAAGTTCTTTTAATAAAAAGTCTGCTCCGTCCTGTATCCACTCTTTTTTCACTAGGTTAAATTTTAACGAAATTAACAATAGAAAAATACCGATTATACTTCCTGGAACTGGGAGGTGTGCCTGTTTTGCAATCCATTCACCTGTCCAAGCGAAACAAAATAATAGTAAAATTTGTCCGCTTAATTTCCACCATTTCATACAGTAACCACCTCTTTCTTTTTTTACATAAAAATTGTAAAAAAGAATTAACAATTTCTACTATACGTTCATTCAAAAAATTTGTCTAATATATAAATTATATGTTATTAATATATTAGACGTATTAATTGAAATGGAAAAGGGTGTCCAAAATGGAATTACGGCATTTGCAATATTTTGTTGTAGTGGCAGAGGAGTTACACTTTGGACGAGCAGCTGCTCGTTTACAAATGACACAACCACCGCTTAGTCAACAAATTCAGCAATTAGAAAAAGAAATGGGAGTTATGTTATTTTCAAGAACGAAGAGAAAGGTTGAATTAACAGAAGCTGGAGAAATGTTTTTGAAAGAAGTAAAAAAAGCGTTCGAACAAATTGAAAAAGCGGTAGAGATTGCACAAAGTGCCCAAAGGGGAGAAGTGGGCTCACTTTCAATTGGTTTTGTAGGTGCGGCGATATATGATATTTTACCATCTATCGTAAGGGAGTATAGAAAGAAATTTCCGAGGGTATCTGTTGCATTACATGAATTATCTACTCCAGATCAAGTGCATGCACTTCATGATAATCGTATTGATATTGGATTTTTGCGTCCACCAATCCCAACACAATTATTAGAATTAGAGCCAATTCAAAAACTATCTTGTACGTTATGTTTACCGAAGGCTCATCCACTTGCAGAGAAAGATGAAATACATATAGAAGATTTACGGGATGAACCGTTTGTATTTATTACGAGACCAGTATGGCCAGCTTTGTATGATACAATTTTATCCCTTTGTAGAGAAGTTGGATTTAGCCCGCGTATTGTGCAAGAAGCAACGGAATATCAAACAGTTATGGGACTTGTAGCAGCAGGGATTGGAATTACAGTAATACCCGTATCGGCAAATAAATTATATAAAACAGAAGTTGTATATAAAGAGCTATATGATTCTAATTTTGTTGCAGAAATGTCAGTAGCTTACAAAAAAATGAATAGCAATCCCGAGCTTTTGGAGTTTTTAAAAATTGCAAGAGAGAAGAAAAGAATAGAAGTTGAGGATGAGAATAATTAATTAATTTAAAAGTACACCTCATTAAACAATAAAGCGGAAATGCACTGAAGCGCATTTCCGCTTTATTGTGCTTTTTTAGCTCTATACTAAAGAGATAAATATGTTCATTTTCTTGTAATAATTGATCAATAGCTTTTTTTTCTTCAAGCATTGGCACTCTTACGGTTTCTTTATTTGTTTTTATTATAGCGGCTAAAGGCTTTTTTTGATTGTATTTTAAGTTTATAGCAGATTGAATCGTAGTAGATGCAGAGCTGTTTACACTTGGAGGCAATTCTTCAGGAACGAGCATTGAACTACCTTCAATATTAACATACCAATGTTTTTGCTTTTGTACATCTTTATCGAGTTGGAAATGTGGTGGTAAAAAAGAAAGTTTTACTTTCTTTTTTGAAAATGTGAGGTAGCTATATTGGCAATTTCGTTTGTTTTTTTACCGTTTTGATAATAATCAATCGTAGCGTTTATTTCATCTTTCTCACTTTTAAGCGTAACACAATAAGACATGCTATTTCCTTCTTTAAAAGGAGTTATTTGTAAAATAGCAGATTGTTCTTTTGTTAATTTGTAGGGCTCAACAATGGAAACTTCATTGTTTTTTAGTGGGCTACAACTTGTAAGAAATAATAAAGACAAGATTGCTAGTAATTTTATACGCATGCAATCCCCCCCTTTTTTACAATTATATTCTAAATATGATCTATTTACCCTTTTGTTTTCTAGGACTAAAGACTTAGAAAAAACTCCTATTGTAGTGCGATGTTAATAATGTCATATTTTTATACACTAGTAGTATAGAATGAGTTTGTTATGAAGTAAGGTAGGGGAAAGAATGTATGTCTGTATGTCGGTTAGTGAGAAAAAATATAAGAACATTTGCTGCCAAAAGGATGAAGCAATTCATGTGGATTGCTATGAGTACTATGATTTTATTTTTTATGATATCGCTACAATTTAATGAAGTAGTTGCTGTGGGATTAGGGACTACACTTTTATTTCAAATGTATTTTTACACGCTGTTTATCGTAGTCATTTTAATATGTATGTTTATTATATATAAAATGACGTATTCTTTTCTGCTAGTGAGGAGAGAGGAATTCCAAACATATGTAGCAAGGAATAGGAAGAGAAATGACGTACTATGTTTATTATGTCAGGAGCAATTATTTATTTATGGAGCAGCATTTGTTTTTGGGTTAGTTAATGGGATGTTATTTTTGAAATTATTTACGATTATCTTTATGAAAATAGCAGGAATACAAGGGATAAATAGTGCACCGATTACAATATATGCAATAGTAGTTGTTAGTATAATTATGATCGTTATCTTCCTATTATCGATGCTGCAATGTTTTCGATTTATTCAAAGTTTACAAGATAAAAATCCATTTCATTTCAAGGAAAAGGCATGAGAAATCATGCCTTTTTCTATTTTACACATAAAAATAATCATGTTACAGTGTAAAGACCTGACAAAGAATGGGAAGGAAAGGTTGTATAGAATGACAAAAGAACAATCAATTGTAAAAGTTGAGCGGTTAACGAAACGAATCGGTTCAAAGACACTTGTAGAAAATATTAGTTTCGAAGTTAAAAAAGGTGAAGTAGTTGGTTTGCTCGGACCAAATGGTGCTGGAAAAACGACTTTAATGAGAATGATGGTCGGCATGATTCGCATGACAGAGGGCGAAGTTTGGATTGACGGTCAATCTGTCAAACAGCAATTTGAAAATACTGCTGCGAAAATTGGAGCAGTAATTGAGACACCGGAATTTTATCCTTTTTTGAGCGGCTATGAAAATTTAACATATTTCGGACGAATGAATGGTAACGTGACAGAAGAACGTATCGATGAAGTAGTGAAATTGTTAGGGATGGGACAAGTAATTGATCGCAAAGTAAAAGCATATTCACTCGGCATGAGACAACGATTAGGAATTGCTCAAGCCCTTATTCACGATCCGGATGTATTGATATTAGATGAACCAACGAATGGATTAGATCCTAGTGGAATACATGAAATGAGAATGTACATAAAGAAAATTGCACATGAACAAGGGAAAGCGGTACTTGTATCTAGTCATTTACTTTCAGAAGTTGAATTAATGTGTGACAGAGTTATCATTATTCAGCACGGAGAATATGTGGCGACGCAAAATATTCAGCATAATCAAAGCGAAGAGATGGAGACAATTCGTATACGAGTAGATGATGCGAATAAAGCGGCAGAAATATTAGAACAAGATGTTTTAATAAAAGGTAATGATCTACTTATTAATGTAAAAGATGAAGAAATCCCAAATGTTATTCGTACATTGCTTGAGAAAAATATTCAAGTTTATCGTGTATATGAAGAAAGAAAAACGTTAGAAGAGCAATTTTTAGAATTAACAGGGGGAAAAGATATTGTTTAATTTAGTATATAACGAACTGTATAAAATATTTAAGCGAAAGCGAACGATTATTCCATTTGCAGTTATTGCAGTATTAATAATTGGATTAGGGTGGGTTACGGTCAAGTATTTAGAACCGGAAACAAAAGGATGGAAAGCCGATTATACAGAACGAACTGTAGAAATAGAGAAAAAGTTAGGCATGAAAAAAGAAGCTATTTTAGCAGAACGATCTGGAGACGAGCTTGTAAATGAATATCAACTTAAGATGAAGCATTTAGATACAGATACTGCACCGGCAAGTAGTTCCCCGCTTTCTTTCATGAGAGATACAGGTTTTATCGTATTTCCAATATTGCTTCCATTTATCCTTGTGTATGCAAGTACAATTTTTGCGAATGAATATAGCTGGGGAACATATAAATTTTTAACGATACGACCAGCGAGTCGATTTAAAATTTTAACAGCTAAATTTTTAGCAATCGTGATATTTGCAGCGTTATTGTTTATATTTAATATGATTTTCTCCATTTTATGTGGACTTGTTATTTATAAATTCCAGCAGCCTGCATGGAGTGAGTTTATATTCCAAGATGGAAATATTATAAAACAAAATATTTTTGTAGAAGCTAGTAAGTATTATATTTTATCGTGGTTGCCGACTATTGTGTACGCAGCGTTTGCATTTATGATTTCTGTGTTAACAAGATCTAGCGGAGGCGCAATTGGTATTTCACTATTTCTTGCTTTATCAGGAAACATTGCATTACTAGCAGCAACTAGATACGATTGGGCGAAATATTTATTGCCAGCAAATACAGATTTATATAGTATTTCAAAGAATGGAAGTTTTATTGATGGAGTAACATTCCCGTTTGCTTCATGTATGTTATTACTGTATTTATTTGTATTTTTAAGCATTTCTTATACAGTATTTTTAAAACGTGATTTAACTTAATAAAAGGAGCCGTTAAGTCTTAACGGCTCCTTTTTTATGCAAATTGTTTAAGTGCTTTTTCAGCTAACAAAGCGAAGAATTCTGCACTTATAGGTAAAGCTCGCTCGTCTACTGTAAAAGCTGGATGATGCCATTCATGTGTACCACTCGTTCCCATAAAGACGAATGAACCAGGTATTTCTTGTTGATAAAAAGAAAAATCTTCTCCAGCCATTGACGGGGTAGGGGAGATAATATTTAAATTCATTTTTTCTGCAACTTGAGTCGATAAATTTGTTAGAGATGTATCGTTATGAACAGCAGGAGGACCTGGATAAAAGCGAAATTCTGTTTTTACACCTAATGCATCAGAAACTCCTTGAATAATACGTTTCATTAGAGCTGGAATCTTTTCGCGTGTTTCTGCTTGGAAAGTACGAACGGTTCCTTCCAACGTAGCTTTTTCAGGAATAACGTTCCACGTATTTCCTGAATGGATGTTTGTAACGCTAACTACGGCATTATGAGAAGAACTTATATTTCGGCTTACAATTGTTTGGAGTGCCATAACAATTTGAGAGGACGCGACAATAGGATCTACCCCAGCGTCTGGTACAGCTGCATGTGTACCAACTCCGTGAATTTCAATTTCAAATCGATCAACGCCGGCCATCAGTGGACCATCTTTAATACCGATTGTACCTACTGGTAAATCAGGTTTATTATGCATACCGAAAATAGCTTGCACGCCATGTAAATGTCCGACTTCAATTACTTTGCAAGCACCATTGCTACTTTCTTCAGCTGGCTGGAATATAAAGCGTACAGTTCCGTTAAGAGAAGATTCTTTTTCCTTCAATAAATAAGCGGCCCCTATAATAGAAGCTGTATGAAAATCATGCCCACAAGCATGCATTTTACCGTGAATTTTTGAAGCGTACGGCAAATTTGTTTCCTCTTGAATAGGAAGGGCATCAATATCAGCACGGATTGCTATAAGTGGTCCACTATTATTCCCCGAAATCTCAGCAATAACGCCTGTTTCTAAACTAGAATTTATAATCGTGATGTTTTTTTCTTCTAACCAATTTTTTATAGCTTTCGTCGTTTCAAATTCTTCGTATGATAATTCTGGATGCTCATGTAAATTTCGACGAATAGAAATCAGCGTCTCAGTTAATTGCTCTAGATTGGCTGCCACTTAGAATGACCTCTTTCTTAAATAAAGTATTTACATTAAGTATACAATAATAAAAGAGAGGATTCTCAAATGAAAATCCTCTCTCGTTTATGCTGCCAGTTTTTTGTGTGTATGATGTTTACGATAACGTCCACGCATTGCATAGGCAATTTGCGGGATTGCAATACCAATTAAAATAAGTGATACACCGAACCATTGTGAAGATAGTACAGCTTCTTTTAAAACGAATACAGACATAATTGTTGTAACTGGTAGTTCGGCTGCGCCAAGAATAGTCGCTAAGCCAGAACCAATCTTTGGAATACCAATTGTAAAGGCGATAGAAGGAATAACGATACTAAATGTTCCTAAACCTAAACCGTATTTCCAAAGTCCTTCAGAAATTGCACCGTTAAAAATAAATGTGGGTGGGAATACAATCATTACTAAAGTTAAAGCTCCAGCCATTAAGAGAACACCACGTGGTAATGAAGGTACTTCAACAGCAACTTTTCCGCTCACAAAAATGTATGTTGCAAATGTAACAGCAGATAATAAACCTAGTATGATTCCAGTCGTATCGAAATCACCTGCTGATTTTTCTAGTAAACCACTTGATAAAAATGTACCTGCAAGTAAGAAAATAACGGAAATAACTTTTTCTCTTGAAGGTAATGTTTTTGTTGAGACTGCTTCAATAATAATTCCGACCCAAACGAATTGGAATAAAAGTATAATTGCAATAGATGCTGGTACAGTTTTTAATGATGCATAATAAAAAATTCCAGTGAAGCTTGCAGATGTTCCTGCAACGAATAAAATTAACGCTTGTTTTAATGGGACACGGTGTCTAGAAAATAGAAGTGTAATAGCAAGCAAAATAATCCAACCGAACATATATTGGCTGCCAATTACCTCTCCAAGTGAAAATCCTTCTGCATATGCAAGTTTAACGAAAATAGCTAAAATCCCATAACTACACGCTCCTAATAAAACTAAAAGAGAATAACGAAGCATGAAAAATTCCTCCCATCTATATGAAATTGTTCCGTAACGGACATATATAACTAGAGGGAAGTATACAAAATTAAAAATAAAGGGTCAAATAAAAGAAAAGTGTGACATTTTATAGAATAATAATAAAAGTATCATATTTATGCATAATCTTGAAATTAATAATAATAGAAGTATTGTAAAATCAGGTTTGTATTGTATAAAGACAGCATTTGAAAAAAATATTTTTTAATCAATATGTATATAGACGTACTAGTAACATGCTAATCATTTGAGAAACTAGGGTACCTTTGTTATGTTGATAACATTAGAGAGGTTTTGTAGTTTAATTGAGATTTTTCTATATAATAGAAGGAAATGAAAACGTTTTTTAAAAACTGTGTGAAAGGTTAGTTTTTCTTATTATCATGTTGGAAAAGTGATTTCACGAATTGTTCATAGTATTTTTACGTGTTTTTGCTACAATATGTAAGGAGAGGAGTGGAATAATGCAAGATATTAGTATTTTTTTAGCGTTTGGCGCCGGGTTTTTATCATTTATTTCCCCATGTTGCTTACCGCTTTATCCGGCATTTTTATCGTACATAACAGGTATGTCGGTTTCTGAGCTGAAAGAAGAAAATGCAATGCTTCGCAAAAGAAGTATGATACATACAGCGTTTTTCTTACTTGGATTTTCAATTATATTTATTGCAATTGGATTTGGTACAAGTTTTATTGGAGGTATCTTTACAAATTATAAAGATTTAATTAGACAGTTAGGTGGTATATTTATCATCGTGTTCGGTCTTATTATTGTCGGCGTGTTTAAGCCGAAGTTTTTAATGCAAGACCGTAAATTTACGTTTAAAAATCGTCCGAGTGGTTATTTTGGATCTGTTTTAATTGGTTTAGCATTTGCTGCAGGATGGACGCCTTGTACAGGACCTATTTTAGTGTCTGTAATCGGATTAGCGGCAACAAATCCAGAATCAGCAATGATTTATATGATTGCATACATACTTGGATTCGCTATCCCGTTCTTTGTGCTATCATTCTTTATTACGAAAATGTCTTGGATTAAAAGAAATAGTATGAAGTTCATGAAAATCGGGGGATACGTTATGATTGTTATGGGTATCTTCCTATATTTTAACTGGATGACGAAAATTATCGTATATTTCTCAAGTTTATTTGGTGGTTTTACCGGTTTTTAGTATTATTCTGTGAAAATGTTGGAAATACTAACGGAAAAGCATATAATGAAAGTATATTTTGCATATAGCCACAAAAAAGGATGAGAAAATATGAACATAGTTGTTTTATCCAGTATCGTTGCTGTTTGTATGGCTGTTGGTGCGATGTTTATTCGTTTAAAAGCAGCTAAGAAACCTGCAACATTGAAAAAAATTATACTTCCGCCATTTTTTATGAGCACGGGAGCATTGATGTATGTTTTTCCTGAATTTCGATTAACTCCAGCAGAAATGTTAGAAGCAATTGGAGTTGGTTTGTTTTTCTCTATTTTTCTTATTAAAACGTCTAAATTTGAAATTAGAGGACAAGAGATTTATTTGAAGCGTTCAAAAGCATTTGTCTTTATTTTAATTGGATTACTTGTCGTGCGTATTGTATTTAAAACATACTTAAGCCAATCTCTTGATTTAGGACAACTTAGTGGCATGTTCTTCTTACTGGCATTTGCGATGATTGTGTCATGGAGAATTGCGATGTACCGTTCCTTTACGAAATTACAGAAGGAAATGGAAAAAGAAGATGGCTTTTATAATGAAAAAGATATGAAACTAACTTGAAGTATATATCTGTACAGAAAAAACAGCGTCAAAGACGCTGTTTTTTTTGATATTATTAATAATTTTTTGTTCCAATTTCAACTTATAAATTGTTTAGTCTTGCGGTTAACTTGTTTGAAAAATGAAGATTATTTTGCTAATAAAGTTTTATAATTTGAATAATCAATTTCTTTTTCTTGTAGTTTTTTTACTAAAAATTTATGATCACGCTTTGGTGTAGCAATAATATATCCTTTAATAATTAAGTCTTGTGTAATTTGAGAGGCTTTTTCTTGTAATGCAAGTTCTCCGATTTTACCAGCAATTTTTGATTTAGCAACATCGCGAAATAGTTCAGGAACAGGACTTACGAGCTCTTCTAACAATTGTTTTTGTTCGTCATCCCATAAATGCCTCGTTTTATTAATATAGTGCTCTTCCCAATCTAAAATAGACATACCATCTTCTTTTGGTAATCGTTTTAAAAATTTTCTGAACATAAAGTATCCACCAATAGACATAAGTCCCAGTAAAATAACAGTCCATAGCACAATAAACCAACTGAACCATCCTTCGAGCAAGTGTATCCCCCCTTAATGATTGCGGTTTTCTTTTATTCATATTATAAACAGTGAGATTCATAGAAAGCAAGAACGCTTGGTCATTTTGACCAAGCGTTATCATTTAAACGAAGTATAGTTGTTCAACACATAAATTATTATTATCATCTTCTACATATTCAATAATTAATGTGCCAACTTTACGATCTTTATCTTCAGTTGTGAAAATAGAGTAAGAAGTAAAACGTGCTGTTGATAGGCCGCTTATATGTGTAGGTAAAGAAATGTAGTCGTTATCGCTGAAGAATTCCATTAGTTCAATATCCTCAAATTCTTTTCGGTCAACTTGTTTGTTTGTATAGCGGCGTTGAAGTTGTTTTAAAGACTCATTCCAAGAAATTGCTTTTGTGTCGTATACCATTGTTCTATCTCCTTACTGTATGTAATTATTAAGAACATACGTTCTAATCTAGTATACTCTTTTTAATAGAAAAGGGAAAGCAAAAAATAATGTAAGCTTGGATTTCCAAGCTTACATTATTGATGCGTCCGTCATAATCTCTATTTTTTATTATAAGTTAGATAAGAATAAGAAACAAGATGATATATATTTCGTTGATAGTTTTTAAAATTCTGTATATTATCGATGTATTATAGGAAAAGGGAATGAGAGAGATGGTATACGTAATTTCACTCCAAGGGCCGATGGCAAGTGGAAAAACCACCTTAGCTAAAAGGCTAGAGCTACATGGGTTATCGGTTATATATGAAAATCCTTATCCAATTGTAGAAAAACGAAAAGAATTAAATTTGGATATGAATTCAAAAGAAGGGTTTATAGCAAATCAAAAAATGTTTATAGAAGCTAAAATAAAGGAGTTTCAAAATGTGAAAGATTCAGTCGTAATTTTTGATCGTGGACCAGAAGACATTGAGTTTTATACACTTTTTTACCCAACGATTATAGGAGAAGCGTGGGATATAGAAACTGAACTGAAAGGTGAATTATATAAATTAAGAGAGTGCCGTTCGGATGCGATTTTTTACTTAGATGTTACGAAAAAGAATGTATATGATAGAAAAAACAGTGATAGAACAAGAAACAGAAGTACATTTGAGGAGCGATTTAAATTAGTAGAAACTGAAAAAGGCTGGTATAAACGATTTCCTGTAACTTATGTGGACACGAATAGATTAACAGTAGACGATTTAGAGGTATATTTTATGGACTGGTTAAAGGAGAGAGGGCTATGAAAAAAATAATTTTATTTGTATACCCAACATTTGCGGAGTTTGAAATAACAGTAGCAACGGCATTGCTGAAAAACAAATATGAAATCATTACAGCAGGTTTAACAAAAGAAATGATTATAAGTGAAACAGGTTTGCAAGTGCAACCACATATAGAATTAAGGGAAGTGCATGTAGAAGAATATGAGGGAATTATTATTCCAGGCGGAGATGCAATACATATGGAGGATGCAGAAGGACTCTTTTCAGTCATTCGTCAATTTCACGAAAAAGAGAAATTAGTAGCAGCTATTTGTGCAGGACCGTATGCGCTAGCAAAAGCAGGCTTACTCAAAGGAATATCGTATACAGTGACTATGGATTATAAACAATTAGATTGTTTTCCAGTAGAAAATTTTGTGTATGAACAAGTTGTGCAACATTCAAATATTATTACAGCACAGGGGCATGCATTTGTACCATTTGGAATAGCGATTGCCTCTTATTTTGGGATAGCGAACGAACATAATATAAATTTTTACAGCGGTAAGGGGAATGTGATGATGGAGGAGCTTTTGCCTGAGAATGTATAAAAGCTAGCAAATGCTAGCTTTTTTCTTTTTGACATCGATAAATGGCTAACGTTTTCGGATCGCGCCATATACCGTTATGAAGTGATAATTCATTTTCTACTTCTTCTTTTAGCCATTCTTTCATTTCCGCTTGAAGATATGTATTATCAGGTATATTTAGCGACGGAAACATGCTAGAAATATAGTTTAAAATCGGAGTAGCATGATGAAAAATGAGAGCATTATGAATAACTTCTTCTTCAACTGCTGGAAAAACAGACTGTAATATCTCTTTACCATTTTCTAAACAAAATGGAGTGACTGATGATGTTGTTTTCGGTAAATCAAATGCGTCTAACATGCGGTTACACATTTCAACTATACGAGGTAATGTAACGCTAGAATTTGTTGTAGCTAAAAGTGAGCCACCGGGACGAATTACTTTATGGAATCCTTGAATTGTTTTTTCGACATCTTTCATGTGATATAACATATGTCTTGCGACGATCCAGTCATAGCAATTAACTTCGAAAGGGAGTTTAGCAGCATCACCTAGTCTCCATTCAATTATGTTATTCTTTATTGCAGCTTCAGAAAGCATAGCTTTCGATTGATCAAAACCGGTTAGTTGTCCTTTATGACCGCTAGTTTGTAAAACGGAAAGAAAATTCCCATCAGCGCACCCAACCTCTAATATTTTTTCGTCTCCTTGAAGTTGTAAATGTTCCATGACGACTTTATCTAAATTCACTTGTTTTTCTTCGTAATGTTTATGTGTATCGATACGTGTTTGTAAATGGTTACTTACGTTGTATTGGCGTTTTACATCATTCATTTTTTCACATTCCACCTTCGTGCAAAATTGCTGAATTGCATGTGTTAATACGTCGGTTTTCTTTAAACCTTCGTAATGGAGTGCAGATTCAAACCTTTCAAGTAATTTTTCTTCAATTCGAAAATGAATATCTTTTCGCTTTGTCATTGAAATCTCGCCCCTTTGTATCTGTTAGTGAGACTATAGCATGCCTGGAAAATTTGTGTAAATAATTTGTGTACACAAATGGAGGAGATGAAAAAATTGTTTGAATGTGAGTTTAAACTATTGACGATTTAACCGTTTTCATATATTCTTAAATTAAGAAATATTCAAATAATTAAAAGAAATGAGAGAGTCACATGCTTCTTCAAGGGACACATCGAATTGGTCGTATGGCCATGCTGTTGGCACTTGCGGATGAGAATGAAAGCCCTGTATTATCTATCCCAAAAGGTTGGAAGTATTGTACGGGGAAAGTGGGTTCGATGAATTCGCAAAAGGTTGTCGCAGCAATGGAAACAGCGGCTAAGAGCAACCAAGTTATTGAAACAGACGTTTACAGAGAAACACATGCACTTTATCATGCAATTATGGAAGCTTTGTACGGAGTGACGAGAGGTCAAATTCAGTTAGCAGACGTTCTTCGTACAGTAGGACTTCGTTTTGCGATTGTGCGCGGTACACCATACGATGGAAAAAAAGAAGGCGAATGGGTTGCTGTAGCATTATATGGAACGATTGGTGCACCTGTAAAAGGATCTGAGCATGAGGCGATTGGTTTAGGAATTAATCACATATGATTTGCCCATAGTCTATTAGTTAGAAGGGGGCCTTACTTTTTTAGGACAGAAGTCTGTCTTAAAAAGATAAGGTCCCCTTTTGCCTTTTTAAGGAGGAAAAAAGAATGATTACGTTAACAGGACACACATTGACAATTGAAGAAATGAAGAGGTTGTTACTTGAAGGAGAAGGTGTAACAGCTTGTCCAACTAGTATGCAAAAGGTAGCAGAGTGCCGTGAAGTAGTAGAGAAAATTGTAGAAGACGGAAAAGTCGTTTACGGTATTACAACTGGATTTGGAAAGTTCAGTGACGTGCTTATTCAAAAAGATGATGTAAAGGCACTTCAACACAATTTAATTCAGTCACATGCATGCGGGATAGGCGATCCATTCCCTGAAGAAGTATCACGCGGTATGTTAATTTTACGAGCGAACACGATGCTGAAAGGAGTATCTGGCGTTAGACCGCTTGTTGTAAATATGCTTCTTGAGTTTGTAAATCGTAAAATTCACCCAGTCGTTCCGCAACAAGGTTCACTTGGTGCGAGTGGAGACTTAGCACCTTTATCTCATCTTGCGCTTGTATTATTAGGCGAAGGTGAAGTGTTCTATAAGGGGAAACGCGTTCATGCGATGGTTGCTCTTACTGAAGAAGGTCTTGAGCCGATTGAACTTGAAGCGAAAGAAGGGCTTGCATTAATCAATGGTACGCAGGCGATGACAGCGCAAGGAGTTCTTTCTTATATAGAAGCAGAAGCAACGGCTTATCAAGCTGAATTAATTGCTTCGATGACAATTGAGGGCTTACAAGGCATTATTGATGCATTTGATGAAAATGTTCATAAAGCACGCGGTTATAAAGAGCAAGTAGAAGTAGCAAGCAGAATTCGTGACATTCTTCATGATAGTAAGTTAACAACAAAGCAAGGAGAACTACGTGTACAGGATGCATATTCACTTCGTTGTATCCCGCAAGTACACGGTGCTTCTTGGCAAGTTTTAAATTATGTAAAAGAAAAATTAGAAATTGAAATGAATGCAGCAACAGATAATCCACTTATCTTTGATGGCGGAGAAAAAGTAATTTCGGGTGGTAATTTCCATGGTCAACCGATTGCGTTTGCGATGGACTTCTTAAAAGTAGGAATGGCGGAAGTTGCAAATATTTCAGAGCGTCGTATTGAGCGTTTAGTAAATCCGCAGTTAAATGATTTGCCACCATTTTTAAGTCCAGAACCAGGACTGCAGTCTGGTGCAATGATTATGCAATACGCAGCTGCGTCACTTGTTTCTGAAAATAAAACGTTAGCACATCCGGCGAGTGTTGATTCAATCCCGTCATCAGCTAACCAAGAAGATCACGTAAGTATGGGAACAATCGCTTCACGCCATGCGCATCAAATTATTCAAAATGTAAGACGTGTTCTTTCAATTGAGATGATTTGTGCGATGCAAGCAGCAGAATATCGTGGTATTGAAAACATGAGTACAGTGACGAAGAGCTTCTACCATCAAGGTCGTCAGCAAGTGCCTTCTATTACAAATGACCGAATATTCTCAACAGATATTGAAAATATTACGCATTGGTTAAAAACGAATTATTCGATAAAAGAAAGATTGGATGTAAACGCAGCACTATAAAATGAGAAAAGGGAGAGATCGAAATGGAAAAAGTACAACAAACAATTCGCGCGGCAAGAGGTACTGAGTTACAAACGAAAGGATGGGTTCAAGAAGCAGCACTTCGTATGTTAATGAACAATTTAGATCCTGAAGTTGCTGAAAAACCAGAAGAACTAGTTGTATATGGTGGGATTGGCCGTGCAGCTCGTAACTGGGAAAGCTACCATGCAATTGTTGATTCATTAAAAACGTTAGAAAGCGATGAAACGTTACTTGTTCAATCAGGAAAACCGGTAGCAATTTTTAAATCACATGAAGATGCGCCTCGCGTTCTTTTAGCGAACTCAAACTTAGTGCCGAAATGGGCGAATTGGGATCACTTCCGTGAATTAGAGAAAAAAGGCCTTATGATGTACGGTCAAATGACAGCTGGTAGCTGGATTTATATTGGAACACAAGGGATTTTACAAGGAACATATGAAACATTTGGTGAAGCGGCACGCCAACATTTCGGTGGTTCATTAAAAGGCACAATAACACTTACTGCTGGTTTAGGCGGTATGGGTGGTGCACAACCTCTTGCTGTAACGATGAATGGCGGTGTTGTAATCGCTATTGATGTAGATAAGCGTAGTATCGATCGTCGTATTGAAAAGAGATATTGTGATATGTATACAGAATCGCTAGAAGAAGCGCTAACGATTGCGAACGAGTATAAAGAGAAGAAAGAGCCGATTTCTATTGGCTTATTAGGAAATGCAGCAGAGATTTTACCAGAACTAGTGAAGCGCAATATTACGCCAGATTTAGTTACAGATCAAACATCAGCTCATGATCCATTAAACGGTTATATTCCAGTAGGTTACACATTAGAAGAAGCGGCGAAACTTCGTGAAGAAGATCCAGAACGTTACGTACAATTATCAAAAGAAAGCATGACAAAACATGTGGAAGCAATGCTTGCTATGCAAGAAAAAGGCGCAATTACATTTGATTATGGAAATAACATTCGCCAAGTTGCTTTCGATGAAGGTTTGAAAAATGCATTCGATTTCCCAGGATTCGTACCTGCATTTATCCGTCCGTTATTCTGCGAAGGAAAAGGGCCATTCCGCTGGGTAGCACTTTCTGGTGACCCAGAAGATATTTATAAAACAGACGAAGTAATTTTACGTGAATTTGCGGATAATGAGCATTTATGTAACTGGATTCGTATGGCTCGTCAGCAAGTTGAATTCCAAGGTCTTCCATCACGTATTTGTTGGTTAGGTTACGGTGAACGCGCGAAATTTGGTCGCATCATTAATGAAATGGTTGCAAATGGTGAATTATCAGCACCAATCGTTATCGGTCGTGACCATTTAGATTGTGGATCAGTAGCATCTCCAAACCGTGAAACAGAATCGATGAAAGACGGTAGTGATGCAGTAGCAGACTGGCCAATTTTGAATGCATTAATTAACAGTGTAAACGGTGCAAGCTGGGTATCTGTTCACCACGGTGGCGGTGTTGGTATGGGTTATTCACTTCACGCTGGAATGGTTATCGTTGCAGATGGAACAGAAGCGGCTGCAAAACGTATTGAACGCGTATTAACTTCTGACCCTGGTATGGGTGTTGTTCGTCACGTTGATGCAGGATATGACTTAGCTGTAGAAACTGCGAAAGAAAAAGGCGTTAACATTCCAATGATGAAATAAGGAGGAGAAAACATGCTGGACACTTTACTAATAAATATCGGTCAATTACTAACAATGGATCAGGAAGATGGCTTGTTAAGACGGGAAGCGATGAACACGCTTCCTGTTATCGAAAACGGTGCAGTTGGAATTGAAAACGGCGTAGTTACTTTCGTTGGAACAGCAGAAGAAGCGAAAGGATTACAAGCGAAAGAAGTTATTGATTGCGGCGGCAAAATGGTTTCTCCTGGTCTTGTTGATCCGCATACGCATCTTGTATTTGGTGGATCTCGTGAAAATGAAATCGCACTAAAATTACAAGGAGTTCCGTACTTAGAAATTTTAGAACAAGGCGGAGGTATTCTTTCAACTGTAAATGCAACGAAACAGGCGTCGAAAGAAGAACTTGTTCAAAAAGCGAAATTCCATTTAGACCGTATGCTATCTTTCGGAGTTACAACTGTAGAAGCGAAGAGTGGTTACGGGTTAGATGATGAGACGGAATGGAAGCAACTAGAGGCAACTGCACAATTACAAAAAGAGCATCCTATCGATTTAGTTTCAACATTTTTAGGTGCTCATGCAGTTCCGAAAGAGTATAAAGGAAGATCAAAAGAATTTTTACAATGGATGTTAGATCTATTACCAGAAATGAAAGAGAAGCAATTAGCTGAGTTCGTTGATATTTTCTGTGAAACAGGTGTGTTCTCTGTCGAAGAATCAAAAGAATTTTTATTAAAAGCGAAAGAGCTTGGATTTGATGTGAAAATTCATGCAGATGAAATTGACCCTCTTGGTGGCGCGGAAGCAGCGGCTGAAATTGGTGCAGCATCAGCGGATCATTTAGTTGGCGCTTCTGATAAAGGAATTGAAATGCTTGCAAACTCTAATACAGTAGCCACTTTATTACCAGGGACAACTTTCTATTTAAATAAAGAAAGCTTTGCTCGTGGTCGTAAAATGATTGATGAAGGTGTTGCAGTTGCGTTAGCTACAGACTTTAACCCAGGTAGCTGTCCAACTGAAAACATTCAGCTTATTATGAGCATCGCAATGCTGAAATTGAAAATGACACCAGAAGAAGTTTGGAATGCCGTAACAGTTAACTCTTCTTACGCAATTAATCGTGGTGATGTAGCTGGGAAAATTAGAGTTGGTCGCAAGGCAGATTTAGTGTTATGGGATGCTTACAATTATGCTTACGTACCGTATCATTACGGCGTAAGTCATGTAAATACAGTATGGAAGAATGGTAATATCGCATATACAAGAGGTGAACAATCGTGGAGCACGGCCACTATTTAAAGAAAAATGCAAAGTTTATTGATCGTGAAGTGACGAAATGGAGTGAGATGATTAAAGATTGGGAGGAAGGTGTGGAAATATTTGGTGCAGCCTTAATTGGAGCACCCCTTTCTAAACCATCTATTAGTCATTCAGGAGCAAGTTTTGCTCCAAAAACAATTCGTGCGATGTTAGATGCATATAGCACGTATGCAATTACAGAAGAACACGATATGAAAGAAAGTGTCTTATATGATTGCGGCGATATTACGATGCATGTGACGGATATAAAAGAAAGTCATAAACGAATTGTGAAATCAGTTGGTCACTTAACGAAAGTAAATCCGAATATGATACCAATCGTTCTTGGCGGTGATCACTCGATTAGTTTTCCGAGTATAACAGGATTTGCAAATAGTAAAGGGAAGGTCGGTATTATCCAATTTGATGCCCATCATGATTTACGAAATTTAGATGATGGTGGCCCATCAAATGGTACACCGTTCCGTAGTTTACTAGAAAATGATGTTATTAACGGAAAACAACTCGTTCAAATCGGAATTCGTAATTTTTCAAACGCACGAGCGTACCATGAATATGCAAAAGAACAAGGCGTGACAGTGTATACAATGAAAGATGTACGAGAGCGAGAAATCAAAGATATTATCACGGAAAGTATTGAAGTATTAAGAAAGCAAGGCGTGACTTCTATTTACATTTCTCTTGATATGGATGTACTAGATCAAGCATTTGCACCAGGTTGTCCAGCAATTGGTCCTGGCGGAATGGACAGTACGACTTTATTTGAAGCGATTGAATTTCTTGGTAAAGAACCACTCGTTCAAGGGATGGACATTGTAGAGATTGATCCAACACTTGATTTTAGGGATATGACGAGTCGAGTAGCCGCGCAAGTGATTATGAGTTTTCTTTTAGCGAGAGAGACAGTCCGTAAGCAGGTTAGTATATAGGTGTGAAATTAATAGGGAATGTTTAATGATTGCGTATAAAAAACACATTACTACTCATATGTAGTAATGTGTTTTTATGTTAAAAGAGAAGATGAAATTAGAATGTATATATGTGTGGAAAAGTTAATAAGATTGCGGATTTTTAGTGGTATTTTACGAATTTATTTTCTTAGTTCGAAAGGATTGACATGAAAAATAATTTTGTGATAAAATAAAAATTTTGCTAAAAAAGTGATTGTGTGTTAAGATTGAGAAGGTTACCATATATGGAGGTGGATTATTTGTTTCAAATTGGCGATAACATTGTTTATCCAATGCAGGGAGCAGGTATAATTAAAGCCATAGAAGAGAAGGAAATCGCAGGAGAAAAACAACAGTATTATGTTATAAAAATGTCGGGTAGTAATATGGAAATAATGATTCCGGCAGGGAGAATATTGAGCTCAAATATACGACCAGTCACGGATATAACGGCAATAGCACACATATTGAATATTTTTCAACATGGAGAATCTGATAGATTACTTACGTGGAAACAAAGGTATAAATTGAACACTGATAAAATAAAGACGGGTAAAATACAAGAAGGTGCTGAAGTTGTACGTGATTTATTACGTATGCAGAAAGAAAAAGCACTTAATGCAAGCGAAAAGAAAATGTTAGATAACGCACATGAATTTTTGATTAGTGAACTGGGATTAATTGAAGGTATTACAGAAAGTCAAATAAAAAGCTTTTGTTAAGATTCATTACAAGTAATGTATTACATCCCAAAAAAGATTTTGAATTTTTTGGGAACATAATTATAGAAAATTAATCATTTCAAAGACATTCAACTCTTTCAAACCACTTTTAGAGCATTAACCTCTTTTGTTATTACTACAATAAAATCCATTTTTATTTTTTAACTCTTTACGAATGTTCGAAGTTTAATTAAACACTTCGATAGAATAGTTACTTGATTTTTGCAATCCTGATTCACACTGGCACGGACGAGGAGCCGTAAGGATGAAAGAGAGGTAGGGCTTTCATTGTATTAGGTTTATAAGTTATTATTTTTAGAAGAATACTGAACCACTCTCACTTCTATTGTTAAAGTTTTTTTATATGTGAAGAGATAATAATTGTTTATTTTCTTTATATAAAAGAGATAAACGAGTTGTCATCCATATACGGTAAACTAAAAAAGGTTTCCTTCCTAGGAAACCTTTTTTTATTTGTATCATTCTATTTTTTGATATTCGAATGTTTGAGGGTAAAGGCGTATAAATTGACGTTACTATCTAAAAGTAAGTATGATGCGATTATAGTAAGAATTTTTTTAGGGGGAAGAGAAATGACAAGTTCAAATAAAAAAGCGGCAAGTATTTATGAAGGGACAAATATAAACGCTTGGGGATCTTTTGAAAATATTGAAGGAACGAAATTGTTTGATCCAATTCAAGTTGGATCTTGGTCTCTTCGTAATCGCATAGCAATGGCACCGATGACGAGATGTTTCGCGAATCATGAAACAGGAGTCGTTGGTACTGATGTAGTCGAGTACTACAGAAAACGTGCAGCTGATGGAGTTGGATTAATTATTACAGAGGGAATCGTCATTAGCCCAAGAGCAAAAGGAAACCCAGGGGTACCAGGAATTTATACACAAGAACAAATCGATTCGTGGAAGCCTGTTACAGAGGCAGTACATAAAGAAGGCGGAACGATTATCGCTCAAATATGGCATGTCGGCCGTATGAGTCATCACGAAATAATTGGTGGGCAATTGCCACAAGCACCGTCTGCTATTGCGGCAGAGGGAAATGTTCCGCGTTTTCGTAAACCATTCGATACGCCAGAAGCAATGACCTTAGAAGAAATACAAGAAGTGATCGGTCAATACGCACAAGCTGCGAAGAATGCGATCGAAGCTGGATTTGATGGAGTAGAAATTCACGGTGCACACGGATATTTAATCGATCAATTTACTTATGAGTTTGCAAATAAGCGTACTGATAAATACGGCGGTGACTTAAAGCAACGGTTAACGTTTATGAAAGAAGTAACGGCGGCTGTAATAGAAGCTGTTGGGGCTGATAAAACACTTCTTCGTTTCTCTGCCTTTAAAGGTGATAATCCTACTTATATGTGGGAAAATCCTGAGCTTGCAATTGAAACGTTTGTAAATATGTTCAAAGAAGTTGGATTAACGATGATTCACCCTTCAACGATGAATTATACGGCAGTTATTGCTGACGGAAAGAATTTTCATCAATTAGTAAGAAAATATTGGGATGGTACGATTGTTGGGGTTGGTAATTTGAATCCGAAAGAGGCTGAAGAAGCGTTGCAAGAAGGAACAATTGACGTAGCTGCATTCGGAAGACCTTTAATTGCTAATCCAGATTTTGTTCATCGAATTAAACATGCTGAAAGTTTAGTTGAATATGATGCGAAAGAGCATCTTGCTACATTAATTTGAATAAAGATAAAAGGAGAACACATGAAGTGTTCTCCTTTTATTATGGAATTTCATAGGAGGAAGCGGGATGAGTGAAACGCTACTCGTTATTATTAGTATATTGCTCTTATTGATGCTACTATTGATTATCTTTTTTATTATTACATTTTTCATTAAAAAACGGACGCATCATTCTATTTTAAAACTCCATCCATACCTAGGAAGAATGCGCTACTTACTGGAAAAAATAGGGCCGGAATTCCGGCAATATTGGTTTGATCACGATACGGATGGAAAACCTTTTTCGCGTTACGACTTTCAAAGTGTTATGTTTTTAGCGAAGTATCGCTCTGAAATACTTGGTTTTGGGTCGAAACGAGATTTTGAAGCATCTGGTTATTATATTGCTAATACGCTGTTTCCGGTATTAACAGAGGAATTAAGTGTGAATGTAACGCAAGAACGTGAAGGGAAAAAGTATGTGATTCATAAAGAAGGGTTATTTTCACGGAGAGAAAAATTGACAGCGGATACAACGAATCTTTGGTTATACGAAGAGGACGATGCGATTATCGTTGGTGAAAATCGTAAATATCCATGGAAACTATATGGCATGTTTGGAGCATCAGCAACTTCTTACGGTTCGATTGGAGAAAATTATATTTTAGCGAGTGGGTTTGGAGCGAAAATGGCTGGTGGTTCATGGATTAATACTGGTGAAGGTGGTGTTATTCCAGAACATTTACATACGGGTGCGAATATCATTGCACAAATTGGTCCGGGTTTATTTGGATATCGTGATGAGGACGGTAATTTTTCAATAGAGAAATTTATGGGGAAAGCGAAAGAAAGTAATATTAAAGCATTCGAATTGAAATTTGGGCAAGGTGCGAAAATACGTGGTGGTCATTTAGAGGGGCAAAAAGTAAATGAGAAAATTGCTTCTGTTCGAAATGTACGAGAGGGAGAGACAATTAATTCACCGAATCGATTTTCATTTTTAAATAATGCAGCAGATACACTTTATTTTATTCAACAGTTGCAAGAAAGTGGTGGTAAACCAGTTGGAATGAAAATTGTAATTGGACAGCAGGAGCCGTTGGAAGGTTTATTCAAAACGATGAAAGAGTTAAATATTTATCCAGATTTCATTACAATTGATGGTTCAGAAGGTGGATCAGGAGCAACGTATAAATCGATGGCAGATAGTATGGGAATGCCGCTTATTCCAGCATTACTGACATGTATTGATACAGCGAATCATTATGGTGTTCGGGACAAATTTAAAGTGTTTGCCTCGGGGAAATTAATTACACCAGATAAAGCGGCAATTGCTTTAGCTATTGGTGCAGATGCTGTAAATTCAGCGCGTGGTTTTATGATGGCAAGTGGCTGTATTATGGCGCTTCAATGTAATTCCGGACAATGTCCATCTGGAGTTGCCACGACGAATCCGCACTATCAAAAAGCGCTAGATCCGTATGAGAAGAAATGGCGGGTAATGAATTATGTTGTTAGTATGAGATATAGTTTGTTTTCACTTGCAGCAGCAGCGGGAGTAAAGAGTCCGCGTCATTTAACTAGAGAACATATTGTGTTTAAGGATGAGATGGGGCGGGTAGTTTCTCTTTCGGAATTGTTTCCTACTAGTAAATAGAAGGTAAGCTATGTTTAATAGATTAAAAGTCATACATTTGTATGGCTTTTTTGTTTAATAAAATAGGTGTATATATTTCTGAATATTTTTACTTTAATTATTTTTGAAAGCGGGGTAATCCACTGGGATAAAGGCGTTTATAAAGGTTTTTACATGTAGTAAAAAGTGCTTGTTCACTTGAAAGAACAAAAAATGTTTGTTAAGGTAGGGAACCATAAGCGAAAACAAGAAAATAGAAAAAGTCATTTTTCGAAATTTTGAATGGCTTATGTAACTAAGGGAGAGATTTGGTGAAGATTGAGATTATGGTTTCGCTTGCTATTTATATGGCAGGTATGTTGTATATCGGTTATTGGTCTTATAAGAAGACATCCGATTTATCAGATTATATGTTAGGCGGAAGGGGACTCGGTCCAGCAGTTACAGCTTTATCAGCTGGTGCTTCTGACATGAGTGGTTGGATGCTAATGGGATTACCTGGTGCGATGTATGCAACAGGATTATCAAGTGTATGGATTGTGATAGGTTTATTAATAGGTGCTTATGCAAACTATTTAATTTTGGCCCCGCGTTTGCGAACGTATACAGAAGTGGCAAATGATTCAATTACGATTCCGGATTTTTTAGAGAATCGTTTTAAAGATCGTACGAAAATACTTCGTTTTGTCTCCGCTATCGTCATTTTAGTATTTTTCACATTTTATGCGTCGGCTGGTTTAGTTTCAGGTGGACGTTTGTTTGAAAATTCTTTTAACCTTGATTATAAAATTGGTTTATTTGTAACTGTGGGTGTCGTTGTTGCTTATACACTATTCGGTGGCTTTTTAGCAGTAAGTTGGACCGACTTTGTGCAAGGTTGTATTATGTTTATTGCTCTTGTATTAGTTCCAATTGTAGCTTTTACAGATGTCGGTGGTATAACAGAAACATTCAATACAATTAAGCAAGTTGATGCATCGCATTTAGATATGTTTAAAGGGACTACAATACTTGGTATTATTTCATTTTTAGCATGGGGTCTTGGGTATTTCGGTCAACCACATATTATTGTCCGCTTTATGGCAATTACCTCTATTAAAGATTTGAAAACTTCTCGTAGAATCGGTATCGGTTGGATGACGATTTCAATTATAGGTGCAATGCTTACTGGTCTAGTTGGTATTGCTTATTACGCTAAAAATAATGCGACATTACAAGATCCGGAAATGGTCTTTGTAACATTCTCAAATATTCTATTCCATCCGTACATTACTGGGTTTTTACTATCAGCTATTTTAGCTTCGATTATGAGTAGTATTTCCTCACAATTACTTGTTATTTCAAGTGCTGTAACGGAAGATTTCTATAAAACATTTTTCCGTCGTAACGCAAGTGATAAAGAACTTGTATTTATCGGTAGGCTGTCAGTATTAGTAGTAGCGATGATTGCAGTTGTTTTAGCGTATCATCCAAGTGATACAATTTTAACGCTTGTTGGATATGCTTGGGCAGGATTTGGATCAGCATTCGGACCAGCAATTTTATTAAGTTTATATTGGAAGAGAACGAACAAATGGGGCGTTCTTGCCGGAATGATTATCGGTGCAGTAGTTGTTATTACTTGGGTACAAATTCCAAGTTTAAAAGCGACTATGTATGAAATGGTACCTGGATTCTTCTGTAGTTTATTAGCTGTTATTATTGTAAGTTTATTAACGAAAGAACCAGTTAAAGAAATTCATCGTGAATTTAATGAGATGGAAGCAGTACTGGAAGAAGAAACGAAATGATTTGAAAAGAGAGTAATCGGTGAATAGCGTTTACTCTCTTTTCATTTTAAATGAAATAAGTAGCTTGTTGACAAAGAAAAGTAAGTAACTTATAATAAGTGTTGAGTTCGAGATAAATGACATTCTAAATCAAGGTTTATTATGATTATAGAGTGAGTAAATATTTTTTTGGTAAATTATCTCGAAATCGAGATAATTTCGATAAGTTAGATGATAATGTTTGTTTTTATAATCAATATCTCAATTTCGAGATAAAATCATCATGATGGATTTTACTTTGCGGTATGGACAAAATGAATAATGAATTTTAATGTAAAGCAATTTTTATAATAAAATAAAAAAGGAGTGGACGAAATGGAAAAGAAAACAATGGGAATTCATCACATTACAGCAATTGTAGGACATCCACAAGAAAATGTAGATTTTTATGCTGGTGTATTAGGTTTACGTTTAGTGAAACAAACAGTGAATTTTGATGATCCAGGTACGTACCATCTTTATTTTGGTAATGAAGAAGGAAAGCCCGGAACAATTATTACGTTTTTCCCATGGGCAGGTGCTCGTCAAGGAGTTATTGGTGACGGTCAAGTAGGGATCACTTCTTATGTTGTACCAAAAGGGGCAATGGAGTTTTGGGAAAATAGATTAGAAAAATTCGATGTTTCGTATACGAAAATGACTCGATTTGGAGAGCAGTATTTAGAATTTGATGATCCACATGGTTTGCATATAGAATTAGTAGAAAGAGAAGAGAGCGAATTAAATAATTGGACTTTTGGAGAAGTTACGCCAGAAGTAGCAATTAAAGGATTTGGCGGTGCGGTTCTTTTATCGGCACAGCCTCAAAAAACGGCTGAACTGTTAGAGCATGTTATGGGTCTTGAGAAAGTTGGAGAAGAGGGGGAATTCGTTCGATTCCGTTCTTCTGCTGATATTGGAAATATAATTGATTTAAAATTATCAACAATCGGTCGTGGCCAAATGGGCGTTGGTACAGTGCATCATATTGCTTGGAGAGCGAGTGACGATGCTGATCAGCTAGACTGGAAAGAGCGTGTGTCCCGTTTTGGATACCACGTAACTCCTGTACAAGATCGAAATTATTTTAACGCAATTTATTTTAGAGAACACGGCGAAATCTTATTTGAAATTGCGACAGATCCTCCTGGTTTTGCTCATGACGAATCGTTAGAGACGATGGGTGAGGAATTAAAGTTACCAGAGCAATATGAACAACATAGAAAACAGATTGAACAAACACTTTTACCATTTGAAGTGAGAAATTTAGATTGAAGTGATTGAAAGGGGAAAAGGATTATGATGAAACATGTTTTTCAAAAAGGGAAAGATACTTCAAAACCAGTGTTGTTATTACTTCATGGTACAGGTGGTAATGAATTAGATTTATTACCACTTGCAGAAATAATTGACCCGGAAGCTTCGGTATTAAGTGTCCGTGGAAATGTGTTAGAGAATGGGATGCCGCGTTTCTTCCGCCGATTAGCAGAAGGTATTTTTGATGAAGAGGATCTTATTTTCCGTACGAAGGAATTAAATGAATTTTTAAATGAAGCTGCAAAAACATATGAATTTGATAGAAATAACATTGTTGCTATCGGTTATTCAAATGGAGCAAACATTGCGGCAAGCTTATTATTCCATTATGAAAATGCGTTAAAAGGTGCTGTGCTTCATCACCCAATGGTGCCTAGAAGAGGAACACAATTACCTAATTTAGCTGAGAAATCCGTGTTTATTGCGGCGGGGACAAATGACCCGATTTGTTCACCTGCTGAGTCAGAGGAACTGAAGACGTTATTAGAAAGTGCAAATGCAAACGTAACAATGCACTGGGAAAATAGAGGACATCAATTAACGATGGGTGAAGTAGAAAAAGCAAAAGAGTGGTATGAGAAAACAGTTCTATAAGTACAAAAAATAAAAGAAGCATCTGCTATTCGTTAGCAGATGCTTCTTTTATTTTTTAAGACTAGATTGTAAGGTGAGATGAAGAAAGTGGTAGCTGAATATCAACGATCGTACCTTTATTTAATTCACTTGAAATGTGTAATTTACCATGATGTTCTTCAATTATTTTGTAACACATCATTAATCCTAGCCCTGTACCTTTTTCTTTTAAACTATAAAAAGGTTCGCCTAGACGGGAGATACGATCTTCTGGAATGCCGCAACCTTCATCGATAATCCGTATTAAGATGAAAGTATCCTCTAATGGTTTTGTTTGGATGAAAATATTTCCGCCATTTGGCATCGCTTCTATCGCATTTTTTAATATGTTTATAAAAACTTGTTTTAATTGGTTACCATCACATTGAATATCATATACGTAATCGAAATGGTCCATAATGATATGAACGCTATGCATAATAGCAGTTGGTAAAATAAATGTAACTACTTCTTCAATTAAAGTTTGTATGTTGCACGTTTGAATAGATAATACTTGTGGTTTGGACATCGCCATAAATTGACTTGTGATAGATTCCATTTGTGAAATTTCACTTAACATAACATCGATATACCATTTCTGCTCCTCATTTATTTCAGGGAGTAGCAATGTAAGAAAACCTTTTAGAGAAGTAAGTGGATTTCTAATTTCATGGGCAATTCCAGCTGTCAGTTGTCCGACTACTGCGAGCTTTTCAGATTTTCGTAATAACTTTTCAGTTTCTTTTAACTCAGTAACATCTCTTCCCATCACGATAAGACCTTTGCGAGAACCATCAGGATGATAAAGCGGAACTTTCGATATACTTAAGATTAGATCGAAATCATCTCTATGTATAATAAATTCCTCACCATGAAGAATTTGTCTTTGTTGCCATGCTAGTTCATCGACTTCTTCACAATGTAAAAAAGCTTCTCGGTACGCTTCATTATATTGAATGAGTTCGCTATCTTTTTTCCCGTGGTAAGGTACATGATGGAAATTGAAGCAAGAAAGTGCGTAGTCATTTGCCTCAAGCCAGCGCCCTTCATGATCCTTAAATATAACAAACGCAGGCATGGAGTTCACTAATGTACGCAATCTCTGTTCACTCTCTTTAAGCATTTTCTCAATTCTTTCTGATTTTTCAAGAGGCTTCATAATGGCATACACGCCTGTTAGACGTTTTCTTGAAAAAATAGGAACTAATTTTGTTACGACATCTAATAAATATCCGTCTTTGTGATAAATAGATACGATATACTCTTGTTGATTGTCGGCTTTAGTTTGTTTTATATATTGTAATACTTGCTCAGAAATATGTGCTTCTAGAATAGAGGTAATGTTTTTTCGCTCTAATTCTAAAGAAGTGTAACCTAGTATTCTTTCGGCAGAAGGATTAGTGTGTATAATCATTCCCTCTAAATTTAATGAAATAATACTATCAGGATTATGTTCGAACAGAGATGCGTACATTTCTGCTAAAGAACGATCTTGTATATGGTTTCGCAAACGTCCTGAAATATTTGAATGACGTTTTTTTTGAGTAGATGAATATTTTTTCCGACTCATATTATTTCCTCCGTACAAATAGCATCTAAAAAGAGTTGTCTATTAATAACTATAATATAGATGTAATGTGTATTGCTATAAAAAATGGAAGTTATAGAATTAATTTTGTTTTTTTTATTTTTTACAAAGTGAATGTAGGGTGGTAATAAGGGGAGCTTATATTGTTTTATAAACCTTTTGTAAGTTACAGGATTAGGTTTTCCTTATAAAATTAGGATAGAGGAGGGGGAGAGAGAATGAAAAATTATATTCAAGGGATTGATCATGTGCAAGTAGCTGCGCCTGTAGGGTGTGAAGAAGAAGCACGAGAATTTTATGGTAATAAAATTGGTATGGAGGAAATCCCGAAACCAGAGGAATTAAAGAAGCGTGGTGGGTGCTGGTTTAAGTGTGGAAATCAAGAGATTCATATCGGAGTTGAGCAAAACTTTAATCCAGCTAAAAAGGCGCACCCAGCTTTTTATGTTTTAAAAATTGATGAATTTAAACAAGAGTTAATAAAGCAAGGTATTGAAGTAATAGATGATCATGCACGACCAGATGTAACTAGATTTTACGTGTCAGATCCGTTCGGAAATCGAATTGAATTTATGGAAAATAAAAACTAGGTGGAAATTCACCTAGTTTTTTAACCTTTTCTAAACAATCCTAATACTTCAACCGTTTCGGTAATGTTAACGAATGCATGAGGATCAATTTCAGAAATTGTTAATTTCATGCTTGCTAATTCTTCACGAGAAACGACTGTCATAAGTACACGTTTTTTTTCGCTGGAATAAGCACCCTCGCCATCAAGTAATGTAATTCCACGTACAACAGTTGAAAGAAGTTGTTTTTTCATTTTTTCTGCTTCATTTGTTACAATCATAAGTGTAACCTTTCGATGTTTCGTATGAATAGCATCGATGACTTTACCAGTCACATAAATGGAAAGTAAGCTTGTAAGAGCAACATCCCAAGTGAAGAAAAATCCTGCAATTATTACAACAACTGTATTTAAAATAATAAGGAATCCGCCAAGTTTAATGTCTCTTTTGCGAGATAATAACATACCGATAATATCGAAACCACCAGTTGATCCATTACAGTTAAAAACAAGACCGATACCAGCTCCGGCAATGACACCACCAAAGATAGATGATAAAAGTGGATCTGTTGCTACGACTTTCACGGGAACGTAGTATAATGCAACAGATAATACAATAACAGAGACAATTGTGTTGAAAATTACTTTTTTTCCAAGACCTATGTACCCTAAAATAAGGATAGGTAAGTTTAATACAAAGTTAATAATACCTGTGTTTACAGGAGTTACAATCCCTAAAATAATAGCAATTCCGCCAATTCCACTACTTAAAATTTTGTGGGGGATAAGGAAAAGATTAAAGGCAATCGCAATAATAATAGAACCAATAATAACACCAAGAAATCTGACCATCTCTTTCCCGTCCTTCACTAAAAAATTCATATTATTTCAAGATTATATATGATATTGAAAGTTTTGGGTAAAAACAGTTTATTTCGGAAAAAAAGATTAATCAAAATAATTTGGATATTTTATCGTTTGAAAGGGGATACAGTTGTGAAGATAAAAACATATCAACAAAAAAGCCCGTTGAAGCAAGAATGTGAGGATTCTTACTTTTGTAATGAAGAAAATAAGATTTATGGTGTATGTGATGGTGCAACACCACTTGTCCCGTTTCGTGATGAAAAAGGACATAATGGAGCATACATCGCTTCACATTTATTTGCAAGTTATTTTGCTTCATTACGTGAAAATCATAGTTTACAAGTTGCAGTTGCCAAAGCAAATGAAGCATTGCAAAGCAAAATGTTAGAATATAAAGTAGATACGAGAAAAAAAGAGCATTTATGGTGTACATGTATTGCGGCAGTTAAAATAGATGGTGAGAAAATTGAATACGCACAATTAGGGGACTGTATGATTGTCGCAATACTTCAAAATGGAACGATGCAAGTATTAACGAAAGACACAGTTGAAGGGATTAGTAAACGAGCAAAAAAGAAGAGAGAAGAAGATCGTAAAAAAGGGTTATCTGTACCAGAAGAATATGTTTTTCAAGATGTGCGAGAACAGTTAAAATATAATCGTTATCTTGCAAATATGCAGGGCGGGTATTCCGTTGCAAATGGAATGAAAGAAGCGATACATTATTTACAGCATGGTGAATTACATATAGATGAAGTGAGCAGGATTTTTATTTGTTCAGACGGATTATTTCACCCAGATTGGCCACTCGAACAAACTGTTGCATATATAAGAAAGAATAGTATAAGTGAATATGTAGCAATTATCGAAGAGCTAGAAGGGGAAAAGAGAATAAGACCAGATGATAAAACAATAATAATGATTGATTTTTAAGAGGAGGCAATTCATATGGAAATTAAATGTGCAAATCTAGCATTTAAAGACGAATTAGTTCCTTTAGAAAAAGTAAATAAACTAATTATCCACCATACATCCGAAGATGGATGGGATGTGTATCAAACACATGAATTTCATCAAAAAGTAAGAGGATGGAGCGGGATCGGTTACAATTATTTTATTGAAGAAGATGGAACTGTAGTCGAAGGGCGAGGTTTACATATTGGAGCGCATGCGAAAGATCATAATAGAGATACAATTGGAATATGTATGACGGGTAATTTTGATAAATATGATCCAACTACCGCACAAATGAATGCATTATATTCTTTATGTAAAATGTTTATGAAGCAGTTTTCTATAGAGAAAGGAAATGTACTTGGTCATAGGGAGCTAGAAGGTGTTACAAAAACTTGTCCTGGAAATCGCTTTTCTATGGTAGAGTTAAGAAACTTACTATCTTAAATATAGAGGAGTAATAAATGATGATGAATATAAAAATACCAAATGATAAAAAAGAAGAGCTTGTAGCACAAATACAGCAATTTTTTGTTGAAGAAGATTTAGATGAAATTGGGCGTTTTCAAGCAGAACGTTTAATAGAAGAAATGATTAAATTAGTAGGACCTTTTGCATACAATCAAGCAATTGGAGATGCTAGAAAGCTTGTAACAGAGAAACTATCTAATATTGAAGAAGATTTGTATGTGTTAGAGAAGAGTGAAGGGAAGTAAACTTCCGTCAATTATAAAATAAGTGTTATTTCACGGCTTTTTCCGATGTTTTATTTGGAAAAGGCCGTGAAATTTTTTCATTGTCAGCAGGAAAATAATGAAACTTATTCCCCTATCTCGTACTCCATTCTTTTGCCATTTCATCATGATATGCTTCTGTCCAATGATATGGTTGCAACTCTTTTAAAGGTTTAAAAATAATATCTTGTTTAGCATTTGTAATCGCACACTGTACTTCTGGTCCCCAGTAAAATAAACGTTCTTGGCATACACCACAAGGTGAGAGTACCTTTAATTCAGAATGCTCATTTTCTCTTGCAAGACAAATAGAATGTGTAACTTTCTTTTGAAATTTATGAGCTTCTAAAATTGCACCTGTTTCCATACAAAGTTCTGTTGAAGCATTTATTACGTCCGGAGCAACACTTGTATAAATTGTTCCATCTTCTACACGAATCGCTGCGGCTCCACCCCAATCGTTTGGATATCTTTGTTCAATTAACTGTTTCACCACATCATATAATTGTTGCTCAATATTCAATTTCTTTTCCTCATTTCTGCCCAAATTCAGGTTTGTTATTTCGAAATATTCTTTCTTTTATCATAATAATATAAACAAAAAAATGGAATGAACATTTAATTTCAAACCATCTTTTTTCCAAAAAGAACGCTAGAATTAAAAAAAACGTTATTCTTTCTTAACAAGCTAGATGAGAAGGAATAACGTTTTTTAGATTGAGATTAAAAATATATTATCTTAATTTTATCTTTTTTTAATAATTTATTTATGGGCAATTTATAGTTGCTATTTATAATTCCTATATATAGCAGCTATGGATACTATGAAAAAGAACTTTGGAGGTGTAACACTTTGTATCCAATTAGCTATAATCAAAATTTAAAACATGAATTGCTCACATAGAATCTTCTTTTGGAAGAGAAATGGTGTGATTTTTTGTTAAGTGAAGGAAGGTATTGGAAAGATATGAATAAAACAATTTTAAAAACATGTATCATATCAGCAGTTTTAGGTGGAGTTCTATTAACTGAAAAAGGTGGAGAAGTGAAAGCAGAAGCGACTACACTACAAACGAATCATACTGGTGTATTCAAAGATGTTCCACAGGGGCACTGGGCATATGAGGCGATTCGTCAATTAACAGATGAGAAAATCATTTTTGGCTATGATGATGGGAGATTTGGTTTTGGAGATAACGTAACACGCGAACAAGTTGCAGCTTTACTGTATCGTTATTTTAATCTGGCAGAAGACAAAAATTATGAGAACCCATATGGGGACGTAAGCGAAGATTCGACAAGCTATAAAAAGGAAATCTTGTCTTTAACAGAAATGGGCGTTTTTAAGGGTGACGAGCATGGGAACTTTAGACCGAAGGCATCCTTAACACGTGCAGAAATGGCACAGGTTCTTACAAATGCTTTTCATTTAAAGGCAAAGAGTGATCACACTTTTAATGACGTTTCAACGAACTCATGGGCAAGCAATGCAATTAGTGCTGTTCAAACAAATAATATTGCAAAAGGAGTAGGCGGAGGGAATTTTGCTCCAAATATGGATGTGACGCGTGAACAGTATGCACAATTTTTATACAATGCAATACAAGAAACTGAGCAAACTCAACAAACGAAAGGGCAACTATTAGCTAGCATACTTGGTGAAACAAATTGGCAAGGGACAAAAGTCTATGACAAAGATCATAATGATTTAACGAAAGAAAATCAAAATTTCATTGGGCTTGCAAAGTATGATGCTAAAACGGCAAGGTATGAATTTTTTAATGCAAATACAGGAGAGAGTCGTAATGATAGCGGTACCTTTTTTATAACTAACGATGGAAAGAAAAGAGTACTAATTTCTGAGACGCAAAATTATCAAGCAGTTGTTGAATTAACGCAATTAGATAAAGAGAAATTTACATATAAAAGAATGGGGAAAGATGCAAAAGGGAACGATGTAGAAGTATTTGTTGAACATGTTCCTTATCATAAAAAAGAGCTATCTTTCACGCGACCTGATAAAAATTTAGAGAGCTCGACGGGTAAAATAGTTACGGATGTTGATGGAGATAAAATATTATCTAGTACACTATGGAACGGTACGGTGGTATTAGACGAACAGGGCAATAATGTAACAAAATACAATTCAAACTTAATCAGTCTAGCAAAATATGATAAAAGTACAAATAAATATGAGTTTTTTAATGTAAATACAGGAGAAAGTCGTGGAGACTATGGTTTCTTTGATGTTGTACATGGTAATAAAATAAGAGCTCACGTTTCGTTAGGAAATAATAAATACGGTGCAGTTCTTGAACTTACAGAATTAAATAAAGAGAAATTTACGTATACAAGAATGGGGAAAGATGCGAATGGAAAAGATATAAAAATCTTTGTTGAGCACGAACCATATACAGGAGACCTAAAACCAAATTTCACAAAATAAGATGTAAAAGTAATTTTTAGCTCTAGTAAAGGCATTGTGTTAGAAAATGTTAGTAAGGAAAAGTCAGAGTGATTATATAATTAAAATAGTTGTTTATAGACAAATAGATGCCCGAAGGCATCTATTTGTCGTTTTAAAATGATTTTATGGGTAAATATAAAATGCAAATATCTAGTAACTTACTACTTGCACAACCATACATTTTCGTTCTTTTATTTATTCTCTTTATGCTCTTTATATTCATGAACTTTTTCTTTCACATTACCGACAGTATCTTTAGCAGTGCCTTTCACTTTATCCCATTTTCCTTCAGCTTGTAATTTTTTATTGTCAGTTACTTTCCCGACAACTTCTTTTACTTCACCTTTTACTTTATCGATGGCACCTTCTACTTTTTCTTTTAAACCATGATCATGTTTAGTCATACATTTCTCCTCCTTGTAGTTTGATTAGAATTTTCTTTTCATATTGCAAGTTGAATGATGTATTTAGTAATAGCGTAACAAATCTAGTTTGAATATTCAAATGATTAATAGGGTAAAAAATAAATTGTAATAAAATGTATAAAAGTGTAATAAAAAGAGAAAGAATGTTAATTATATGTTTTTTGCAGTCCATATTGATTTCGTATAAGCGATTTTCATATGGGCACGTTCCATATTATTTTGGCTGCCGCTACCGAACCTTGCTTGTCCAACTATTAAATGACAATTGGATTCAATAGCTGTCTCAATTCGTTTTTGAATTAATGCAGTATGACAGCCTTTACGCTGAAATTCTGGCAAAGTAGCAGAAGCGGCTAATGAGGCAACACCGTTATTTATATAGAGAACTCCTATACTAGCAGGAGTATTTTGAACTTCAGCTATGAAAAAATGCCATCCTAGTTTATTGTAAAGAATTTTGTTATTTTGGCGCACGCCATCTTTTGTAAAGGATGGCATGTTAAAACCACGTACATATATATCTGCAAAAATATCAAACTCATTTTCTTTTAGCTTGCGTACTGAAATGTTAGAAGGAAGAAGAGATGGATCTTCTTTCGGTTTACTATATAAAGCGGTATGGAAGCTAGATTGGTAAAATCCTTTTTCAGATAAGTATTGAAATAGTTCAGCTGTACCTTGCGCTGGTGTAATTTCAAAACGGCAAGGAATTTGTAGTGATTGATAATAAGAGATAATCGCATCTATCTCATCTGTATTTGTAAAGGTAACGCCTTTTACTGTATTAAAAGCAGGACCAGCAATTATTTTTGATGAAAAGGCAGTGGCACTCCCGAACTTTTTCATTTGTACTTGCATTGGATTTCCGCTTATTGCTTGTAGTAGCGCTAATCTAGAAGAAAGCATATGTATTTCTGCGTTTTCAATTTCACTTGCTGTATTAAGTGTCACAATAGTACTCATAAAATTCCCCCGTCATTAAATATATCTTATAGTACATATACGCTTTATGTTCTAAGATTCCTGTTGAAATGTAAGAGAATTAGAGGTTTTTTGGAAGGGAAATGGAAGTGGATTGTCGAAGGGAGTAGAAACAGATTAAAGGTGGTGCTCTCATGAAACAGAAAGACGTGCAGACATGCTCTAATTGTGGTTCTCATAACATAGGAGAAGGTGAGTTTGTCGGTTATGCACAAATACGGAAAAAGGAGACGATGTTCACATCTTCACCAGTAGATGCTTATATTTGTACAGATTGCGGGAATATCCTTTTATTAAAAGTACGACATTATGAAAAGTTTAAGCAGAAGCCGTTATGATTATTGAGAAGTAGTTTTATTAGGGGAGTTAATAAGAGTAATATTTTACATATATATGAGTAGGCCTCAGATAAAGAGATGAAAACATATGCTGTACATAGTTCGTTATATAACACATAAAAATATATAGAAGAAATTGTGAGGCAATAGGAGGAAGAAAAAACAGCTCCTCTTGGAATGCTTCATATTAAAAACTCCTTTAAATGAATAAGGGAGTTTTTTGGTTTCTTATAACAGTAATTACCTATAATTGTTATAATTGGGTATTAGGAGAGTTTGTTTTATTAACGTCAAAATCATATAAGGAAAATAGCTAAATCGTATACAAAACCGCTATATAACACAATCGCAACCGTAAGTTGACAAAGTGCAACCGCAGGAAGATAGAGATAAGGGTAATGTTAACATACAATTTAATTAAGAAAACAAAGGGGGACACACATATGGGATTTGGTGAAAAGCTTTTTAAATTAAGAAAGGAAAAGGGTCTTTCTCAAGAAGCGTTAGCGGAGAAATTAAACACAACGAGGCAAGCGGTTAGTAAATGGGAAAATGGTCAAGGTTTTCCTGAAACTGAAAAGTTAATAATGATTGGAAATGTATTTGAAGTATCACTCGACTATTTATTAAAAGAAACTGCTGAGCAAAGTAATGAAAATGTAGATGGATATTACGTAAGTAAGGAAATGGCAGAAGGGTATGTAGTGTATGGACAAAAAATTTCTAAATATATAGCGCTAGGATTTAGTTTGCTCATTTTATCTACAATACCGTATTTATTATTTAAAGAAAATGCAACAATGTCGACATTTCTTGTTATTATCATTGCTGTCCTTGGAATTGGAGCGATGATGGTACCTGTAACGATAGAAGAGAGTCGATACAATGTATTGACGAAGGAAGAACTACTATTTGATCAAAACTTTCTAAAAGAATTGACAAAAAGATATGCGACTATTAAGAAGAAGTATGCGGCAGTAATGATTGTTGGATTTTGTTTTATAGCCGCAGGTGCAATACCGTTTTTGTTTGAGAAAAAGCATATCACTTCAGGAGAATTAGTGCAGTATTATCCGTACTGCGTTGTACTTATTGCTATCGGAGTTTATCTTTTTATTCGTGTGTTAGGAGTATTAGAGGTGTATCGAATTTTAGTAGAAAATAAAGAATATAGTAATCGTTTTATTTTTAAACTGAAAAAGAAAGTGAGAGAAAAAGTGGATAATTTTTAATAGGAGAAAACATATTTTTATGAAAAGTTAAGATAGGAGTGTAATGATGTCAAATCTTCTAGAAATTGAAAATTTAAGTAAATCATTTGGAAACAAAGTTGTTTTAAGAGATGTTTCCTTCAATGTGCCGTCGGGGTCAATTGTTGGATTTATTGGTGACAATGGGGCAGGGAAATCAACAACCTTTAAAACAGTACTAGAATTAATTTCTAAAGATAGTGGTACAGTAAAAATATTTGGTGAAGAAAATATAAATAAAGATGCCAAGATTAAGGAAAAGATAGGAGTCGTATTTGATGCTATGAATCTACCGGCTCATCTTACAATAAAGCAATTAAATAAGGTTTTTGAAAAGATGTTTGAATCTTGGGACCAAGATAATTTTTATAGATTAGTAAATACTTTCTCTTTACCTACTAATGAGAAAGTAGGTAAATTCTCGCGTGGGATGTCAATGAAACTAACTATAGCTGTTGCACTGTCGCATAATGCCAGATTATTAATCCTAGATGAGGCGACGGGAGGTCTGGATCCTTCATCTAGGGAGGGCGTGTTAGAGGAATTAAAAAGTTTTGTGAGTAAAAGTAACGGTGGTATATTACTTTCTTCTCATATTATGAGTGATGTAGAAAAAGTAGCTAGCCACCTTATCATTATAAAAGATGGAGAAATTTTATTGAACGAAGAAAAAGATAAGGTTTTAGACAGTTACGCTATTGTAGATGTTGATGTGGAACAACTAGCTTTAATCAATAAAGATATAGTTGTGGCAAAGAGAGACCATGGTTCTTATTTCAATGTACTCGTATCAGATGTGCATAAATTACCAAGTGGTATTGCTCATAGAACCATCTCGATAGAAGAAATGAGTGTCTTATTAACGAGGAGTGAAAAATAAATGAGAGGTTTATTATTGACGAACTATTATCTAGTGTATCGAACTTTCTTTATGTTCATGGGAATAGCGATATTGGGAGCCGGATTCGTTTTTTATTTTGGTGATGCTTCAATGTACCGTTTAATTGCTACGTTCATTATCTTATTTGCTGCGATTCCTGCACTTGAAGTTATTAAATATGAGAGTAAGTCAGGTTATGAAAAATATGTACTTACTTTACCTGTTACTAGAAGTAATATTGTGCAAAGTCACTACTTTTTCTATTTTTCAGTTGTAATTATTGGTACTTTATTATCATATGGCATATTTTATGTACATGGTTTAGTTTCAAATACACCAATTGATGATGGTATATTTAAGAGTGTTTCTTTAGGGACTTTCATCATTCTTAATGCCGGAGCAATAGCCTATCCACTCCTCTATGTTTTTGGAGCAGAAAAATCTGATGCCATTACAATTGGAGGCGCATGTGGGGGACTTGTTACTTATTTTGGATTACAAAGTGTAATTGGCTATCTAATAGAACAATTTCCAATATCAAATTTAAATTCATCTTTATACGTTTCAATTTTATATACGATATTTGGTGTTATCATATATATCTTTTCTTTTGTTATTTCGGTATTTATATATCGTAAGAAGGAATTTTAGTATATCTTCTCTTAGTATTTTCTGAATTATTTCCAAAGAAATAATTCAGAAAATACAGAAAAATGTCGTAATTATTTGTAGAAGTCTGTTATAATAAACAAAAAATGAAAACGCTTTAAAGGGGGATATAACCAATATGATGATGAATGTACCGCTAACAATTAGTTCTATGATGGAAAGAGCAGAAAAACTGTTTTCAAAGAAAGAAATTGTTTCACGGACACATGATACAGTTACGACGTTAACGTATAAGCAGTTAGGTGAAAGGACGAGAAGGCTTTCCAGTGCGTTGAAAAAATTAGGGATTAAAGAAGGCGAGCGTATAGGAACGTTAGCGTGGAATCATCATCGACATGTGGAAGCGTATTTTGCTATTCCTGGTATTGCTTCCGTTTTACACACAATTAATATTCGTTTATCTCCTCAACATATTTCATACATTATTCAGCATGCAGAAGATCGAATTCTACTTATCGATGAAGATCTCGTACCACTCGTTGAAAAAATTCAATCACAATTATCAACTGTACAAGCCTACATTATTATGACAGATAAAGATGAACTTCCAAAAACTATACTTCAGCCTGTATATCATTATGAAAAGCTATTAGAAGAAGGCGATCCAAATTTCCAATTTGTAAAAGATATTGATGAAAATACACCTGCTGGTATGTGTTATACGTCAGCGACTACAGGAAATCCAAAAGGTGTTGTATATACGCATCGTAGTACTGTTTTGCATTGTATGGCACTTGGTTTAGCGGATACAGCTGCCTTATCGGAAAGTGATGCGGCAATGGCGATTGTACCGATGTTCCATGTGAACGCTTGGGGACTTCCTTTCGCAGCTACTTGGTTTGGGTCAAAACAAGTTCTGCCAGGACCAATGTTTACGCCTAAAATTTTATTAGAAATGATCCAATCAGAAAAAGTGACGTTAGCTGCCGGTGTGCCGACAATTTGGCTTGGTGTATTACAAGAATTAGAAAATAATAGTTACGATTTATCTAGTATGACGAGAATATTATGCGGAGGTGCAGCTGCACCGAAAAGCGTTATTAAAGCATTTGAGCAGAAACATAATGTTCCTTTCATTCATGCATATGGGATGACGGAAACAAGTCCACTTGTAACACTTGCACGTTTAAAAAGTTATGAAACGGAATTATCGTATGAAGAGCAACTAGAAATCCGATCAAAACAAGGATATCTTGTACCTGGTGTAGAGATGAAAGTAGTCGGTACAAATGGTGAAGTAAAGTGGGATGGTACGGAGATGGGAGAACTATGTTTACGAGCGCCATGGATCGCTGAAAGTTATTATAACGATGAGCGTACTGTTGAAGGTTTTCGTGATGGCTGGTTATATACAGGAGATGTCGTTACGGTTGATGAGGAAGGCTGCGTGAAAATTGTTGACCGTACGAAAGATGTTATTAAAAGCGGTGGAGAATGGATTTCCTCAGTTGACCTTGAAAATGCTTTAATGGCACATGATGCTATATTTGAAGCGGCTGTCGTTGCTGTACCTCATCCGCAGTGGCAAGAGCGACCGGTTGCTTGCGTTGTTCAAAAGAAAAATAGTGCAGTAACAAAAGAAGAAATATATGAGTTTTTAAAACCACAGTTTGCGAAGTGGTGGTTACCAGACGATATTGTATTTATGGAAGAAATACCGAAAACATCTGTTGGGAAGTTTTTAAAACAAGCGCTTCGGAAAGAACTTGAGCATTTGCATGAAGAGAAATAATTGAATTTATATTTGTAAACTGATTATAAAAATAAGTTGACAAAGGATGGGTAGAAAGATAATATAACTCCTATAATATGTTATCTAAAAATCATTTTAAGTTTACAAATAGGAGAAGCAAATATGAATACAAAAAACTTAGTTTTCGTCGCTTTATTTAGTTCTATTATGGGAGTATTAGGGTTAATACCCCCAATTGCTCTTTCTATCACACCAGTTCCAATTACATTACAATCACTTGGTGTTATGCTTGCTGGTGGACTGTTAGGATCACGTCTTGGTGCATTAAGTCAGCTTATTTTCTTACTTATTGTAGGAGTTGGAGCACCATTACTTGCTGGTGGACGAGGTGGTCCAGGTGTATTCGTTGGGCCAAGTGCAGGATACTTACTTGGTTATATCGTTGGAGCGTTTGTCATTGGTTATTTAATTGAGCGTTTACGTGAAGTTTCTATTATAAAAGTATTATGCATTAATATAATTGGTGGTATTTTCGTAGTTTATGTATTTGGTATTACTGTACAAGCTTTCTTAATGGGTGTTTCCGTATGGGAGACGATGAAAGTGAGTGCTGTGTTTTTACCAGGGGATTGTATAAAAGCAATTATTGCAGCAGTTCTTGTAACAAAATTACACCGTTCATTGAAACATATTATTACGCCTGCTCTAAAGGGCGGGAAATATACAAATGCGGGATAAGAAAAAGAAGAAACACGTTCATTGCGTGTTTCTTTTTATTATTTTGGAAAGAAAGGACGTCTCAAATGGGGATTACAAAAGAATATAAAAAGCATGCTTCTTTACAACCGAATAAAATAGCGATAAAGGAATGTGATCGAGTTTTAACATATAAAGAATGGTTTGAGTCAGTGTATAAAGTAGCAAACTGGTTGAATGAAAAAGAATCGAAGAATAAAACGATAGCAATTGTATTAGAAAATCGTATAGAGTTTTTACAACTATTCGCTGGTGCTGCTATGGCCGGATGGGTTTGTGTGCCACTAGATATAAAGTGGAAACAAGATGAGCTCAAAGAAAGAATTGCAATTAGTAATCCGGATATGATTGTGACAGAGAGATATAAGTTAAATGATCTACCTGGTGAAGAAGGAAGAGTAATTGAAATTGATGAGTGGAAAAGGATGATTGAGAAATATCTTCCTACATATTTCCCTATAGAAAATGTACAAAATGCTCCTTTTTATATGGGATTTACATCAGGATCGACTGGGAAAGCAAAAGCATTTTTACGTGCACAACAGTCGTGGGTTCATAGTTTCGATTGTAATATACATGACTTTCATATGAAAAAAGAAGATTCTATTTTAATAGCTGGGACGCTCGTTCATTCTCTTTTTTTATACGGTGCAATAAGTGCATTATATGTAGGACAAACGGTGCACATTATGAGAAAGTTTATTCCAAATCAAGTACTGGATAAGTTAGAAACGGAACATATTTCGGTCATGTATACAGTTCCTACAATGCTTGAATCTTTATATAAAGAAAATAGAGTAATAGAAAATGAAATGAAAATTATTTCGTCAGGAGCGAAATGGGAAGCTGAAGCGAAAGAAAAAATAAAGAGTATATTCCCTAATGCGCAAAAATACGAATTTTACGGTGCATCGGAATTAAGCTTTGTAACAGCACTAGTTGATGAAGAGAGTAATAGAAGGCCAAATTCAGTAGGGAAACCTTGCCACAATGTGCAAGTGCGAATATGTAATGAAGCAGGAGAAGAAGTGCAGAAATGCGAGATAGGAACTGTTTATGTGAAAAGTGATCAGTTTTTTATGGGATACATATTGGATAAGGTTTTAGTTTCAGAGTTGACTGCAGATGGCTGGATGACAGTGCGAGATGTAGGTTATGAAGATGAAGAAGGATTTATTTATATTGTCGGTAGAGAGAAGAATATGATTTTATTTGGAGGAATTAATATTTTCCCAGAAGAAATAGAAAGTGTATTACATGAACATCCAGCTGTAGATGAAATAGTTGTAATTGGTGTGAAAGATAGTTACTGGGGTGAAAAACCTGTCGCCATCGTAAAAGGAAGTGCTACGAAGCAACAATTAAAGAGTTTTTGCTTACAACGATTATCTTCGTTTAAAATACCGAAAGAATGGCATTTTACAGATGAAATACCGTATACAAATAGCGGGAAAGTTGCTCGTGTTGCAGCAAAAAGTATGATTGGAAACCGGGAGAAAATACATGAATAGGGCGGTTATTGTAGAAGCGAAAAGAACACCTATTGGTAAGATTAATGGGATGTTGAAAGACTATGAAGTTCAGCAATTAGCCGCACCACTGCTTTCATTTCTAGGTAAAGGAATTGAGAAGGAAATAGACGATGTTATATTAGGGAACGTTGTTGGACCAGGAGGTAATGTTGCAAGATTATCTGCTTTAGAAGCGGGACTTGGCTATCATATTCCTGGTGTAACGATTGATCGGCAATGTGGTGCTGGATTGGAAGCCATTCGCACTGCATGTCATCTTATTCAAGGTGAGGCAGGTAATTGTTATATTGCAGGAGGAGTAGAGAGTACAAGTACATCACCTTTTCAAAATAGAGCGCGATTTTCACCTGAAACAATTGGTGATCCTAATATGGGAGTAGCGGCTGAATATGTTGCAGAACGTTATAACATACCGAAAGAAATGCAAGACGAGTACGCTTGCCTTAGTTATAAACGAACACTGCAAGCGTTAGAAAAAGGATATATACATGATGAAATATTGTCTTTTAATGGATTATTAGATGAATCTATAAAGCCAGAAATGAATTATGAACGAATCATTAAAAGAACAAAACCCGCATTTTTACAAAATGGTACAGTAACGGCAGGTAATTCATGCGGTGTAAATGATGGGGCATGTGCCGTTCTTGTCATGGAAGAGGGGCAAGCCAAAAAATTAGGATACAAGCCAGTTCTTCGTTTCGTTCGTAGTGCTGTAGTTGGAGTGAATCCAAACCTTCCGGGAACTGGTCCAATATTTGCAGTGCACAAATTGTTAAAAGAAATGAATGTAAAGGTAGAAGACATCGATTATTTTGAAATAAATGAAGCGTTTGCTTCAAAAGTTGTAGCTTGTGCAAAGGAGTTACAAATTCCGTACGAAAAAGTAAATGTAAATGGTGGTGCAATTGCGCTTGGTCATCCATACGGTGCATCTGGGGCTATGCTTGTAACGCGCTTGTTTTATCAGGCGAAACGAGAGCGTATGAAATACGGAATCGCGACGTTAGGAATAGGGGGAGGGATAGGCCTTGCGTTATTATTTGAGAAAGTAGAAGACTAGAAAGGAACTAGTTTTCTACTTTTTGAGGAACATAAACATTGCTACCAGGCTTTGCTTTTATTTCGTTCCAAGCAGCGATAGCATCAGCATTTGATTTTCCTTTATTATTTGGATCTTCGAAAAAGTCCCGAGTAAAGCGATTGTATTCAAACTGCGCGCTGATCGTTGTTTTATAAGAAGGATCTTTTTTTCGTTCGTTTTCTTCATACCAAAATGTTATCGCGTCTTCATATGTTTTTCCAACATTCTCTTTAAAAAACTTTTGAAGAGCTACTGTAAATCGGAAGTTTGCTCCAATTTTTTCTTTGAAAAAAGCCCGAACCTCTTCGCTACAGCGGTGATTTTCAGTAATAACAGTTTGAAGAGAAAGGTCTTTATAAGAGAGAGAAGTTTTACTCGCTTTTGGACCAGAGTTGTTTTTCGATATTTTACCAGTATGTAAATAATGTGAGATACGCTCGGTTATTTCAATCTTAGAGCCACTAGCTGGTAAACCATTCTCACGACAAAATGTTTGGAGTTCTGCTTTTAACCAATAATAGCTTTGGAAATCTTCAAGTGATACAGACTTTGTTAAAGGTGGACGCATGAATGTAACAACTTCTTTCTTCCATAATTTTCTTTAATTATAAAACATACGTTCTTTTTGTGGAAGGATTTATTTGTAAATTTAATAGGAAGAGGAGATTGGATATGGAAAATGTAATGCAAGTTCGTGTTACTGGAATTTTAATTGAAGATGAAAAAGTATTGCTAGTAAAGCAAAAAGTTGCTAATCGGAATTGGTCTTTACCGGGGGGGAGGGTAGAGAATGGTGAAACGTTAGAAGAAGCAATGATTCGAGAAATGAGAGAAGAAACAGGGTTAGAAGTTAAGGTTAAGAAGCTATTATATGTTTGTGATAAACCAAATGCTCTCCCGTCTTTATTACATATTACGTTTTTGCTTGAAAGGATTGAAGGTGAAATTATGCTACCTTCTAATGAGTTTGATCATAATCCAATTCATGATGTGCAAATGGTGCCGATTAAAGATTTAAGTTAGTATGGTTTTTCGAAAACTTTTATCACTCTCATAAGTGAAGGTTTTTCAAATGCAGGCAGTTATCAAGGGTTGAAACGAAATATAGGCCTGTAAATATAACGGAAGGATAGCCATTAGCTATCCTTCATAACATGTTTTACACCGCTGACTGTAAAGAATAAACAAGTTGATTTAAAAACTCATCCCCAGTCATAATCGCTTTCCCGCCGCCACGAGCACTCTTTTTATTTCCACCACCTTTTCCTTCAATTGTAGGAAGTGCCTCTTTTAAAAGTGCATTCATATCGAGCGTGACCGTTTTTCCGCAAGCGAGGATGCATTGTAGTTTGTCATCATTTTCAATGACGAAATATGTAATGGCGTGCTCTTGTTGTTCTGTAATAATAGCAGAAAGCTTTGCGATTTCTTGCATAGAACGATTTGTAAATACTTTAGAAATAAGTATGCCAGCATGGATTTCTGTAGGGTGTTGAAGTAGTTCATTTGCTTCTGCATATAATAATTTTTCAGTCATTGTTTGCATTGCTTTTTCATTTTCTTTTTGAGAAGTAAGAAGTTGTGCTACTTTTGCTGGAATATCAGCTTCGCTACTGTTTAATTGTTTAGAAACATCCTTCATAATTTGTTGCTGTTGTCCCATTAATTTAAGTGTGCGCCAACCAGCGATAAATGTTAATCGTATGCCGCCTTTATTACGTTCCCATCCTAGTACTTCAATAGGCCCTACTTCACCTGTACGTTTCGGATGCGTTCCACCACAGCCGTTATAATCAAAGTTTTCGATCATAACAACGCGTATATTTTCTGTCATAGTCGGTTCTTTGCGAAGTGGTAATGTTTTCGCTTCTTCTAAGTTCATCCATTTAATAAGAATTGGATGATTTTCAAAAACAATTTTGTTTGCAATTTGTACTGCTTTTTCAACCGTTTCTGCATGTAAATTTTCTGTTTCTAAATCAATTGTTACCGTTTCTTTACCAAGATGGAATCCAATCGTAGGTATGTTAAAGTAATCCCAAAAAGCAGCAGATAAAATGTGCTGAGCCGCATGTTGTTGCATATGATCAAAACGGCGCTCCCAATTAATTTTACCTTCTACTTCTTCTGTATGTAATTGTTCTGCAATGAAGTGGCGGATTTCTTCGTCGACTTCTTCAACACCAAGTACAGCAATGCCATTTAAAGTTCCAGTATCATGGGGTTGCCCGCCACCTGTTGGATAAAATGCCGTTTCGTTTAAAATAACGTATAAGTTACCGTCTTTATCATAATCTTGCTTTATAACTTTTGTAGTAAAGTCTTGCTTATAAGCGTCAGTGTAATATAATTTTTGCTCCAATTTTCTTTCCCCTTTCGTGTTCGCTAGTTTCATTGTAAAGCAATCGAAATTAGTTTCCTAATATTTCAGAAGAAAGAAACTATTTTTAGAATTTTCTTGCTATAATAAGAGGAAGAAAATGCGGGGGTGGAATGAATATGTTATATGAAAACGGCGTAGATAAACTACTTAGTTTAAGCAAAAATATTTCTGAATTGTATCGAGAATTAAATGAAATGACCCGGATTTTAACGGATTGTAATCGAGAAAGTGTGAAGTTTGATCGGTTATATGTAAAAGAGGTACTGTGGAAGAAAGAAGATGTAATAGAAAAATATGACCAGCTACTTGTGCAACTTTGTATAAATGAATGCTTTGATTTAAAAAGTGTCATTACAGGGGAATATAAGTATACATATGAAGAAGTAGAAAACATCGTTTTACAATTTAATGAGAAGTATAATGTTGCAATTTTAATTAAAGATGTTTGTAAAGAATTACAGTTTACATATGGCATAGATATGGATATAACGAGAACTGCTCGGGTAACAACATCTCAAGTATAAAAAGGGAAAGAAAGCAGATCCTTTGCTTTCTTTTTTTTATGTAAGAACAGGGAGAGTAGGTTTAAAGATGAAGGGGAAGTTAAAGCATATTCATCCACTTGGAATGAGTATTATTTTAGGGACATTGTTTGCTAGATTTGCTACTTCAATGAGTATTCCTTTTTTAGCAATTTATTTAACGACTGTTAAAGGTGTATCAGCTGGAATGACTGGTGCTATTATCGGAACGAGTGCACTTGTTGGAGTATTTGCTAGTTTTATTGGAGGGAATTTATCGGACCGATTCGGCCGGAAAACGATTATGATTTGGTCCATGATCGTTTGGGTGTTTGTATTTATAGGTTTTTCACTTGCAGATCATGTTTTAAGTTTCTTTTTATTAAATGCTTTGAATGGATTATGTAGGTCCTTTTTTGAACCGACGTCAAGAGCGTTATTATCAGATTTAACAAAACCAGAGTATCGTTTACTCGTATATAACTTACGATACGGTGCAATAAATGTTGGGGTTGCAATTGGACCAATTGTTGGATTACAAATTGGAAGCGCAAAATCTACAATTCCTTTTTTAGTAGCAGCAGGAGTATATGTTCTATATACAGTTATATTAGCGTTTCAATTCAAGAAATATCCACTGCAACAAAAGAAGGTTAATAAAGAAAAGCCTGTTACAATGCTAAATGCGCTGCGTATATTACGAAAGGATGTAGTATTTTTGGTTGCGTTAGTTGGCATTATTTTGAGTAATTGTGGGTTTTCACATTTAACGACGACAGTGTCTCAATATTTTGCAAATGCACATATATTTCAGGAGGGAGTGAAGCTGTTCTCATATATGCTCGCTTTAAATGCAGTTGTTGTAGTGGTTATCCAATACCCTATTATTCAAATGTGCAAAAAGTATACACCATTAGCATCCATTATGGTTGGAACTTTATTTGTGAGCGGGGGATTGTTTGGGTTTGGAATAGCAGAATCTACGCTAGGTGCTGCCATTTGTACAATTATTTTTACAATTGGAGAAGTTCTCATGTTTTCAATGACGGATGTATTTATAGATGATATAGCTGTTCCACATTTAAAAGGGACATATTTTGGAGCAATGGGATTTTCGGGGATTGGAGCAGTAATAGGTCCATGGTTTGGGGGAGTACTTCTCGATTATTACGGGTACCAAAATGGATTTGTAGTATTTTCAGCACTAGCTATATTTTCAACTGTAGCGTTTCCTGTACTTTTAATTACAAAAGGTTTATTGAAAAAAAGATATGACAGAAATTCTAATATGGAAGTACATGCGAAATAAAATAAGCCCCAGTAGACGACTGGGGCTTATCTTTGTATTTATTTTAATTCTCAATTTGAAAAAGAACTTTCTCTTCATGTTTATTAGCTACTTCGTTTTTGGAAATATGAATGGCTAAAAATCCATTCTCTAAGCAGGCTAGCATCTTCTTATAAATAATATTAGCGGGTAAAGGAATGTTCCGCTGCAAAGAAATATTTTTATGAAGTATGCAAATGTTTAGGCCTGTCTCCATCTTTTTAATAACTACATTTTGTTCAGTTACATTTGGTACATCTGTTTCCAAAATGTATTCTTGTTCAGTTTCACAAAGATCAATATGAATTTGATTTGGGAAACTAAAGTTACTACAAGAATCAGAACAAAATTGATCCATCCATTCTTCGAAACCATCAACATGAAAAAGACAATCCTTCTTTTTCTTGCCCATGTAAGACACCCTCCGTAAAATCTCAATTCATACTATGTTATGCATGAATGAAGTAAGGGTGAAGAATAAATGGAAAAATATAAACATTGTATGTGGCAAAGGTAGCTAGTGTGAACCTATTGTTTTACATATCATGATGTGCATGATTTTTTTGGCGTGAATGGTTACGGTTTTTTACTTTATGAGATCCGCTTAATGGTTCAGGTTGTCCTTTTTTTTCTTTCGCTTCACGATTGTTTTTTCCCATTGTATGTGACACCTCCTCTTTCTCTTTAGAATGAGAGAAGTTTGCAAATTTATACGAGAATGTTTTTAGAAAAAAAGGTAAAGATAAATGGGACTAACTATTATGGAAAGGGGATTGTATAATGCCATATCATAAAGACAAACAACAAGCGTTTCAAGCAGCTCAGCAAGGCGTTACACAAGCAGAAAATGCATTTAACAACATTGTGAAAAATGATCCAAACTACGGTCATGATTTAAAAGAGTTACGCCAAGAGGTTCAGGAGGCGTATGAACAGATTCAAAATGCACTAGAAGTAGCTTCGGAAACACAACGCCCACAACTTGAGCAATACGAAAATAATCTTCAAAATATTATGCAGCATGTAGATCAATTAGAAAAGTAAATGAGGTTGTTGTGTATTCGACAACCTTATTACTTTAATGAATGTTATGTTAAAACGGAAAATTTTTCTATTCGTTTTTTCTTTACTATGCGCAGTACATATATTTCAAGTTGAAAAAGTGGAAGCGAAAATGTTGCTCAGAAAAGAGCTAGAACCAACTGGCTATGTAACATGGGAAGTACCTAATAATGAAAAGATTATTGCCATTACATTTGATGATGGACCAGATCCAACTTATACACCACAAATTTTAAATTTATTACGTCAATATAAAGCAGAAGCGACATTTTTTATGATTGGATTTCGAGTTCAGCGTAATCCATATTTAGTGAAACAAGTGTTAAAAGAGGGACATGAAATTGGAAATCATACGATGAATCATTTATATGCGAGTAATTCATCGGATGAAAAATTAGAAAATGATATTTTAGATGGAAAGAAATATTTTAAAAAATGGGTGAAAGAACCTTTGCTATTCCGTCCACCTGGCGGATATATTAACGATGCTGTATTTAAAACAGCTAAAGAAGCTGGGTATCAAACTGTTCTATGGTCGTGGCATCAAGACCCACGTGATTGGGCGAATCCTGGGGTTGGATCCATTGTAAATCATGTTCTGAAAAATGCTAAAAGTGGAGATATTGTATTGTTACATGATGGAGGAAATGATCGTAGTCAAACAGTATCGGCACTTGCAAAAATTTTGCCTGAGCTGAAAAAGCAGGGGTATCGATTTGTAACTGTTTCGGAATTATTACGTTATAAACATTAGAAAAAATCCCAAAAGGTGTATGTTCCTTTTGGGATTTTTCGTTATTGGTTCTTTTTACGTTTCTTATTATTTTGTCGCTCTGCAGGAGTTAAATTCTCATTTGCAAACTCTTCGTTATAACCAGCACCTTGTCCTTGTGCGGATGCAGCATTCATTCCTGAAATAGTATGATTTGCTTTTCGTTTACCCATTTTATTTCACCTCTATAACATTTTTTGTATGTTGAATGATGAGCAGTTCATAGTATGTATGAACTGTAAGTAAACCGCTAATAAAGCACTTTACTTTATGGTAATAGTATTCATAAGGAGCATGAAAGCTATTCAAATTTAGAAACATAAAGAAAACTTATGATAATCTATAAGTTTCTTATTATTTACTTATTTAGAAAGTTGTAATAAGATATTATCGTAAGGTATTGAAAAGTTTGTCTACATTTTATATTCAGACAACTTAGTCACGTTTAACAGGGGGGAAACATAATGGTCAAACATAATCCATTTCAATCACGTGCAACTTTTGAAGTAGATGGAAAAACGTATCATTATTATGATTTGAAAGCGCTTGAAAATGCAGGGGTTGGCAACGTATCTCAATTACCATATTCCGTGAAAGTTTTACTTGAATCAGTACTTCGTCAAGTAGACGGACGTGTAATCACAGAAGAGCATGTTACAAATTTAGCAAAATGGGGAACGAAAGATGTGCAAGATATCGATGTTCCATTTAAACCATCTCGTGTAATTTTACAAGATTTCACTGGTGTTCCAGCTGTTGTAGATTTGGCTTCGCTTCGTAAAGCAATGGCAGACATGGGTGGGGATCCTGATAAAATTAATCCTGAAATTACTGTAGACCTTGTAATCGATCACTCGGTACAGGTTGATAGAGCGGGTACAGCAGACGCGCTTGCATTCAACATGGACTTAGAGTTTAAACGTAATGAAGAACGTTATAAATTTTTAAGCTGGGCACAAAAATCATTCGATAACTATCGTGCGGTTCCACCAGCAACAGGTATTGTACACCAAGTAAACCTTGAATATTTAGCACCAGTTGTTCATGCTGTGAAAAATGCTGAAGGTGACTTAGTTGCATACCCGGATTCATTAGTTGGAACAGACTCACATACAACAATGATTAACGGTATCGGTGTTCTTGGATGGGGCGTTGGTGGTATTGAAGCAGAAGCAGGAATGCTTGGACAGCCTTCATACTTCCCAGTACCTGAAGTAATCGGTGTGAAATTAACTGGTACACTTCCAAGTGGCACTACAGCAACTGACGTTGCATTAAAAGTAACACAAGTATTACGTCAAAAAGGTGTAGTTGGTAAATTCGTTGAGTTCTTCGGTAATGGACTAAAGAGCATGCCTTTAGCTGACCGTGCAACAATTTCAAACATGGCACCAGAATACGGCGCAACTTGTGGATTCTTCCCAATCGATGATATTTCATTAGAATACTTACGTTTAACAGGTAGAGATGAAGAGCAAATTCGCGTTGTTGAAGAATACTGTAAAGCAAATGGCTTATTCTATACAGCAGACAGCAAAGATCCAATCTACACGGATCTTGTTGAAATTGATTTAAATACAATCGAATCTAACCTTTCTGGACCGAAACGCCCACAAGATTTAATTCCACTTTCAGATATGAAAGATGCGTTCCACAAAGCTGTTGTAGCACCAGTTGGAACACAAGGACTTGGATTTAATGAGCAAGAGTTCGATAAAGAAGTGAAGGTTACATTAGAAGATAAAGAAGTAACGATGAAAACAGGTGCAATTGCAATCGCTGCAATTACAAGCTGTACAAATACATCAAACCCATACGTATTAATTGGGGCAGGTTTAGTTGCGAAGAAAGCAATTGAAAAAGGACTTGTAGTACCTGAGTACGTAAAAACGTCATTAGCGCCAGGATCTAAAGTTGTTACAGAGTACTTAGATAAATCAGGTTTAACAACATATTTAGATCAACTAGGTTTCCAAACAGTTGGTTACGGCTGTACGACTTGTATCGGTAACTCTGGTCCATTAGCAGACGAACTAGAAGAAGCAATCGCAGCAAACGACTTACTAGTAACATCTGTTTTATCTGGTAACCGTAACTTTGAAGGTCGTATTCACCCACTTGTAAAAGCGAACTATTTAGCATCACCACCACTTGTTGTGGCATATGCACTTGCAGGTACTGTTGATATTGACCTGAAAAATGATGAAATTGGTAAAGATGCAAATGGCAATGCTGTTTACTTCAATGATATTTGGCCATCAGCTAAAGAAATTGAAGATGTAGTTCAAAACGTTGTTACATCTGAACTGTTCAAGAAAGAATATGCACAAGTATTTAACAGCAATGAGCGTTGGAATGAAATTCAAACTTCAAACGAAGCTTTATATACTTGGGATAATGATTCAACATACATTCAAAATCCACCGTTCTTTGAAGGATTATCTAAAGAGCCAGGTGAAGTTGAAACATTATCAGGCTTACGCGTAGTTGGTAAATTTGGTGATTCTGTAACGACAGACCATATTTCACCAGCAGGTTCAATCGGTAAGCACACACCAGCTGGGCGCTACTTATTAGAGAACGGCGTACAACCAGTTGACTTCAACTCTTACGGTTCTCGTCGTGGTAACCATGAAGTTATGATGCGTGGTACATTCGCGAACATCCGTATTAAAAACCAAATCGCACCAGGAACAGAAGGCGGATATACAACATATTGGCCAACTGGTGAAGTAACATCAATCTATGATGCTGCTATGAAATATAAAGAAGATGGCACAGGCCTTCTAGTTGTTGCAGGTAAAGATTACGGTATGGGAAGTTCTCGTGACTGGGCTGCGAAAGGTACAAACTTATTAGGTATTAAAGCAGTAATTGCAGAAAGCTTCGAGCGTATCCACCGTAGTAACTTAGTATTAATGGGCGTATTACCACTACAATTTAAAGATGGCGAAAGCGCTGAAACATTAGGTCTTGTTGGTAACGAGTCATTTGAAATTCAAATCGACAAAACAGTTAGACCACGTGATCTAGTAAAAGTAGTTGCAACCGATTTAGATGGCAACGAAAAACAATTTGAAGTAGTAGCTCGTTTCGATAGTGAAGTTGAAATTGACTACTACCGTCACGGTGGTATTCTGCAAATGGTTCTTCGTGAGAAAATCGAAGAGTCTAAAGTGTCGAACTAAATAATTGAAATGAACGATAAGGAAGCTAACAACTGTTAGCTTCCTTATTTTATGGAAAGGGATGAAACCATTTGGTTTCATCCCTTTCTTTTTACTATAAAAAACGGAGGAAATGTCATGAAAGAATATAAAAGAATATTGTTACCGTTACAGAAAGAAAAAATATTAGTAATAGCAGCTGTATGCAGTGGGCTTTTTGCAGCTATTTTAAATTTATCCCGTCCACTATTCATGGGGCTAATTGTAGATAACCTTATTCAACGAGAGGTAAAGGAGGCGTACCTTTACATTACTTTGTTTGCAGTTAGTCGCTTGTTGATGTGGGTGAACAATCTTTCATTTGATTATGTAAGCTCCAAAGCGAGTCAGCGAATATTACGAGAGAAGCGTATAGATGTATTGCGTCATTTTTTCTTATTACCATTTGAAGAGAGTGAGAAAATCAAACAAGGAGAGTTGGAAACTTTAGTCGTATCTGATATTCCGAACTGGGTCAGGTTATATGGTTCTATATTAATAGAATATATACATGCCATTGCGCAATTTATCGGTGCGATCATAGCGCTGCAACATATAGATACACAGTTCATCTGGTGGATAACTCCGTTTTTATTTCTAAGTGCAGTTGTTCCAATGATTATGGGCAAAAAGGTAAGAAATATCGCAAGTATTGCTCAAAAAAATCAATCAAGTGTTGTAGAGATGGTTTCACAGTTTGTAAAAGGTGCACAAGATTTACGTAGTTTGCAAAAAGAAAAATGGGCTATTGGCTTATTTAAAGGAGTAACGGCACAATCTTATAAAACAGAAGTAAAGAAGACGATGATGCAACACTGTATTGGAGTAGTTGGAACAGTGATTGAAACAGGAGCATATATCGTTGTTCTTATTATAGGTGCGCAAAAAATAATGCAGGGCGAAATGGAGGTTGGTTCACTTGTTGCAGTTTTAGCGACAATAGAGATGCTTTTTTTCCCTGTCCGTTATGTGGGAGATTTATTAATGATGACACAAGTTGCAGCTGCTTCGGCAAGTAGAGTTTTTTCCTTTTTAGATAAACGAGTGGCAAATAGTAATGTAGAAAGAGCGATGGGGATGACAATAACAAATGTTTCATTTCAGGAAAATGATGAAGAGAAATGCAGAATTCATAATATTGATTTGCAAATTAACCCTGGTGAACTCATTATGATCGTAGGGGAAAGTGGTGCAGGAAAAACAACGCTTTTAAAATTAATGACAGGCTTGTATAAACCATCTAACGGTAGCATTGTTTATTATGGTAATGAGGCTCGATTGACTACAGTGTGGCAAGAACCTCGATTCTTTCGGAAGACAGTAAAAGAGAATATGTATTTCGGGGAAGTGGGCTTAGAAAACGAGTTAGAAAAAAATGCTGAACTTGTAAATGTAACGCCGATTATTAGTGAATTGCCTGAAGGGATTCAAACTGTACTACATAAAAGCGGTGAAGAGTTTTCGGGAGGGGAAAGAAAACGTCTTGCATTATTGCGAGCAATTGTTTCAAATCCGAATCTTATTATTTTAGATGAACCAACTGCGGGATTAGATCCGAGCAATCAAGAAGTTGTTTGGAATATGATAGAAGGGCTAGGAAGAGGGGGAACGAGAATTGTAGCAACACATGATGTAGAGAAAGTGATACTAGCAGATCGTGTTGTTATCATGAGAGAAGGAAGTATTGTTGCATGTGGAAGTCCTGAAAAATTAATAAATAGTCATTCATTTTTAAAAGGGTGTAAATAAAGATAAGAGCAATGCTCTTATCTTCATTCACCGTCATTTATTTGATACTCGATAGATTCAGAATGATTCAGATCAACATTAAAAGTAGCGGTCATAAGGAAAGTTGCAATTCCAAGAATTAAGAAAAGGACGAATGAGACTAGAGAAACATAGAGACAAATACGCCCTACTTTCTTTTTTTCAAGATCTTTACTAAAGAGTGAAATGATCCATGTAATAATACCGACTGGGTATAAAAGAAAACTAAGAATATATAATGTTATTTTTTCGAATGAATTCATACGCAATCCCCCTTTTGTTGAAGTTTATATAACTATGAAAGTAAAAAGGTGAATAGGTCCAGAAGAAAATGAGTAACACTTCATTTGTTTTTTTCTAATTATATGGTCAACTACCCCCACTGAGACGAAGCGTTTCAGTGGGGGCTTGAGTTAGAACACTAGGTCTTTTCGGTCTATCGCTAGACAGTTTGACGCTCTAGCCTTCATGCCACCTTATGGTAACACCCCAAGTAAGTTTTTGGTCGGTACTGGCAACGAACGATTGTTTTCCCACTTGCACCACCCTTCCGAAAAAGAGCAATTCTTCCTTGCAGAAGAAGCCACCACTCAGATGAATCCGGCGTGTGCTACAAGCCCCGACAAGTCGAGTACACATGGATGGTTGACGCACCCACTAAGCTATGCACGAAGCAACAGCCTTACATTTTTGTACTTCTAATAGAATCGGCGTTTTCACTTTAAGATTTTCATCCCATTCTACAACTTTTGATTTTTGTAATGTATTCAATGCACCATTAATATCAGCGTGAATACATTTCCCTGCTTTACTTTGGTACAGACCACGAGTGATTCGTTTGCCACTAAAGAGATACTGCCTCCTATCATCCTTAGACCAAACTGGAACCGGATCTTTATCAAGAAAACTAGCTTTTGAAGTATAGCTTTCTTCTTGTTTTAAAAAACGAATGCCTTCTTTTACACATTTATTCTCAATTGCTGCTATCAGTTTATGAAATGGAATTTGAACAAACTTTTGATTATTCTTTTTCCCCATATCAGATTTTTGTTTCCAACCAGCGTTATACCCTACAACAATCGTATCTATATCTAATTCTTTCAATTTTTTGAACAACAAGCCTACCGTTTGTGAAAGGTAACCATTGATTTGTCGTTCTCGTTTATGCCAAAATGCAGCCATTTTATTCGTTACAATTCGTTTAGAAAGTCCGTTTTCCACATTTTTCAGTTGAAGATTACGTATCATTTTGTTGAAGTACTGGTTAATGGATTTTAATTTCTTCCCATCAATTAAAAATGCATCACCTGTATTTGTCACGCAACTTACTAATCTATCTACACCTAAATCGCAACTCAAAGCGTTACTCGTAGTCGTGGATTGCTTCTTCATTTGAGAAACGTGCATTTCATATGTGTAATGCACCTCAAAGAACCGACCTTTTTGCTTCGGTACAATCTCAATGTAGGAGATTTGTTTATTTCTTAAGTTTTTAGGCATACGTATTCTAATAGAAGCAAACTTTTTTCTGAATGCAACATTCATCGGAATCATCCAATACCCGTTATCATCCACTTTTGGAACTTGATAGATTTCAATGATTCGTTTGTCAGTGGAACGAGAATAATTTGGAAACTTCGGATGACCTGTGAACTTCTCAGGATTTTTCTTCCACTGTTCCAACGCTTTAAAAAAGCTCTTCACTTCTGTAAATACGGCTCTACGAATCGCTTGAACAGAGTTTGATTGAACGCCCCAGTAGTTCATATCGGCTTGCATGGCTGTGTCTACTTCTTTTATAGTAGCCATCCTGTTGTGATTCAAATAACTTTGTTTCATGGTATACAATCCAACATTTCGCAATGCTTTTGAACTATGTGACATGCGTTGCAGTAAACGAAATTCTTTGGCAGTAAGACAAGCTCGCCCGATATTCTGTTTCTGAGTGAAGCGTTGCATGGTTTCTCTTTTCTTTTGTTTCCGTAATACTTTCACCGCTTTCTTTCTAGCCATTATTTTCACCATCTTTCTCAGAGAATTCATTAAAATTACTTTTGACAAATCAATATTGGGAACGAAACGGAACAAAATGTGAACATGGTCTTCATCGTGATTCCTTTTGGTGCAAGCAGCTAAAGGATTATCATTATCCAATTTCGTTGTCCTACGATATATCCCCTCCTTATCTAGGGCAGATTATATCGTAACACAAATCAGATGGAGTCTTCTTGCCGAAAAGGATAAAAAGGAAGGAATTGCACTTCAAATAAGAATATTCCAATTATTTTGACTGTGAATATTTCCAAGCTTGTCCGTATAAGCTAAAATAAGGTATATAGCATTTGAATGGATATATTAAAAGAAGATAAACACGTTAGGGTGATATAAAATGTGGCGGAAGCTTACGATTATTGTAGTGTTACTTTGTTTAGCGGGATATGCAGCTTATGAACAGTTTGGTAAAAGCGATCAGGCGGCCCAAGGAGAGCAAGAAAAAAGTGAAGCTGCTATGAAAGAAATGATTGCAAGTAACGGTATTGAAATAGGAAAGAGTGCGCCAGACTTTGAATTAACGAAGTTAGATGGAACGAATGTAAAGTTATCAGATTTAAAAGGAAAGAAAGTGATTTTAAATTTTTGGGCAACGTGGTGTGGGCCTTGCCAGCAAGAAATGCCGGATATGGAGGCTTTTTATAAAGAACATAAAGAAAATGTAGAAATTTTAGCAATAAATTATACGCCTTCAGAAAAAGGCGGAGGGATCGAAAAGGTAAGTAATTTTGCAAAGGAAAAAGGAATTACTTTTCCTATTTTATTGGACAAAAATATTGATGTAACAACAGCGTATAAAGTAATTACGATCCCAACTTCGTATTTTGTAGATACAAAAGGTGTCATTCAAGATAAGTTTATTGGACCGATGACGCAAAAAGAGATGGAGAAACGGATTACTAAATTAAAATAATGGTGAAAAGGTAGAGGTGGAAAGTAACCATTTCTGCCTTTTCTTTTTCAAGTAGTGAAAGCTTCGTGATATGATAAAAGAAATATAAACGTTTAGAGATAAAGGAGTGTATTTGGAGTGGGGAATATATCCTTACCGTTAGATTATGTTGTAATTGATTTTGAAACAACAGGATTTAACCCTTATAATGATAAAATTATTCAAGTAGCAGCAGTGAAATATCGTAATCATGAGCTAGTAGATCAATTCGTGTCATACGTGAACCCAGAGCGTCCAATTCCAGGCCGAATAACGAGCTTAACAGGTATTACAAATTATCGTGTTTCAGATGCACCGACAATTGAAGAAGTGTTACCTTTATTTTTAGCATTTTTACATACAAATGTTATTGTGGCTCATAACGCTTCTTTTGATATGCGCTTTTTGAAAAGCAATGTCAATATGCTTGGATTACCGGAACCTAAAAATAAAGTGATTGATACTGTGTTTTTAGCAAAGAAATATATGAAGCACGCGCCTAATCATAAACTTGAAACGTTAAAGCGAATGCTTGGCATTCGTTTAAGTTCTCATAATGCATTTGATGATTGTATTACGTGTGCAGCTGTTTATCAAAAATGTGCATCTATTGAGGAAGAAACAAAGAGAAAATCAAATAAAGACGTACTTGATGAAACTGTGGTATATGAAGTATTAAAAGAAATGCTTGTACGAAATAAACGTAATATTGAATGGATTCGTTACATGAATGTAGGGAATTATTTAGATATAAAAGCTTTTTATCCGGTTATGAGATTAAAAGTAAAAGGTCGAAAGAAATATGTATTAACAGATATATTAGAAGATGATGTGAAAGAAATATGTACGAGCTTACAATGTGAACCGGCGTTAAAAAGTGAAGCTGGTAATACGAGAATTATGCTGAATAGCGTAGAAGATGTTTTAAAATTAGAAAGTTATATTTTAGAACAGTATGATTTCGTACTACAAGCGCTCCATGATTATAAAGAAAATGAAACGAATGCAGATGAAAAACTGAAAGAGTATTTAAATGTTATGGTATAAAAAACTCCGTATACAATTTATTGTATACGGAGTTTTTTTAGGAGTATTAAAACATAAAATTTTCTTGCAAATCTGATTAAAGAGTTTTTCATTTGCTCATACTATGTAATAAGAAAGTAAAGGAGAGAGGGTGAACAGCATGAGAAGAAGTCGCCGTAAATCATTTGACGAACTTGTGAAAGAAAATAAACAACAATTATTAAGCGATCGTGATGCAATCGATCGTATTGAAGAACGTATTGAAAAACGTTATGAAATGAAACTTTTTAAGCAAGCTGAATAATTCTTAACACTAGTACGATACTAGTGTTAAGGAGGCGATAGTAATGGGTAATCCGAAAAAGAATTCAAAAGACTTTGCACCGAATCATATTGGAACACAATCAAAAAAAGCTGGTGGCAATAAAGGAAAGCAAATGCAAGACCAAACGGGCAAACAACCGATTGTTGATAACGGTTAAAGAAAAGGAGAATATTACATTCTCCTTTTTTATGTATAAATTTGAGGCAAGATAGGTAACTTAAGATGGTGTGTATATACAATATTAGGAGGGAAGTACATGCCAAATCCAGATAATCGAAGTGACAACGCTGAAAAGTTACAAGAAATGGTGCAAAATACAATTGATAACTTTAATGAAGCAAAAGAAACAGCGGAACTTTCTAATGAAAAAGATCGTGCTGCTATTGAAGCAAAAAATCAAAGACGTTTAGAAAGTATTGACTCATTAAAAAGTGAAATCAAAGATGAATCTTAACAGAATGTACAAAAAGGGCTGACTTATGTCAGCCCTTTTTTGTAATCGTAAAGTTTTCAACGAGTAAACGCCAATTTTGCGGGAATGGTAAACCTATCTTCCAATAGCTAATACCGCCTATACCTTGTTCTTTCATTAAATTGAATTTACTTTGAACAGACCGTGAATCTTCAAACCAAACTTCGTGTTGTACACCATTTTCATCGAAATAATTAAAATGAGGAGCTTGAGCTGTGAAATCATAGCGGATAGGAACATTGTATTTACGAGCTAGTGCAACAGCTGCAATAGAGCTAATTGCTTTTGCAGGTGGATTTCCTTCTTTGAATGGAAGTTTCCAATCGAAACCGTATAAATTTTGCCCCATCATAATTTTTTGTGGAGGCATTTGAGATTTTGCATATTGAAGTACTTCTTTTACAGGACCGATAGGAGAGATCGCCATCGGTGGCCCGCCTTGCCATCCCCAGTCATATGTCATAATGACGACGAAATCAACAATTTGTCCTTGTGCTTTATAATCGTGAGCTTCGAAAAATTTTCCCTTTTGATTTGAACTTGTTTTCGGTACAAGCGTTGTGCTTAGCGTGTATCCATTAGGTAATCGTGTTTTTACATTTCGTAAAAAACGATTATACGCTTCACGATCTTCAGGTGCCACACTCTCGAAATCAAAATGAATGTCTCGCATACCGTACTTCTCAGCAGTTTGCAAAATGTTTGTAATAAATTTATTTTGGATTGTTGCGTCCCGTAAAATAACTGATGTCAGATTGGCACTGAAATTTCCATTTTCAATATTTGTAATAACAAGCATAGGGATGGTGTTGCCTTGCGTTGCAATATTAGCGATTTTAGCTGTTTCGGTTGGTTCTTTTAATGTACCATCTCTTTTGGCTTCAAAACTAAAGTAGGCTAAATACGTTAAAAATGGGTTGATAGCACGTGTAGCATTTACCAAACTTTCTTTTATTGGAATTGTTGAAGGTTGTAAATAAGCGATGGATTCTACCGCTCGTTTTGTCCCTTTCGGTATATATAATTGCTGTCCAACATGGAGAATGGATTTTAAAGATAAGTTATTAACTTTAGCTAAACTAGCGAGAGGAACGTTATATGTCTGAGAGATTCGATATAGGCTATCGCCAGGCTGTACATAATAATTATTCCCTTTCGTATTCACGATCAGTGCCTGACCAACAACGAGTGTTTCAGCTGGATTTAATCCATTGTCTTTTACTATCTCGTCAGGTGTTGATCCATATTTTGATGCCAAGCTATATACGCTATCACCGCTACGAACAGTTACAATTTGAATCATATGCTTGCTCCTTTCAGTAAAAGATTCACTGTTTTTATTTTATTTTTGTTGTCACTGTATTATGATTAAATGTATGCAAGGCAGCAGAAGTGAAAGAAGGCGAATACATATGTTTGTAGCAGAACATGAAGTTGAAATCCGTTATGCGGAAACAGATCAAATGGGTGTTGTTTACCATTCAAACTATTTGGTGTGGCTTGAATTAGGTCGCACGAAACTTATACAAGATTTAGGTTTTTCATATGTTGAAATGGAGAAAGAGGGTATTATTTCTCCTGTGTTAGATTTGCAAATTTCATATCGTAAAGCGATGCGTTACGGTGAAAAAGCAATTGTGAAAACATGGGTGGACACTGTGAGCCCGCTTCGTGTGGTATATGGTTATGAAATATATAACGGCGAAGGTGAACTTTGTATTACCGCAAGTACGACGAATATTTGTGCGAAAAAAGAAGGGTTCAGGCCCGTATCATTTAAAAAGTTCTATCCTGAGTGGTATGCGAAATATGAGGAAATTAAGAAAAAATAAAAAAACGTGGCAGAAGCCACGTTTTTTCTATTTTTCATAATTAAATTGCGGGAAATCATCACCGTCGTTAAATGTAACAACTAAATTATGTCCATCGAAGAACCACTCATCATCGCTTTCAATAAAGAAGTTAATATCTTCTTCTTGAATTTGAACAGCAGGGTGTGCAGGGTCATCTTTACGAATACCTAAAGAAAGTCCTTTTTGCACAGTGCTGCAACCACCGTATTGTACGAAAAAGCGTAGTGTTTCACCTGATTGTAAGTTTAATTCGTTTTTATACCATTGTGCTGCTTCTTTTGTTACGGAAAGATTCATGTATAGTTCCTCCAAATTATGTTGCTTTTTCTTTAGTATAAAAAATAACGCAAAAAGACGCTATTAATATGCTTCACGTTTTCTTTTTGCGTTATGTGGGTTACGATCTTATTTTTGCTTTTTTGAAAAGTTTGCTTTCGGTTCAGTTTTATTTATAATTCGTCCAATATTTGCACGGTGTTTATAAATAACCATACCTGCTAATAAACACATCGCAATAATGAAGATTTTATCCCCGCTAACAATTGATGCGATAACGGCAACGACAGCTGTTACCATAGAAGAAAGTGATACGTATCTTGTTGTAAATAAAAGGCTGAAAAAGACAACAGCTAATATTGCAAAAACAACTGGTGAGTAGCATAAAAGCACGCCAGCAGAAGTTGCAACTGCTTTACCACCACGGAATTTCGCGAAAATCGGATACACATGTCCAAGAACAGCTGCTAATCCGAACCATAGTGGATGAACATCTAACCCGAAAATAATCGGTAGACTCGTTGCTAATGTACCTTTTAAAATGTCAGCAATTGTAACGATAAAACCTGCTTTTTTCCCTAGTGTGCGGAATGTATTTGTCCCGCCCAAATTACCGCTTCCATGCTCACGAATGTCAATTCCATAACCAATCTTTCCAACGACTAGTGCAAATGGGATCGAGCCAAGTAAGTAGGCAACGATAAATAAAAGATATGTAGTAACCATAAGTTCAGTCTCCTTTATTCAAATGTGTTGATAAAGGGTAAAAAGAGTTTTTCCCGTATATTGTACCATACATTTGTAAAGAGCACATTTCTTTTTTGTAAATGAAAAATTCATTATTTCGTGCAAAAAATTTCACAGGAATGTTACATTTCTCACAGAAACAATAAGACTATATGTAGTAACATTTTAATCAAAAGACAACAACATATTGGTGGAGGGTTATAAATGTTACAAAAAAATACACGTGGAGAAGAATTAATGAGAGTGTTTGAGACAATTGTCCACGGCAATGAACAAGATTTAATGCAAGAAAATGCAAATGTAGATGGCCGCTCTCCGATGGGAGTAATGGGAACGTTCGCATCTGAGAGTGCGAAATATTATGCAGTTGAAAATTTATTGTCAGATCAAGTGAAAAAAGCGATAAATCAAAATATATTATATCCACATGACTTAGATTTTTATGCGACTGGGACAACGACTTGTTCGCAAATTCCATTAGCGCAAATGCTTGCTAACGGTTTTCATACAGGACATGGCCATATGAGACAACCGCAAGACATTAAAAGTGCATTGGCTCTTTCGTCTATTATTTTTCAAGCGAATCAAAATATGCAGCATGGTGGTCAATCGTTTGCACTCTTTGATATTGATTTAGCTCCATATGTGAGAAAAACAGTAGAGAGACATAAGAAACGATTACAGTCATATCCGCTTACGAAAGAACAAATAGAAGAATTTGCATGGAAAGAAACAGAAAATGATACGTATCAGGCTTGTGAAGCGTTTATTCATAATTCAAATAGTATGCATAGTAGGGGCGGGGGACAAGTACCGTTTATTTCTATTAATTATGGAACAGATACATCAAAAGAGGGACGATTATTAGTTAGAGAGCTTTTAAAAGCGACACAAGCTGGTCTTGGTAAAGGGGAAACACCAATTTTTCCTATTCAAATTTTTAAAATGAAAAAAGGTTTGAACTTTGAAGAAAGTGATCCGAACTATGATTTATTTGAATTAGCGTTAGAAACAACGGCTGAAAGATTATTCCCTAACTTTTCATTTTTAGATGCGCCATTTAATGCAGTGCATTATGATGGACGACCGGAAAGTGAAGTATGTTACATGGGATGCCGTACTCGTGTTATGTCTAACATACATGGAGAAGAAACAGCGATTGGAAGAGGGAATTTATCATTTACGTCTATTAATTTAGTGAAATTAGCGTTAATTAGTGGTTCAAAAGAAGCGTTTTTTGAAGCGTTAAATTATTACTTAGATTTAGGGATTAAGCAATTATTAGAACGATTTGAGTACCAATGTACGAAGCGAGCTAGAGATTTTCGATTTTTATATTCACAAGGTGTATGGCGCGGAGGAGAAACGTTACAGCCTGAAGATTCTGTAGCATCCATTTTAAAGCAAGGGACGTTAAGTCTTGGTTTTATCGGTCTTGCGGAGTGTTTAGTAGCTTTAACAGGTAAGCATCATGGAGAAGATGAAGAATCGTGGAAACTTGGATATGAAATCATTTCCTTTATGAGAGATAGAATGGATAAAGCGACAGAAGAACATGAACTGAATTTCTCAGTAATTGCAACTCCTGCAGAAGGGTTATCAGGGAAGTTTGTGAAAAAAGATAGAGAAGAATTTGGTGTGATTAGCGGTATAACGAATCATAATTATTATACGAATTCGTTCCATATCCCAGTTTACTATAACATTCAAGCGATAAATAAAATTCGTTTAGAAGGACCTTTCCACGCCCTATGTAATGGGGGACATATTACGTATATTGAACTAGACGGAGCAGCAATGCATAACAAAAAGGCGTTAAAACAAATTGTGCAAGCGATGGCAGAGAATGGCGTTGGATACGGTTCAATTAATCATCCTGTTGATCGTTGTAAGTGCTGTAGCTATCACGGAGTTATCGGAAATGAATGTCCAAGCTGCGGAAATGAAGATGAGGCCAATATAGAAAGAATTCGCCGCATAACAGGTTATCTTGTAGGAGATATGTCGAAGTGGAATAGTGCGAAACGTAGTGAAGAGATGGATCGGGTGAAGCATAAATGAAAGTGATGAACATCATTCATGATAGTGTAGTAGATGGAGAAGGATTGCGGACAGTCGTGTTTTTTGCGGGCTGTCCGCATCGTTGTTTCGGTTGCCATAATCCGAAATCGTGGAATATTTGTAATGGAACTGAAATGACAGTAGAAGAAATTATGGAAGAGATTGCAAGTAATCCATTAACTGATGTAACATTTTCAGGTGGAGATCCATTTTTCCAAGCTAATGAAGTGAAAAAAGTAGCAAAAGCTGTGAAAGATTTGAAAAAAAATCTATGGATGTATACAGGTTATACGTTAGAAGAGATACAGAGTTCTCAAAATAATGATATGATAGAGTTGTTACATTATGGGGATGTTTTAGTCGATGGAAGATTTGAAATCGAGAAAAAAGATTTAACACTTCCATTTCGCGGAAGCTCCAATCAACGTATTATTCGATTGAAAGAGTAAAAAGGCGGGATAGATTATATGAATAAAACAGTATTACTTGTTGAAGATGAAAGAAGATTACGTGAAATCGTTAGTGATTATTTTCGTAATGAAGGCTTTGAAGTAATCGAAGCAGAAGACGGAAAAAAAGCGTTAGAATTATTTGCAGAGCATGAAATTGATTTAATTATGTTAGATATTATGTTACCAGAAATAGATGGATGGTCTGTTTGTAGACGAATTAGAAAAGAATCAGCTGTACCAATCATTATGTTGACAGCACGTTCGGATGAGGATGATACATTATTAGGATTCGAATTAGGTGCAGATGAATATGTAACGAAACCATTCAGCCCGAAAGTGTTAGTAGCTCGCGCGAAGACGTTATTGAAACGTGCGGATGGCGTGGTAGGAGTAGCGGAAGAAAATACTATGTCTTTAGCTGGAATAGAAGTGAATCGTCTATCTAGAACCGTTTTAGTAGATGGAGAAGAAATTATATTAACACATAAAGAATTTGAACTTCTTGTTTATTTAATGGAGAACAAAGGAATTGTGTTGTCACGACAACATTTATTAGATCAGTTATGGGGATATGACTATTACGGTGATGACCGAACGGTTGATACTCATATTAAAAAACTACGAAATAAGCTAGGAGATAAAGCGAAGCATATCGGTACTGTTATTCGAGTTGGTTACAAATTTGAAGAATAATTGTAACGGATTGTGTACTTTAGCCTAGGGAAATGTCAATTTTATATCCTCTTTTGCAGGTAGAATGTACAAAAAATACTTTTCTTGTCTACAATGTTAGATAAGAGTATTTTTTTAATTGGATTTCACGATGAGTTCACAAGAAGGACACAAAACGTGACTATACTGAAAATACGAATTCACCAGAGAGGGGAAATAAAACATGGGATATTACGACGGACCAAATTTAAATGAAGAGCATAGGGAAACGAGAGAAGTGAGAAAATCGGGCAGTAAAAAAGGTTATTTTTTCACAGGTTTAGTCGGGGCTGTAGTTGGGGCTGTCACAATTAGTTTTGCAGCACCATATATGCCATGGGCTCAAAATAATGGAGCGGCTGTATCGTCATTTAGTTCGGATTCAAAAGTTGAAGGTACTGTAGTTCCTGTTGTCAATAAAGCAAAAAATGAAACTGATTTACCTGGTATGATTGAAGGCGCGAAAGATGTTGTTGTAGGTGTTATTAATATGCAACAAAGTATTGATCCATTTGCAATGCAACCGACAGGTCAAGAACAACAAGCTGGCTCAGGATCAGGTGTTATTTATAAAAAAGCAGGAAATAAAGCATATATTGTAACGAACAACCATGTAGTAGATGGTGCAAATAAACTTGCTGTAAAATTAAGTGATGGTAAAAAGGTAGATGCAAAACTAGTAGGGAAAGATCCTTGGTTAGATTTAGCTGTTGTTGAAATTGACGGGGCTAATGTAAATAAAGTTGCCACTTTAGGTGATTCAAGCAAAATCCGTGCGGGTGAAAAAGCAATTGCAATCGGTAACCCACTAGGATTTGATGGAAGTGTAACGGAAGGTATTATTAGTAGTAAAGAACGTGAAATTCCAGTAGATATTGATGGGGATAAACGGGCAGATTGGAATGCTCAAGTTATTCAAACAGATGCAGCGATTAACCCTGGTAATAGTGGTGGTGCATTATTTAACCAAAACGGTGAAATAATTGGGATTAATTCAAGTAAAATTGCACAACAAGAAGTTGAAGGGATTGGATTTGCTATTCCAATTAATATCGCAAAACCAGTTATTGAATCACTTGAAAAAGACGGAGTAGTGAAACGTCCAGCTCTTGGAGTAGGTGTCGTTTCATTAGAAGATGTGCAAGCTTATGCGGTAAATCAATTGAAAGTACCGAAAGAAGTAACAAATGGCGTTGTATTAGGTAAAATTTACCCAATATCCCCTGCAGAAAAAGCTGGTTTAGAGCAATATGATATTGTAGTAGCATTAGATAATCAAAAAGTAGAAAATTCACTTCAATTCCGTAAATATTTATATGAAAAGAAAAAAGTAGGCGAAAAAGTAGAAGTTACATTCTATCGTAACGGTCAAAAAATGACGAAAACAGCCACTTTAGCAGATAACTCAGCTACAAAGAATCAATAATCGAAATAAAAGAAAGTCTCTTTCATATTGAAAGAGACTTTCTTTATCGGCTATACTAAAGGAATAGGAGGGATAAATTATGACAATTGAAAACCCAACTCGTACGGAAATTGGTGAAGTACTAAAGAAAAGCAAAACGATTGCAGTTGTTGGATTATCGGATAAGCCAGAACGTACATCGTATATGGTTTCAAAAGCAATGCAAGATGCTGGGTATCGCATTATTCCAGTAAACCCAACGGTAGATGAGGTGCTTGGAGAAAAGGCAGTTGCTTCACTAAAGGATATTAAGGAACATGTTGATATTGTAAATGTATTCCGCCGTCCAGAATTTTTAATGGATGTTGCAAAAGAATTTGTAGAGATTGATGCAGATGTTTTTTGGGCACAATTAGGAGTACAAGATGAAGATACATACAAACTTTTAAAAGAAAAAGACTATACTGTAATAATGGATCGTTGTATAAAAGTAGAACATGCGATGACAAAATAGTGTAGACTGTAAAGTTAGAAAGATTGGTTCAGCCCACATTATAGATAAGTAGGGCCGATGAACGAGGTGTTCATCATGAGATTTTTTAAAGGCTGTTTTTGGGGATTGTTACTTGTAATCCCGTTTTGGATATTGATCATTTGGATCATAATAAAGGTTTGGAATGTGTAATCTTGGCATACATATCCATTTCTCGTTGACAAACGATTATTTTTCTGAAATAGTAGCCTAGAGGAATCCTTGTGAAAAAACAAGGATTTTTCTATTGAAAATGGTATATAAAAGAGATAAGATAACTTGCCAAAACTATAGTCGAGGCGTTATTCTATAATAGAAACATATGTTCTGATTTTGGATTAGGAAAGGGGCAAGGAGTTTGGCGAAGCATCAGTTCCAATATAATGAAGATGCGATTCAAGTGTTAGAAGGACTTGAAGCCGTTCGAAAACGCCCGGGTATGTATATCGGGAGCACGGACAGCCGTGGATTGCATCATTTAGTATACGAAATAGTAGATAACTCCGTTGATGAAGCGTTAGCGGGATTTGGCGACGAAATTTCTGTCGTAATACATAAAGATAATAGTATTAGCGTTATAGATAAAGGGCGAGGAATGCCTACGGGAATGCATAAGCTTGGAAAACCTACACCAGAAGTTATTTTAACTGTACTTCATGCCGGTGGTAAGTTTGGTCAAGGTGGTTACAAAACGAGTGGTGGTTTACACGGTGTTGGGGCATCAGTTGTAAACGCCTTATCAGAATGGTTAGTCGTAACGATTAAGCGTGACGGTAGCATTTATGAACAACGTTTTGAAAATGGTGGTGTTCCTGTAACGACGCTTGAGAAAATTGGGAAAACGAAAGAATCTGGTACGACAATGCATTTCAAACCAGATACAACGATTTTCAGTACAACAAATTACAATTATGAAACGTTATGTGAAAGATTACGTGAATCAGCATTCTTACTAAAAGGAATGAAGATTTCAATTAAAGACGAACGAAATGATTTAGAAGATGTATTTCATTATGAAACAGGAATTGAAGCTTTCGTTTCCTATTTAAACGAAGAAAAAGATTCTATTCATCCAGTTGTATACTTCACTGGTGAACAAAATGGGATTGAAGCAGAACTAGCATTTCAATTTAATGATGGTTACTCAGAAAATATTCTTTCGTTTGTAAATAACGTACGTACAAAAGACGGTGGAACACACGAAGCTGGATTTAAAACAGCCATGACGCGTGTGTTTAATGAGTATGCGCGTAAAGTTTCACTATTAAAAGAAAAAGATAAAAACTTAGAAGGTACAGATATTCGTGAAGGGGTAGCAGCTATCGTTTCTGTACGTGTACCAGAAGAAGTACTTCAGTTTGAAGGACAAACGAAAGGGAAACTAGGTACAAGTGAAGCGCGGTCTTCAATTGATGCGATTGTATCAGAGCATTTAGCCTACTTTTTAGAAGAAAACCCGGATGTAGCTACACTTCTTGTGAGAAAAGCAGTGAAAGCAGCGCAAGCGCGTGAGGCTGCTCGTAAAGCGAGAGAAGAAGCTCGCAGTGGTAAGAAGAAGAAAAAATCAGAAGGTACATTAAGTGGTAAGTTAACACCTGCACAATCACGTAACCCGCAGAAAAATGAACTGTACTTAGTAGAGGGTGACTCTGCCGGTGGTTCAGCAAAACAAGGACGAGATCGTCGTTTCCAAGCGGTATTACCGTTACGTGGTAAAGTTATTAATACAGAAAAAGCAAAGCTTGCTGATATCTTTAAAAACGAAGAGATTAATACAATCATTTATGCGATTGGTGGCGGCGTAGGAAATGAATTCGATGTTGAAGATATTAACTACGATAAAGTTGTCATTATGACCGATGCTGATACGGACGGAGCTCATATTCAAGTATTGTTATTAACGTTTTTCTACAGATATATGAAACCACTTATCGAAGCCGGAAAAGTGTTTATCGCACTTCCACCTTTATATAAAGTAAGTAAGGGAAAAGGTAAGAGTGAAGTAATTGAATATGCTTGGTCAGATGAAGAATTAGACGGTGTAACGAAAAAGGTTGGAAAAGGCTATATGTTACAACGTTATAAAGGACTTGGTGAGATGAATGCGGATCAATTATGGGAAACGACTATGAATCCTGAAACACGCACATTAATTCGCGTGAAAATTGATGATGCAGCAAGAGCAGAACGCCGCGTTACAACGTTAATGGGTGATAAAGTAGAACCGCGTCGTAAATGGATTGAGCGTAATGTACAGTTTGGTATGCAAGAAGAAGGAAATATTTTAGAAAATGAAATGATAATGGAGACGGAGGTGGAATAACATGCAAGCAGAGAAGTTTCATGACCTCCCGCTTGAAGACGTGTTAGGTGACCGCTTTGCACGTTATAGTAAATATATAATTCAAGATCGTGCACTTCCAGATGCACGTGATGGTTTAAAGCCAGTACAAAGACGTATTTTATATTCTATGTATGTAGAAGGTAATGTACATGATAAAGCGTTTCGTAAATCAGCTAAAACAGTAGGTAACGTTATCGGTAACTATCATCCACACGGAGATTCCTCTGTATATGAGGCGATGGTACGTTTAAGTCAAACTTGGAAAGTACGTAATGTTTTAGTTGAAATGCATGGTAATAATGGTAGTGTCGATGGGGACCCAGCAGCAGCAATGCGTTATACGGAAGCTCGTTTATCACCAATTGCATCTGAATTATTACGTGATCTTGATAAAGAAACAGTTGAATTCGTGTCAAACTTTGATGATACGAGTGAAGAACCAGTTGTATTACCAGCAGCGTTTCCGAACTTATTAGTGAACGGATCAACGGGGATTTCCGCTGGTTATGCAACAGAAATTCCTCCGCATCATCTTGGAGAAGTTATTGATGCTACAATGATGCGTATTGATAAGCCAAATAGTACTGTTGATGATTTATTAACAGTTATGAAAGGACCAGATTTCCCGACAGGCGGTATTATTCAAGGGATTGATGGTATTAAAAAGGCGTATGAAACAGGAAAAGGTAAAATCATTATTCGTGGAAAAGCAGAAGTTGAAACGGTTCGTGGTGGGAAACAGCAAATCGTAATCACTGAAATTCCTTACGAAGTGAATAAAGCAAACCTTGTTAAAAAAATGGATGAATTACGTCTAGATAAAAAATTAGATGGTATTGCTGAAGTTCGTGATGAGACAGATCGTACAGGTCTTCGCATTGTTGTAGAATTGAAGAAAGAAGCAAATGCTGAAGGGATTTTAAATTATTTATATAAAAATACAGATTTACAAATTCCGTACAACTTTAATATGGTAGCGATTAATAATCGTCGCCCAACACTTATGACATTACCAAAAATATTGGATGCTTATATTGGCCACCAAAAAGAGGTTGTTACGAGACGTTCACAATATGAATTAAGAAAAGCGGAGAATCGTCAACATATTGTAGAAGGTTTAAAGAAAGCATTATCGATTTTAGATCAAGTAATCGAAACGATTCGAGCTTCAAAAGATAAGCGTAATGCAAAAGATAATTTAAGTGCGAAATTTGGTTTTACAGAAGCGCAAGCGGAAGCGATTGTATCCTTGCAATTATATCGTTTAACGAATACAGATATTACAGCACTACAACAAGAAGCCGATGAGCTGAATAAGAAAATTATAGAGTTACAGGCGATTTTACAAAGTGAAAAAAGATTGCTTCAAGTTATTAAAACAGATTTAAAGAGAGTGAAGAAAACATATAGTGATGATCGTCGTGCTATTATTGAAGAACAAATTGAGGAAATTAAAATAGATGTAGAAGTAATGATCCCACAAGAAGATGTCATCGTTACTGTAACGAAAGAAGGGTATGTGAAACGTACTGGATGGCGCTCGCATAATGCCTCAAATGGCAAAGACTTCGGTATGAAAGAGGGTGACATCTTACTTGAACGATTCGATACGAATACGACAGAGACAGTCCTCTTATTTACGAATAAAGGAAACTATATATATCTGCCAGTATACGAAATGCCAGATATTCGTTGGAAAGATTTAGGTCAGCACGTTGCTAATATCGTTTCACTCGACCGGGATGAAACCATTATTTGGGCAACTGTCGTACCGAACTTTGAGGAAGAAAAACGATTTATCGTATTTGTAACGCGGAATGGTATGATTAAGAAAACAGAATTAAACCAATATAAAGTACAGCGTTATTCAAGGGCGTTCGTCGCTGTAAACTTGAAAAAAGATGATGTGGTTGTCGATATATTTGCGACAGATGGAACGAGTGATATTGTTCTTGCTACACACGGTGCATATGCACTTATTTTCCATGAAGATGAAGTAAGTCCAGTAGGCGTAAGGGCCGCTGGTGTGAAAGCAATTAATTTAAAAGAAGATGACTATGTTGCTTCTGGTAAACCATTAAATGGTGACAAAGATCAACTTATTCTCGTAACGCAGCGCGGTGCTGTAAAACGTCTAAAAGCAACAGAAATTGAGAAATCAACGAGGGCGAAGCGAGGGCTTGTTATTTTCAAAGAGTTAAAACGTAATCCATACCGCATTGTCGGTATTGAAATTGTTCGAGACGATGAACTAGTTTACATGAAGACAGAGAAACACATTGTAGAAGAAATTGATCCGAAAGCGTATCGAAATAAAGACCGGTATAGTAACGGTAGTTTAGTGCTAGATGTTAATGATACTGGTGAAGTTATTGAAACGTGGACGAAAAAAAGACCGGAATAAAGGGAGCATCTTGCTATGGATAATGGCAAGATGCTTTTTTCTAGGCAAATTAGTATGAATCTTGTTATAATAACTGAATGAAATCGTTCTCATAAAGTGAAACTTTAATCAGTGGGGATCTTACTCGCCACAAATAGCAGGATAAATGGAGGGACAACATGAAAAAAATAGGTGTAGGGATTGTAGGGTTTGGATTTTCTAGTACAACATTTCACATCCCATTATTACAAACGATAGAAGAATACGATATTCGTGCGGTATTATCTTCAAAAGAAGAGGTAGTAAAAGAAACATTACCGAATGCTAACGTCGTTAGTACAATTGATGAATTGGTGAAGCGAGCTGATATTGACTTAGTGGTCATTACTTCACCGAATACAACTCATTTTCCATATGTAAAAGAAGCAATATTAAACGGTAAGCATGTTGTTGTGGAAAAGCCATTTGTTGTTTCAATTGAAGAAGGAGAAGAGCTTATTTCATTAGCAGAGCAACATAATGTGGTATTGAGTGTATATCATAATCGTCGTTTTGATAATGACTTTTTAACGATAAAGAAATTATTAGAAGAAAATAGAATAGGGAATGTATACGCATATGAAGCGAATTTTGATCGTTTCCGTCCACATGTCCGTGATCGCTGGAGAGAAAAGAACTTACCGGGGTCAGGTATATTATATGATTTAGGGTCACATTTAATTGACCAAGCATTATCATTATTTGGGAAACCAGATGCGATAAGTGCAGATGTAATTAAACAACGACCAGGTGCACAAATTGATGATTACTTCCATGTTGTACTTCACTACGGAGTAAAGCGTATCATTTTACATAGTAGCAGTTATGTAAAACAAGCAGGTCCACACTTTACACTGCATGGAGAAAAAGGTTCTATCGTGAAGTATGGTATGGATTCACAAGAGGAACAATTAAAAAATGGAATGAAGCCAGGCGATAACGGTTACGGAGTAGACGCTGAAGCGAATTTTGCTACTTTAGAAACAGAAGAACGTTTAGACCGTATTCCAACAGAAGTCGGCTGTTATGACATGTATTATAAAGGTATAAGAGATAATATATTAAATGGTGAGAAACTACCTGTAACAGCACAAGAAGGTTTAGAAGTTATTAAGCTGATTCAATTAGCGGTTGAAAGTAGTGAAACGGGTAGAGTCATTTCGGTAAAATAAAAAAGACACGAATTTCGTGTCTTTTTTATTTTTCTGGGACGGACAGTCCATAAAAGAACATCGTAACGATATCTTGTATATGTTTTTCACGATCTCCTTCCAAAAGTTGTGCTCCAAAATCATCACCTAATTTAGTGAACATTTGAATGTAAAGTAACATCATTTCTTTAGTAAGGTGGGGGTTAATTTCATTTTTTTGCTGCGCTTGTTCTAATATTTCTAAATACCATGGCAGTATTTTTTCATTTTGATAACTATAAATAAACTCTCGGAGAATTTCGTCCCTTTGCATCATTTGTAGTAACATATCAGGCTGAAATAATCCGCCAGTATTCATTTTTCTTACAATCATTTTTTGCATCATATCATGGAAAGGTAATTTTTCTTCAGCAAGCTCTTTATAATATTGAAATTCAGATATAATAAATTCTTGTATAAGTTCTCTAAATAACGCATCTTTACTTCCAAAATGATTATAAATTGTAACTTGAGAAACGTTTGCTTCTTTTGCGATATGTTCTATTTTCACTTCATTAAATCCACGTTCTGAAAATAATAAGAAAGCTGCCTTTTTAATAGCGCGTTTTTTCTTTTCTTTTACTTTTTCAAAGCCGTTCAATGCAATCACCTCAATTAAAATATACAAGAAAAAATAATGGAAAACAATATTTTTGAAATATGGACATATAAATATTTCAAAAAGTTGTTGCGAATATGAAAGATGAGGAGTACAATAATTTTGAAATATCATAAATTAAATATTTCAAAAAATGAGGTGGAATTATGATTTCAGTTCAAGATGTTACAAAACAGTTTTCGAATGGAAAAGGTCTGTTTCATATTACATTTGATGTAAAAGTAGGAGAAGTATTCGGTTACTTAGGACCAAATGGTGCCGGGAAATCAACAACGATTCGTAATTTAATGGGATTTATAAAACCGACATCTGGTAAAGCAACGATTTTTGGATTAGATTGCTGGAATGAAGCCGCGAAAATTCAAAGAGAAGTCGGATATTTACCAGGAGAAATTTCTTTTATTGAAGGAATGAATGGATTAGACTTTCTAAAGTTAATGCAAGGAATGCGCGGATTACAGGATACGAAAAGACGAGATGAACTAATAGAACGTCTACAATTTGATGTGAAAACACCAATTCGTAAAATGTCTAAAGGAATGAAGCAAAAAGTAGGGATTGTTGCTGCTTTTATGCATGATCCAGAAGTGCTAATCTTAGATGAACCAACATCTGGACTCGATCCACTTATGCAGCAAGTGTTTATAGATTTAATATTAGAGGAAAAGCAAAGAGGAAAAACAATTCTTATGTCGTCGCATATTTTCACTGAGATTGAGCGTACATGTGACCGAGTAGCGATTATTAAAGATGGGCGCCTTGTAACGGTTGAAAATATTCACGATTTACAAAGTATGAGACGACAGATAATAGATGTAACCGTATCATCGCAAGAAGAGATTGAATCTCTTACACAATGTAATTTGCAATTTGAAACGGTGAAAGGTAGAGAGGCATCGATTATTGTGCAAGGAAACTATCAAACTGTTTTACAAACACTTTCAGACTATAATGTAACAGCACTTCAAACGAGAGCAATGGATTTAGAACATTTATTTATGCATTATTACGATAAGAAAGAAGGGGTAAAGCATGAATAAGCAATTATTTTTAGCTAGTTTGAAAGAAACACAAAAAAGTATTTTAAGTTATGCAACTGGTGCAGCTCTTTATTTATGGTTATTAATTTGGATATTCCCCTCAATGGTATCAGCGAAAGGGTTAAATGAATTAATAAGTGCTATGCCTGATAGTGTGAAAAAAATTGTTGGTATGGAAAGTCCGATTCAAAATGTGATGGATTTTTTAGCTGGTGAGTACTATAGTCTATTGTTTATTATCATATTAACAATTTTTTGCGTTACAGTTGCGACACATTTAATGGCACGTCATGTAGATAAAGGAGCGATGGCATATTTATTAGCGACACCTGTATCCAGAGTGAAAGTTGCAATCACGCAAGCTGTTGTTCTCATATTAGGACTACTAATCATTGTAATTGTCACATATGTAGCGGGGATAGTAGGTGCAGAATGGTTTTTAAAAGATAATAACTTAAATAAAGAATTATTCCTCAAGATAAACGTAGTCGGAGGGCTCATATTTTTAGTAGTTAGCGCTTATTCATTTTTCTTTTCTTGTATATGTAATGATGAAAGAAAGGCACTGAGCTACTCAGCGAGTTTAACTATTTTATTTTTCGTACTAAATATGGTAGGCAAATTAAGTGATAAGTTAGAGTGGATGAAAAGTCTATCGTTATTTACACTGTTTCGTCCAAAAGAAATTGCTGAAGGAACGTATAATATATGGCCGGTAAGTATAGGTTTAACTGCTGGAGCGCTTTGTATATTTATAATAGCAATTGTTGTATTTAGGGAGAGGGATTTACCGTTATAGAGTAGAAAGTCCACTATATGAGTGGACTTTTTTGATGAGGAGGAAACTAGTGGATCATTTATTCCGTGTTAAGCTATATGTACATGATATTGAAAAGTCAGTATTGTTTTATGAAACAATTATTGGATTAAAATTGTATAAAAGAAGTGAGCATACAGGACGTTTTAATCATGATTGCTTTTCTTTATTACTAGCTAGCGATTCAACATTGAATGAAAATCACTATTTTTACAATCAAAAAGAAATGAAAGGGCATGGCTTTGAACTAATTATTGTTGTCGACCGAATTGAAGAAGTATATGAACGTTGTAAAGAGAAGCGATGCAAGATACAAGAAGAAATTCAAACTTATCCGTGGGAGATGAGAGGATTTAAAGTTGTGGATCCAGACGGATATTTCCTTAGGATCACGTCTAAGTAAAGGTAAACATGAAGAATGTTTACCTTTTTTTATGAAAATATTCAAAAAAATGAACCTTTTTCTAGGCTCATCCGTCTAATACATGTAAAGTTAAATTTGAAGTGAGGATGAAACAGGAGGAGCAATTGTGAAAGTAATCCCTTTATATAAAATGTTTGTAAAAGAAGAAACAGATGTTTCCTTAGCGAAAAAAGGTGACCATGAAGCATTTATGACGCTTATACATACAGAAAAAGTGAAGATGTATCGTATTGCAAAGGCTATGTTACGTGATGAGACAAATATAGAGGATGCGATACAAACAACAATTTTAAAAGCCTATGAAAATTTAAAAAAATTAAAGAAAGAAGAGTTTTTTCAAACTTGGTTAATTCGAATTTTAATGAATGAATGTAACAATATTATTAGAGCGTATAAAAAGGTAATTGTGACAGAAGAGAATGATTACAATATGAGCGCGTGCGATCAGTATGAAGATATAGATTTGTGTAATGCGATTCAATCGTTACATGAAGAGTTAAGGGCTGTTACGGTGCTTTATTATTATGAAGATATGAATCAAGAGAGTATAGCGAAGCTTTTAGAAGTACCAAAAGGAACAGTGAAATCGAGATTGTCACGTGCGAGGGAACAACTACAGAAACGATTAAAGATGGAATAGGAGGTGCAAAGGATGGATGATGAAAAATTATTTGATGAGAAATTAAAAAAGAGAATAAAAGAAGAGAATGTTATAGTGCCGCCAGAGTTAAATGAAAAGATTAATGGTACACTACATAATCTTCCGGTAAAAAAGAAAGGTTACAGAGTTTATATGATGGTTATAAGTGCTGCTGTTCTAGCACTTTCAATTGTGTCTATGTCGGAGTTTTCTGATCAAATTTTTGCTCAAAACGGCGGAGTATTTGAATATGTAAAGAAAAAGGCATTTTCTGATTACGAAAATGAAGAGGAAGTAAAATCGAATGCAAATTATCCAGATAAAGAAAAGATTCATGAAAAGATGCTAGATTCCATTGATCATTTTAAAAATATTTCAGGACAATTTGAGGAATATTCTAGTTCGTCAAGAATTGCTACAACATACAAATATACAATTGATACGGAGCAACAAAGAGGTATCTCTTCGAAAGAAGATAAATTAGTGAAAAAACGGACTATTATATATAACGAGGGGAAGAAAAAAGAATTTGATGATGAGAAGTATACATATAAAGAGATGAAATGGAGTCCGAAAGAAAAAAACAATGAATTATTAAAATTAAATCCTACGGAAAGGTTATTGAGAAAATCAGGTGAGAAAAAAAGATATGATGATGAATATGTTGGATTAGCGAAGTATAGTATTCAATCAGAATTTGCTGATCTATTAATTCGATATAAAGATTGGAATTATAAAGAAACGAAGTATCTTGGACTTGATTGCTACAAAATAGAAGGGACAATAAATATAGAAATGCCTGTAAGTACATCTGAAGATTTAAGAGGGAAATTTGAAATGGTTGTAGAGAAAAATACAGGGATTATGTTGAAGTTTCTTAGTTTCCACGAAGGTATGATTCAATATTCGATCACGACTGAATGGATACAAATAAACAAAGGATTGAAAGAGAATGCCTTTCAAAAGGATAGCGTTAATTATGAGAAATTGAAAAATATATTAGATGAATAGAAAACGGAGGGAACGATATGGAGAATACCTCTTCTTCAAGAGAAAAGAAAAATAAACGAAAATATAAAAAGACAACGATAATAAGTGTATTGTTAGTAGTATTACTATTTGGTGGAGTTGGATATGGTACTTACGTATATATGAAAACTTCTAATCTCGTACAAAAATCAAATGTTAATTTAGCACGTGGTGAAAAATCAAATTTACGTGAGAACGCCGTAAAACCAATTGCAAATAATGTTTCACTTTTAATTATGGGAATTGATGAAAATCAGGAACGACAAAAGGAATATAATGGGGCATTTCATACAGATGCACTACTGCTAGCTACTTTTAATAAAGACGATAAAACAGTGAAATTAACGAGCATACCACGTGATACATACACATATGTTCCAGTTGAAAAGAAAAAAGATAAAATAACGCATGCATATGGAAGAGGTTTCGTTAAAAATGGTAAAGATGGAGGGCCGCAAGCTTCAGTTGAAACGGTAGAAAAATTATTACAAGTGCCTGTTGATTATTTTGTGAAGTTTAATTTTAATTCATTTACTAAAATTGTTGATGGATTAGATGGGATTGAAGTAGATGTCCCAGTTGAATTTACGGAGCAAAATAGTAAAGATGAAGCTGACGCGATCCATTTGAAAAAAGGACTACAAAAATTAACAGGAGAAGAAGCACTTGCCCTAGCAAGAACGCGTCATATTGATAGTGATGCAATGAGAGGGCAGCGCCAACAACTTGTTATGGAAGCGATTTTAAGTAAATTAAAAAGTGTAGGCTCGATTACGAAGCTTGAAAAAATAGTTGAGGCGGTTGACGGTGATTTTAAAACAAATTTAACAATGGATGATATTTTATCTTTTTATAAATATGGTTTAAATTGTTCGGTTGAAAAAATTCAATTAGCAGGTGATGATTTATACTTACCTAATGGCCCAAACGGCCAACGTGTATATTATTATAATCCTAATAAAAAAGATCTACAGAGTTTGAGTAATACACTTAGAACACATCTAGGATTAAGTGAAAAGCAGATTGAGGAGAATTAAAGCAGGCATAATGTCTGCTTTTTTATTATGTTTAATAGTATGACATTTAAAATTAAATGTTATACACTATTTTTAAATTATGGATAATAGTGTAACATAAAGATGTGGTTTAAGTTAAATAACAGGGGGGATATTACATAAAATACATCATTAGCAATTATTGGAATAATATGGGAGAAATGAAAGGAACAGGGGAGTATCAAAAATGAGAATCGTAAAGAATTTAACATTTCAAGTTATTGTGGCCATTATTTGTGGTATTGCAGTAGGAGCAATTTGGCCGAGTGTTGGACAAGAGATGAAGCCAATTGGTGAAACGTTCATCAATATGATCAAAATGGTTATTGCACCGATTATCTTTTTAACAATTGTGCTTGGTATTGCAAGTATGGGAAGTATGAAAAAGGTAGGTCGTGTTGGCGGAAAGGCACTATTATATTTTGAAATTGTTACAACAGCGGCTTTAATTATTGGTATCATCGTAGCAAATGTTGTTCGTCCAGGAGATGGATTAGATCCTTCAAAACTAAAGGGCGGAGATGTTTCACAATATGTACAAAGTGGGCAAGAAATGAAATGGATGGATTTCTTTTTGCATATTGTGCCGTCTAACATGTTTGAAGCATTTGCAAAAGGTGATATTTTACAAGTGTTATTCTTCTCAATTTTATTCGGTGCAGGGTTAACGATGCTAGGGAAAAATGGACAACCAGTTATCGACTTTTTTGAAAGATTATCGAAAGTATTTTTTAACATTTTATCCATTGTAATGAAATTAGCACCGGTTGGAGCATTCGGTGGAATGGCATTTACAATTGGAAAATACGGTTTAAGCACGCTCATACCACTTGGTAAACTAATGATTTGTGTATATGCGACAATGGCATTATTTGTTTTTATTGTATTAAATTTTATTTGTAAACTGTATAAATTTAGTTTGTGGAAATATTTATCTCACATTAAAGAAGAATTACTCATTGTTCTTGGGACATCATCATCAGAATCAGTACTACCGCGAATGATGACAAAGATGGAAGACTTCGGATGTTCGAAGCCGGTAGTAGGTTTAGTCATTCCGACGGGATACTCTTTTAATTTAGATGGAACAACGATTTATTTATCAATGGCTACTATATTTTTAGCGCAAGTCTTTCACGTCGATCTTTCACTAGGTCAACAATTAACTATAATAGCTATTTTGTTAGTTACATCTAAAGGAGCAGCGGCAGTAACAGGCGGAGGATTTATTGTACTAGCATCTACCTTATCTGCAATGAATGTTATTCCATTAGAAGGGTTAGCACTATTACTTGGGGTAGATCGTTTCATGTCAGAAGCACGTGCTATCGTTAATTTAATTGGTAATGGTATTGCGACTGTAGTTGTTGCAAAAAGTGAAAATGAATTTGATAATGAGAAGTATATGAAAATAGTAGAGGAAATGAAAAGAGAGAAAATGGTCGGATAAAAAGTCAGCTTTGCTGACTTTTTTATTTTTGTAGAAAAGGGGTTTGTTATAATATACATTATTTATTAACAATAATTTACAAGTGTTTTATAGCTAAGGGATATAAAGACTATTAAATCAGTACATATAATTCAATGAGGTATAGTGTTTTAAAAGATTATGGAATTTTTATGAATATTACTGTAAAAAAATAATTTTTTAAAAATTTTCAATAATAACACTTTACAAAACTCAAAAAATTAGTAGAATAATAGTTAATAAGAATCTTCTGATAAATATATAAAGAAAAACAGAATTATCAGAAAATTCTTAAATGAGAGCGTTAAGAATTAGGGAGGGTACAGAAAGTGAAAAAGAAAAAAATGAAAAAACTAACAGCAGTTGTAGCACCAGTTTTAGCAATGAGTATGGCATTAACAGCATGTTCTACATCAGGTGGAGATAAGAAGACAAGCACAAATTCTAGCTCTGGCGGAGATAGCAAATCAGAAGAAAAATTAGCAGCGAAACAAGTGTTCAATAAAACAGAAAATCAGGAAATCCCAACAATGGATACTTCAAAGAGTACAGATACTTTGGGTTCTCAAATTTTAGGGAACACAATGGAAGGATTATACCGTTTAGATAAAGAGAATAAACCAATCCCAGCTGCGGCAGAATCAAGTACGAAGAGTGAGGATGGTAAAAAATATACATTTAAATTACGTAAAGATGCAAAATGGTCAAATGGTGATCCTGTAACAGCGAAAGATTTCGTGTTTGCATGGCAACGTTTATTAGATCCAAAAACAGCTGCTGAGTATGCATTCATCGCATTCCCAATTAAAAATGCAGAAGCGGTTAATAAAGGTGAAAAACCTGTAACAGAACTAGGAGTTAAAGCAGTAGATGACCTTACTTTAGAAGTTGAATTAGAACAAGCAGTACCATACTTCTTAAACTTAGTAGCATTCCCATCGTACTATCCATTAAATGAGAAATTCGTAAAAGAAAAAGGGGATAAATACGGTTTAGAATCTGATACAACTGTATATAACGGACCGTTCGTTCTTACTGATTGGAAGCATGAGCAAGGCTGGAAACTGAAGAAGAATGATCAATATTGGGATAAAAAGACTGTAAAATTAGATGAAATTAACTATAGTGTTGTAAAAGAGCCAGCAACTAATGTGAATTTATATGATAGTGGTCAAATTGATTTCTCCTTATTAACAGGTGAATTTGTTGACAAATATAGAAATAATAAAGAGGAATATGGGGTGTATAACGAACCAAGTACGTTCTTTATACGTTTAAACCAAAAACGTGGTGGACAAGATACACCATTAAAGAGTAAAAAATTACGTGAAGCAATTGCGCTATCAATTGATAAAAAGAATTTAACAAATGTTATTTTAAATGATGGGTCAAAACCTGCAGATTATTTAGTGCCGAAAGGCTTAGCAGCTGGAGCTGATGGGAAAGACTTCCAAGAAACGTTTAAAAACGGTATTAAACCAGATGCGAAAAAAGCAGCTGCTGCATGGGAAGAAGCGAAAAAAGAACTTGGAAAAGATCAAGTTACAATTGAGTTTTTAAACTATGATACTGGTAATGCGAAAAAAGTTGGGGAATATGTAAAAGATCAAATTGAGAAAAACTTAAAAGGTGTAACAGTAAATATTAAACTGCAGCCGTTTAAACAAAAACTTAAATTAGAATCAGATCAAGATTATGATATTTCATATGGTGGATGGAGCCCAGATTATGCGGATCCAATGACATATTTAGATATGTTTGAAAGTAAGCACTCTCATAACCAAATGAGTTTCTCTGATCAGAAATATGATGAAATAATTAAAAAAGCTGGTGGGGAATTAATGAGTGATGCGAAGAAGCGCTGGGAGGAACTAGGAAAAGCAGAGAAATTACTTCTTGAAGAAGATGTAGCCCTTGTACCTTTATATCAAAGTGCTAGATCTTATGTTATGAAACCGCATGTAAAAGGTGTTGTTAAGCATAATATTAGCCCAGAATACAGCTATAAGTGGGCATATGTTACTGAAAAATAATAAAAGTTGTGAAAGTACTTCAAAGCAGTCTATCTGCTTTGAAGTACTTTTTTTATTGTACAATGACACGAAAATGAAAGAGTAGAGAAAGAACGAAATGTAGTAGATGGAGGGATACCTGTAGCATGTTCATAAAAAATAGACTATACTACTAATCGGAATAAATTTTTTAAATATTTCAAAAATAACTTTACAAAACCGGAAAAATTAGTAGAATATTAATTAATAAGAATTTTCTGATAACTAGTTATTAGAAAATCTCTAAAAATTAGTTTCGTACATATAATTGGGGAGGGTACAAAAATGAAGAAAAAGATGAAAAAGTTCACGGCGGTTGTAGCGCCAGTTTTAGCGATGAGTATGGCGTTGACAGCGTGTTCTGGATCTGGTGGGGAGAAGAAATCAACTACGACGTCTAGTGGTGGTGGGGAAGAGAAAAAATCTGAAATTAAATACGCGGCAAAACAAGTGTTAAATCGTACAGAGAATCAAGAGATTCCGACGATGGATGTTTCAAAATCTACTGATACATTAGGTTCTCAAATTTTAGGGAACACAATGGAAGGTTTATATCGATTAGATAAAGATAATAAGCCGATCCCAGCTGCAGCAGAATCTAGTACGAAAAGCGAGGATGGCAAAAAATATACATTTAAATTACGTAAAGATGCAAAATGGTCAAACGGTGATCCAGTAACAGCGAAAGATTTCGTATACGCATGGCAGCGCTTACTTGATAAAAATACAGCTGCAGAATATGCGTTTATTGCCTTCTATATTAAAAATGCAGAAGCAATTAATAAAGGTGAAAAGCCTCTAACAGATTTAGGAGCAAAAGCGGTAGATGATTATACGCTAGAAGTAGAATTAGAAAAACCAGTACCATATTTCTTGAATTTAATGGCATTCCCATCTTACTATCCTTTAAATGAAAAGTTCGTAAAAGAAAAAGGAGATAAATTCGGTTTAGAAGCAGATACAACGTTGTATAACGGACCGTTCGTTATGGCTTCATGGAAACATGAACAAGGATGGCAGCTAAAGAAAAATGATAAGTACTGGGATAATAAGACTGTAAAATTAGAAGAGATTAACTATAGTGTAGTAAAAGAAGTTGCGACGAAAGTAAACTTATATGATACAGGATCAATTGATTTCACACTATTATCAGGAGAATTCGTTGATAAATATAAATCGAACAAAGAAGAGTACGGTGAGTATTCAGAAGCAAGTACATTCTTCTTACGTTTAAATCAAAAGCGTAACGGACAAGATACACCGTTAAAGAGCAAAAAACTACGTGAAGCAATCGCATTATCAATTGATAAAAAAGGTTTAGCAAACGTTATTTTAAATAACGGTTCAAAAGCAACAGATCAATTAGTGCCAAAAGGGCTTGCGACAGGACCAGACGGTAAAGACTACCAAGATACATTTAAAAATGGTTTAAAATATGATCCGAAAAAAGGTGCAGCAGCTTGGGAAGCAGCGAAAAAAGAACTTGGTAAAGATCAAGTGACAATTGAATTACTAAGCTATGATGATGGAACTGCGAAAAAAATTGCTGACTATTTTAAAGATCAAATTGAGAAAAACTTAAAAGGTGTAACGGTTAACACGAAAATTCAACCGTTCAAACAAAAACTAAAATTAGAGTCAGCACAAGATTATGAAGTTTCGTTTGCAGGTTGGAGCCCAGATTATTCGGATCCAATGACATTTATTGATATGTTTGAATCGAAGAGCCCATATAACCAAATGAGTTATTCGAATCCAAAATATGATGAAATGGTAGCGAAAGCAGGTAATGAATTACTGTCTGATCCGAAGAAGCGTTGGGAAACGTTAGGAAAAGCAGAGAAATTATTCCTTGAAGAAGATGCAGGATTAGTTCCTTTATATCAAACAGGAAGAGCGTATGTAATGAAACCGAATGTAAAAGGAATTGCGAAACACAACATTAGTCCAGAATATAGCTTTAAGTGGGCTTATGTAACGGAAGGTAAATAATAAAAAAGAGCGTGTTTAAAAGTAGATAAGTTATTTTTAACACGCTCTTTTTATATTCAATTAAATAGAGAAGAATAAGAAATGTGGTACTGACATATAGTAGATGGGGGAGAATTCGTATAGCAATAATAGTAAAATACATAGTTACTATAAAAATAAAATTATTAAAACTTCAAAAATGAGGGTAATTAATAGCGTGTTAATTGGTGAAAAGGTATTAATAATTATGTTCATAGAAAATCTCTCAAAGTTAGTTTCGTACATATAATTGGGGAGGGTACAAGAATGAAGAAAAAGATGAAAAAATTCACGGCAGTTGTAGCACCAGTTTTGGCAATGAGTATGGCTTTAACAGCATGTTCTGGATCTTCTGGTGGGGAGAAGAAATCGACTACAACGTCTAATAATGGTGGGGAAGAGAAGAAGTCTGATATTAAATATGCGGCAAAGCAAGTGTTAAATCGTACAGAAACGAATGAAATTCCGACGATGGATACTTCCAAAAATACAGATACACTTGGCTCACAAATTTTAGGGAATACGATGGAAGGTTTATATCGCCTTGATAAAGACAATAAGCCAATCCCAGCTGTAGCAGAATCTAGCACAAAAAGCGAGGATGGTAAAAAATATACATTTAAACTACGTAAAGATGCAAAATGGTCAAACGGTGATCCAGTAACAGCGAAAGATTTCGTATTTGCATGGCAACGTCTAGTAGATCCAAAAACAGCTGCTGAGTATGCATTTATCGCTTACTATATTAAAAATGCGGAAACAATTAATCAAGGAAAAGGAGAAGTTTCTACATTAGGTGTAAAAGCGGTAGATGATTATACGCTTGAAGTGGAACTAGAAAGACCAGTACCATATTTCTTGAACTTAATGGCATTTGCGTCTTACTATCCATTAAATGAAAAGTTCGTGAAAGAAAAAGGGAATAAATTCGGTTTAGAGTCTGATACAACACTTTATAATGGTCCATTTGTGCTTACTGATTGGAAGCATGAGCAAGGTTGGAAATTAAAGAAAAATGAGCAGTATTGGGACAAAAAGACTGTAAAACTAGAAGAAATCAATTATAGTGTAGTAAAAGAACCAGCTACTAGAGTAAATTTATATGACACAGGTGCGATTGATTTCACACTTTTATCAGGTGAATTTGTTGATAAGTATAGAAATAATAAAGAAGAGTTCGGCGCATATTCGGAAACAAGTACGTTTTACTTACGTCTAAACCAAAAACGTGGTTGGCAAGATACACCGTTAAAGAGCAAAAAACTACGTGAAGCAATTGCATTATCAATTGATAAGAAAGCTTTAACGAATGTTATTTTAAATGATGGTTCAAAACCAGTGGATTACTTAGTACCAAAAGGTTTAGCGAGTGGACCAGACGGTAAAGATTTCGCAGAAACGTTCAAGAATGGTTTAAAACAAGACTCCAAAAAGGCAGCGGCAGCCTGGGAAGAAGCGAAAAAAGAACTTGGAAAAGATCAAGTAACAATTGAACTGTTAAATTATGATACTGGTAATGCGAAAAAAGTTGGGGAGTATGTAAAAGACCAAGTTGAAAAGAATTTAAAAGGTGTAACAGTAAATATTAAACTGCAGCCATTTAAGCAAAAACTAAAATTAGAATCAGACCAAGATTATGATTTCTCATATGGCGGCTGGAATCCAGATTATGCGGATCCAATGACATACCTTGATATGTTTGAAACAAAAAATTCGCAGAATCAGATGAGCTATTCAAATTCAAAATATGATGACATTATTACTAAAAGTAAGACGGAATGGATGGCTGATGCGAAAAAACGTTGGACAGAGTTAGGGAAAGCAGAAAAATTGTTACTTGAAGATGATGTAGCGCTTGTACCTTTATATCAAAGTGGTAGATCATATGTTATGAAACCAAATGTAAAGGGGATTGTGAAACATAATATTAGTCCGGAATATAGCTTTAAATGGGCGTATGTAGAAGAGAAATAAAAAAGAGAAGAGCATTTTCAAGTTGCGGTATAGCACTTGGAAATGCTTTTTTTATGTGCACGATTTATTGATGGGTGAATATATGTATTATAGAAAATTTAAAGGAGAATTCTATGAAACGAAACACATACATCGATTTCTTAGCGTATTACGGAATAGGGAGTGCTCATCCTGGCGGTTTTACGTTAACAAAACAATTGTTAGCACAACTGCCTTTTAGATATGGAGCTAACGTCCTTGAGATAGGCTGTGGTACGGGGAAAACAGCAGCGTATATGACAAAAGAATGTGGTTATAAAGTAACGGCGGTTGAACAGAATGAGATTATGATTCAGAAGGCGAAAGATAGATGGTCGTTTGAAGGAATAGACATTCAATTAATTGAAGGAAAGGCAGAGCAATTACCTTGTTTGCATGACTCATTTGAATTGGTACTCGGAGAATCGATACTTGCTTTTACAGAGAAAGAAAGGGTTATCTCGGAGTGCTATCGTGTATTACAGAAGGACGGAAAGTTAGTTGTAATTGAAATGATTATTAATGCCCACATTGGGAGGGAAGAGGAAGAGAAAATCGCCCAATTATATGGCATGAACGAACTATTAACTGAGAGTGAGTGGATTCAATTATTTCAGAAAGCAAACTTTAGGCGGGTTACAATTGCTGGCGGTGGCACAATTGCAGAAACAATCTCTAGCTATATAGAAGAGCCAGAATGGAATGTATCACAATTTATTCCGAATGAGTTATATGAGGCATGGGTACAGCATGAAAATGTACGACTTATGTACCAACATATTTTAGGCCATCGTATTTTTATATGTGAAAAATAAAGAAAAAGAGTTGGCTAAAGGTAGTCAACTCTTTACTTATGTTAAATGAAAAATAATGCAGCCAATGTAATTCCGAAGATGAAACCAAATCCGAGTTCAACACCCCAGCCACAACCGCCGCCTCCCCAGCCGCCGCAACTACCACAACCACGACCGCCACATCCACAGCCGCTGAATCCACCACCACCACAACCAAATCCACAACTATCACATCTGTTAAGGCCGCCGCAAAGATCACAACCACCGTTTGCATATGCGTCGTAGTATCCGAATCCTGAATCAAAAGATGAGTGCTGTTGCACTGGTTCAATCCATACAGAGCTATTTGTCACATCAATTATTTTCCCTAAATGAATGCGACCATCACGATCTTCAATGCGAACGACTTTACCGAAATAACGTCGGCACGTATCATAACATTTTTGTCTATGCATGTTCTTTCCTCCTTCCGCATTACAGTAATACGATATGTAAAGGGGACAAGTGCGGCTTGTACGAATGTCCTAACTATCATAATTGTTATAGGAAAGGGGAAATATAGGAAGAGGATATATAAGGAGGAAAAGTCATGAAATCTACAGATCAGTTTCAGACATACGAAGTACCGTGGGAAGAGTTTATTGAAGCATTGCGAGAGGAAATGAAGAAGCAAGTAGGGGCAGACATTATTGATACAGTAGTTTGCAATTTAGAAGATGGCTTTGAAGTGTATACATATGTGCAGGGGGATTTGGATTTTGAATATAAGGAAGCGCTGGAAAGAAAATACGGGAGCGATGCAAAAACTCCTAATGTGTTAACGATTATGTTATTAGCTAGTATTTATAGTACAAGTGAAGAGAATATACGCTTGCATGCGGATAATAAAGATAATCCAGTTGTTGAGGTATATGTGAAGCAATAAATCAAACTTTTTGCTAAGTGTTTTGAATATAAAAAGTAGGAAAAGTCTGTTTTAAGTGTAGAGCTTAAACAGGCTTTTTTTACTTATATAATGGGGTAGAGAGTGCGAGAGGAAATATTACCAAGTTAATATAACTATTTACATAATAATTTTATGGTGTGTTCGTTGTCCTAAAATACAAGTCATATATCTTGTATCCTCTCATAAATTTAAACATAGGAATTTGTCTACAAAGGTGGCGAAGCCTCATCATGAAAATTCGAATTTGTGCCACATTCATGTTGTTTCTATTTATATGGTTACATCCTTTTTGGACTTTTGCAAAAGGAGAGGAGGCAAAGGAAAGGGTCGTTTCACTTGTATATGATGATTCGGGCAGCATGAGAAATAACGATCGCTGGAAATATGCCAATTACGCTTTGCAAAGTTTAGTTGCGCTATTAGATGAAAAAGATAAATTTTCCTACGTTCCAATGAGCAAGCCGAATGATCCATTAAACATTTCGTTAACGAAGGATAAGAGACAAACGGAAATTGAGGGAATTGGAGCATGGAAAACGTATTTAAATACTCCGTTTAGCGCAGTAGAAACCGCGATGCAATCTATAAAAAAGGAAGCAGATATAGATGGGAAACGTGAATTTTGGCTTATTGTATTAACTGACGGGGCATTTAATGATTTAGAGAAAGATAAGGTTGGCGGAAAAGAACAAATTACACAGAAGTTAGCACAGTTTAAGAAAGAAATGGATGTAAAAAAGATATCGTTACATCCAATTTTAATTACGATGGAAGAGGATTTAGGACAGCAGGAAAAGGCACAACTAAATACGTTTAAAGAAATATGGAAGAAAGAGATAAATGGAGTTACGATGCCATCTAGTGGAGAGGATGGGATCGTAAAAAGTGTCAATCAAGTGGCAGCATTAGTAGCAAATCGTGATCCATTCTCCTCTGTTGAATCGATTGTAAAAACGAAAGTAGTAGGAAAAAAAGTAGAGATTACAACACCATTTCCTTTAAAGCGTATGACACTTGTACGACAATCACCTTCTTTGTCTAATTATCAGGTCACACAAATTTCTAAACCATTACAATTACAATCTTCTTTTTCCATACATGCACCAGGAGAAGCGAAATTATTCGGAAATATAGTTCATATAAGTACGGAAAATGAGGAAGTTATTAAACCAGGAACTTATACGATAGAAGTGGACCAGGATATTGAGAAAGAAGGGTTACAAGTACTTGTTGAACCGGCGCTTAATTATACGGTTTCTACTTATGACAAAGAAGATAAGGATAGAAAAAAAATTGAGGAAATGTATGAAGATGTGACAGCTGTTATTGAAGCAAAGCCTACTGAGTTGCCAGTTCAGTCTTCTTACTTCCAGGCAGAAGTAGAAATAGACGGAAAGCAATATGCAATGAAGTGGGACGATAAAAGACATGTGTTTTATTACGAAACTAAGCTTACTAAAGGATTAGTACGTGGGAAAGTTCATATGAACATAAAAGGATTCTACAGACAGACGAAAGAATTTAAAATTGAAACAACTAAAAAGCCTGAATTATCACTTCAAACTGTCACGAAAGATTATGAAGAAAAAGTATCAAATTTAGAGAATAGTAAACCGTTTATTATACAACCACAGTTAGATGGTAAGCCGATGACAGAAGAGGCTGTAAAGAAACTATTAAAATCTACTGGTGTCACATCTAAACAATCAATCAACTATGAAATAAAACAACATGGTAATCAAATTTATATTTATCCTCGACCTCATTACTCCGACACATTCAATTTTACAGATACCGGCACCGTAGAAGCTACCATCGTAGTGCAGGATTCAAAATTACAAGAAGTAAAGAAAAAAATATCACTTCATATTCAAAATGCACCGTTTTATGAAAAGTATGCGCTTATTTTTAAGTTTGTTATTCCTATCACTTTATTACTGTTAATAGTAGGAATAATCGTTTTAGGATGGATTGTCCGTCCAAGATTTCACCGTAAAGCACTATTGTATTACGAATGGGATCAAGAGGTAGCGAAAGATTGGTTATATCAATCTGAGCCAGAGTTACTTAAAAATAAATGGTGGAAACATTATTTTGGTATTCCGTATAGAGCAGAAAGAAAGACTGTGCAATCCGTTACGTTTATAGCAAAGAAAGGATCGAAATCAATATTTGTAGCGAAAGAGTCACAAGTAGTAGGAATGATTATTGATGGGATGTTTATAACAGAGGATGAGGTTAGAATGGAACATAAGACATTATATCCAAATGAACTTTTAGTAATTGATAGAGGATATGGTAAGGAGATTTATAAATACGAGTGTGAATAATAGATGGGGAAAAGAGTAGAGTACTATCTTCCCCCCTCTTTTTAAACAAGCAAGAATAGGAAGGTGGTTCACATGACGTTACAAGTTCCAACAATATTAATTGGTTTAGGTGGAATCGGTAGTACTGTGACACATCAAATATATGAAAGGCTACCTGAGGAGCGCCGAAAAAAGGTAGCAATGCACGTATTTGATACTGATGTGAATACATTGAGTAAATTTGATCATATTCGAAAGTTTAAGACGCAAACGAGTTCTAGTAAAACGCCTAGGGAGTATATTGCGGGAGATCCAACGATTCCAGAGTGGTTTCCAATGGACCCGACTATACTTGATAAACCACTGACAGAAGGAGCAGGACAGTTGCGCGTTATTTCACGTCTAGCGTTACGTGCTGCAATGAAAGAAGATAAACTCACCTCCTTTTGGCAAGAAATCGAGAAAATTTTCCCGGTTACAAGTGATCAAACGGAATATGGTGTGCGTGTCATTATAGTAACATCACTAGCGGGTGGAACAGGTTCAGGGATGTTTCTACAAATTGCATTATATTTACGTGAAATGCTTCGGAAGAAATTGCAACACCACAACATTTTAATACGTGGTGCGTTTCTAATGCCTGATGTGTTAGTGAAGACGAGAACGGTTAGTGCGAAAGAATTTGAAACGGTGCAAGCAAACGGCTATGCATCGTTAAAAGAATTACATGCCATTACACTCGGTTCTACCGGAGAATTATCAAAACGCGGTGGCGTTACAATTGAATTAGAATATCGACCTGACCAAGTAGATGAAGACGGCAGAACGAATCATACAATTAAACAACATCATTTACCGTACAATTATTGTTTCTTATACGATTACGAAAATCTGCATGGACACCATCTGCATAATTTATCAGATTATATGGAGCAAATGGCAAATACGATTTATTTACAGTTATTTAGTCCGATGTCTGCAAATCATTTTGCACAGGAAGATAATCAAATTCAGCAATTAGCAGAATCAAGCGGGAAAGGACGATATTGCGGGGCAGGAACGGCAAAGATTATTTATCCATATGAGCACGTGTTAAAATATTGTGCTTTAAAATGGGCCGTGCAAGGTTTAGATGAATCTTGGCTTCATTTAGATCAGTTGTTTCAAGAGAAGAAGCAAAGATATGACCAAGATGTAAAACGTGGTATGCAGCGTGAAAAGCCAGAGCGCGGGAAAAGTTATTTAGAAGACTTAGAACATCTTGCTACTCGTCCTGAACAGGCTCATATTTTCTATAGACAAATGTACAATGAAACACGTGAAGGAGCAGAAGGCGGTAAGGTCGGTGTTGCAAAATCTAAACTGTTTTTAGAAGCTGTAGAAAGTTATGTACAGCGTACGGTGCAAAAAGACGAGGAATTAAATCGTCTGCAGCATGAGTGTAAAATTTCGGCTGCGAAGCTGAAAATGATGGAGCAAATGAAAGGTGAAGTAGCAAGGGTGGATCATGCGGTTCGTTTATATGCGTATGCGATTCCAAGCCGTGTACATGAACATGTAACGACACTATTGTATGACATGATTGAATCAGACCGTTTTTCACCAAGTGGTTCTGAGGGACAGTCATATCAACTAAATACATGGTTTTTAAAGAAAACAGATCCTGTTCATCCAGTATCAGCTCGTTTTATGTTGTATGAAATTCGAAAACAGTTAGTAGAAAAAATGAATCGACTACATGAAAATAATGAACAAAAGCGTAATTTAATTCAAAACTACGATAAGAAATTTAATGTGAGTAATATTGATGGAACGGTAACAGCTGTGCGCCGAGTAGAAATTGCGCAGCAACAAGGCTGGTTTGGAAAAATGATTAATAATCAGCAACGTTTGTTTAAAAAAGAATTTGAAGATATTGTAACGCAGTACGTACACAAATTAAACGAGTATCGTAAAGAAATGCTATTAGAACTCGTGTATCAATCACTATATCAAGCAGTTAACAAAATGATTCAATATTGGGAAAGGTTTTTTGATAATTTACATGAAACACGTGAAAATTTATTGTTTGAAATTCAAAAACGAAGCAAGGAATTTGAAGGGAAAACAAACCCAACGAATGTATACGTATTAGCTGAAGAGAAGTTGCAAGAAAAGATTTGGCAAGATATGCAGCAACATTTAAATTTAGGTGTATTACCGAAAGATATATCTGCGGAAATTTATATGAGTTTGTACGGGGAATATTGCCGAGATGCGAAAACAGAAGAGATTCAATCGAAAAAGGTAGAAGACTTTTATCGTGAGCACATATTAAGTTATTGCTACGATGAATTACAAATACGCTATCGTGATAAATTAGAGCTAAATATCGTTGAGGCGTTACGCAAAGAAGCGGATTATAAGAAGCGTGATCGTGATGAATACGTTCGTGAAAAAATTGAAGACTTGTTCCATTTAGCTAGCCCATTCGTGCCAAAAGTTTCCCATCATAGGGAATTACAATATTGGGGGATACACCCATCTTTAAAGAAAGAACTGCAAGAGGAATTAATTCAAGAAATGTTTAAAGAAAAAGATACAGTACACGAAGCTTTTTCACCGTTTGAAGTCATTTGTTATCGTGCGCATTACGGTTTATCTTTGCAAGACTTTCCTAAGCTTTCATCTGGACATATTGCAAATGGATTTATGAATGATAAAGGTGATTATTTTCAATCTTATTATCGCCGTGTGAATAAATTAAATAGTAAAAAATCTAGTTTAACACCGCATTTAGATAAGTATTGGCACTTGCCAGCCTTCATGCCAGATTTAAATGCAACGCAAACGAAGTTAGATTATGATAAATGTAATCGAGCTCTTCTATACGCGTATATGTATCGCTGGATTAGTTTAGTTGCTGTTGATGGCCAGTTCGTGTATCAATATAACGGTGTTGGGCGTAGCTTCTTAATTCAGTCGATGGGAAAAAATATTTCAAGCGAAAGTTACAAATTACACAGAGCGTTGCTCCATAACCCATTTATTTATGAAAACATCTTGTCCAGATTTGAAGAAGAACAAGAAAAGGCGATGATACAAGGTGGGCATTTATATACACATCCATTTGTATTAGGTGCTCAAGATATTAGATGGCTTCGTAAAGAGCATGTCCATAATATTTTAGATATGATTTTAATGTATGACCGTGAAGCAAAATATGACCCAACGTTAGAAGAAACTTCTGATGAATTATTAAGGTTATTCCTTGATGAAATTGAGTTATATTTCCAAAACTATTACGGTACAGGTGCCGATATGGTCGCAAAGAAAGAGAAAGAAATGTTTATTAAACAATTGTGGGATCGTTCGTACGCGAAAGGTTACGTAGATCCAAATAGTGCTCCTTATAAAAAGTGGCAAAATTTATTAAGCGTTCATGATGAAGAAGAAACGCCAAAAACGAATGTATAATGAATGAAAAGGGAATCCTTAAAAGTGGCAATACAACTTTAGAAAAGAGGGATTCCGATGCCGTTTTTAGGAAGTGTATATCAAATATTTGGATTGTATCCAGAAATTTATTATGGGATGATTTCAGCTGAGCTACAAGAAGAGGCTCAGAAGGAACAACTTAAAAATAGTAGTGCAGAAGCTGAAGTGGAAGAATAAAAAAAGTGCAGATGAAAATCTGCGCTTTTTTAGTAGCTTTAAAATAATTGCATACCCTTAATCGAATTGTTATTTAAAGATAATAATTTAGTTAAGGGTATGATGCCGTTGCTTAAATGCTATCTAATGAAAAATGTATAAAAATCAATATAAAAAAATGAATATAAATATAAAGATGGGAAATAACAATGTTTTCAAGAAAATAATTATGTTTAAAAATAACATTTGATACATAATTAACCGTTCCTATATAATTAATTTTATTGTTGACAATATAATTAATTATATGATAAATTCATTCAGCGTTCTAAGTGGTGTGTTGCTGAATTAATTGTTTTAAAATTCACTACAGTTAAAAGAGATTGATTTTTCTGTCTTTTATTAAACTATTTAGTTCATGGGGAGTGGATCATGTATATTTTTATTTTCTAAACAGAACAGTAATAAAGATTGTAATAAGTAAGAGATAAACTTGAAAAAGAGGTTTTAATGAATGAGTCTTTTAATAAAGAAAACAATGGATGAAGAAAAGAAAAAAGTATTGAATCAAACTTTAGGTGCCATTGACCTAACTCTTTTAGGGATTGGAGCAATTATTGGTACAGGAATTTTCGTATTAACAGGTATTGTATCGGCGAAACATGCTGGCCCAGCGATTGTATTATCGTTTATATTAGCGTCGATTGTATGTGCGTGCGTAGCTTTCTGTTATGCTGAATTTGCATCTACAGTTCCAGTTTCGGGAAGTGTATATTCATATACATATATGACACTAGGTGAGATTTTTGCATTTATAGTCGGTTGGTGCGTTATGTTGGAGTACTTACTAGCGACTTCTGCGGTAGCAGCAGGATGGTCAGCGTATTTTCAGTCATTACTACTAGGATTTAATATTCACATTCCTACAATTTTTGCTTCGGCACCTGGTATGGGGAAGGGTGGAATTATTGATTTACCAGCAGTTCTCATTATTTTAGTTGTTACATTTTTATTAAGTCGTGGTGCAAAAGAAAGTGCACGAATAAATAATATAATGGTTATTATTAAGTTGGCTGTTATTGTAGGATTTATTGCTGTAGGAACACAATATGTAAAGCCAGAGAATTGGCAACCATTTCTACCGTTTGGTTTTCACGGTGTGGTAGGAGGCGCTGCTACTGTATTTTTTGCTTTTTTAGGATTTGATGCAGTTGCAACAGCCGCAGAGGAAGTGAAGCGTCCACAGCGTAACGTGCCAATTGGGTTACTTGTTTCCTTATTCATTTGTACCGTTCTATATGTAGGTGTTTCATTTGTGTTAACTGGAATGGTTCCGTTTACGGAATTAAATGTTGCTGATCCGGTTGCATATGCGTTGCGCACTGTAGGAGAAGATAGAATTGCTGGATTGTTATCGGTGGGAGCAATAGCAGGACTAACAACAGTTCTGTTAGTAGCTATGTTTGCGTTTGTTCGTGTATCTTACTCGATGAGTCGAGATGGATTGTTACCAAAAAGACTTTCAAGTGTGCATAAACGTTTACAAACTCCATTTTTTAATACGTGGGTTACAGGTATATTAGCAGCTTTATTAGCGGGATTAGTGGATTTGAATTTACTAGCTAATTTAGTGAATATGGGAACGATAACAGCATTTGTGTTTGTATCTATAGCTGTCATTGTATTAAGAAAGACACACCCTAATATGAAGAGGCCATTCCGTGCGCCCCTAGTACCTTCTTTACCTATCGTTTCAATAGTAAGTTGTATATATTTAGCTTTGAACCTTTCTAAGCTTACTTTAATTAGTTTTGTGGCATGGATTATAATAGGTGTTTTCATATATTTTGTATATGCTAAAAAACATAGTAATGTTAGAAATGGAAATAGAGTATAGTCTGTTGAAATAATATTTGTAATGGAAATGATAACACGCTACTTATTCGTATAAGAACAAGTAGCGTGTTTTTGTTATTTAATAATTCCGTTTTCTAAAATTTTAATAGTAGGTGTTACTTTTACATTAGCTTTTGAAAAAGCACTAGGCCAATCATCTTCAACCTTTGTCCATTCTTTATATTGAAATGCTCTCGCATAATCACCAAATCCGAATGGATCGAGTTGCTGTTTTTGAATTTTGTGGATTACGTCGTTTAAATCTTTGTTTAGTTGTTTTGTAATAAGTGAAGTTAATTTCTTTCTATCTTTATCTATATCCATGTCGAATGTCAGTTCAGATACAGCAATTTTTAAGTTCATTTTAACATTAAATTTGAAGTGGTTATCGCTATAGTCTGTACGGATATCACGATTCATGCTAAGAACATTTATTGTTACGAAATCGCCGCCATCGGTATCTTTTAAATCACTATTACTTTCAACTGAAGTAGAAGGGATTTTCAATGTAAGCGAAACTGGTGTATTAGCTTTCTTTTGTAACAAAAGAAGAAGGGCGCTTTCATAACGATTTAATGACATTTTGTAGATTCCTCGAGAAGTTAATAGCGCGGAACCGGTAACGATAACATCTTTTATACCTTTTTTTATTTCTGAAATAGCAGGTGTTATACCTTTATTAAACGTTTGCCTGTGAAATTCATGGAATGTCGTAAAAACGGTCCGATTGTACAGTTTGTTCGTATTAATTAAATCTGTTAAATACTCGGGAAGGGCAGGCTTATCTTTAAAGTTATTATATATAACTGAAGAAATTGGACCGTCTACTGCAACCATGCGCATGTTTCCAGTATTTTTAGGGTCACGATACCAAACATCAAGGTAAGGCATAGCCCCTTCTTGTTTTAAAAAATTTGTGCTAAATAAAATGAGCTGTAACTTTTCTGTAGATACTAAACCGCCACTTGAACTATTAAACGTTGCTTTTGCTTCTCGAGGTGTACGTACTTTTGCTTCATGTGTTTCGTATTTTTTTTCTACGTCTTCATTAAAAATAGGATTTACGTGGTACACAATTAATTTTCCTTTTGCTTTTGCGTCAAAACCGTAAATTAATGAAATCGATTGTTTTTCTAGGTCGAGTCGATCTCCACAGCCTGTTAAAAAGGTTATGAGAAAGCAAAGTATAGTGAAATGAATAAAGCGCCTCATTTAAATTTTTCTCCTTTTCCAATGTTGATAAAGTGTCATGTATAAGAGAAATACGACTGGGAATAGAAAAACGATAAAATAACTTGCAGTTCCCCAAAATTCCCGCAACGCACTTATTTGGTAAGAGGAAGGGATATAGAAGAATAAGGTGAAAATACAACCGAATAAAAAAAACCAAATAGGTAATGTACTGCTCTTCTTGTTAAACAATTGATTGATTCCATCTGAAGCAGTGAAAATATAAGGAATACAGGAATCGAAAATAATGAAGAGATAAAATGATAAAAAGATAATTTCAAATCGTTCCAAAAATGAAAAGTGAAATGGTGTAACAAGAGAAAGAGTCGGCCATAAAAACTTAGTTATACCATCCGGGCTAAAATAAACGAAAGAAACGAACGTAACTTGTAGGTAAACGAATAACGTAATCATATTTGCAATAACGATTCCTTTTTTTGCAGCTGATTTGTTAGTTAGATAGGGATAAAGGACAAATGCAAACTCGAATCCGAGAAACGCAATGATAGTTGATTTCACTGTGGTTACAACTGGTAGCCATCCTTCCTTTAGAAAGGGAAGAAGATATATCCAATGACCATCTTTAAGAGGGATAAACAATAGTAATGGCATCCAAAGGGTAAAGATCACAGTGAAAACGGCAAAGCGACTAATAATAAGTACACCTTTACATGCAAGCATAAGCATTGGAATAGAAAGCAAAATCATAATTAAAAACATAGGAGATCTAGGTAAAATCCAAATGTGAATAACATACAAGAGGGAAAAAACTAAGGAAACTGCTGCAAGTACAGCATATAAAATCCAAAAAATCATTACTACTCTTCCTAGCCACTTCCCAAGATAACGAGTCAGCACATCAAGTAAAGTATATCCAGGATGCTTTTCCATAATTTTCACAATACATAGGCTGACTAAAGTAGTGATAGCGCATCCTATAATAATAGACATCCAGCCATCTGTATTCGCCCCTTGTGCAACTTCACGTGGTAGTGTAAGTACACCGAATCCTACTTGAACACCACTAATCGTTAAAATGTATTGAAATAAACTAATCTCCCTCTTTGCACGCTTTGTCACTTATCTTCCTCCGTTTCTTCTATATCGCTTTGTCGATTCTCTTGTTTTAAGTTAAGGGATAGTGGGCGTTTCTTCATAATTTTCCATGGCAAACGTACAAGAATATCTTTTAAATCCGAAGCAAATAACGGAGAAAAAGGACTACCATAAGGAACACCGAGAGATTCCATAGAAAGTATATGAATAATAATGATTGCCATCCCAACCATAATGCCAATGACACCAAATAAAGAAGCGATTATCATCATTGGGAATCGAAGAAGTCGAATTCCTGCAGACATTTCCATGTTAGGGATGATGAAAGAAGCGACGGCAGTAATAGATACGACGATAACCATAACATTACTTACTATTCCTGCTTGAACTGCAGCTTGTCCAATGACAATTCCTCCTACGACGCCAATCGTTTGTCCAACGGGACCAGGAAGCCGAACTGCCGCTTCTCGGAGCATTTCAAGTACTAATTCCATTAATAGAGCTTCTAGTATAGGAGGAAAAGGAATTTTAGCTCGAGATTCTCCAATCGTTAACAATAATTTAAGTGGAATCACTTCATAATGGAAGGAAATCATAGCGATATAAAGAGCAGGAGCAAAAATTGCAATAAATAATCCAGTGAAACGAAGTAATCGTATAAAAGATGGAATCATTGGCCTGAAGCTGTAATCATCTATCGTCTGAAAAAAAGCTGAAAAGGTCATAGGTCCAATTAATACGCCTGGTGAGCGATCTACAACAACGGCAATTCGTCCATCCAGAATGTGATGGGCTGTTGTGTCAGGGCGTTCGGTGATAGATAATTGGGGAAAGAGAGTATAGGAATTATCTTCAACAAACCCTTCTAATTCTCCAGTAGTAATAATGGCATCCACTTTGATTGATTCGATACGACATGCCATTTCTTGTACGACATCTTCGTTTGCAATATCTGCTAGGTACAGTAAAAAAACCTTTGAAGTAGCTCGTTCACCAACAGTGAATTCCTTTACTTTCAATTCACGATTTGGAATATATCGACGAATAAGTGCAAGGCTGTCGCTCGCTACCTCATTAAATCCTTCGTGTGAGCTTTTTATGGAAGTTTCTGTTGTAGGTTCTTCAATACTTCTTTTTGGCGCCGCTTGTGTATCTAGCTCTAAAGCGGATAGTTGCCCGTTTATAAATAAAATACTTTTACCATGTAAAAGGGACTGTTCAATGTCTGTCCACTTCTCAACCTTTTTAATATTTCCGATAGAAACGGAAGATTCCCAAAAGTCGTCCTCGTTCCATTCTTTAAATAAGAGGGGGCGAAGAATATCAATGTTAATAACAGTTTTATCTACAAGTCCTTCTATATATATAAGAGCGGCTTCTTTTCCGTTTTTTAACGGAAAAGTTCGTGTAATTAATTCTGGAATACCGCTAAACAGTTTAGACAAGTGCCTTAGATTAATCGAAAGAGAAGCAGAGATAGCTTTATTTAATATGTGATCAGCATGCTCTTGTGCAGAAAAAGATTTTTCACCACGTATCCATTTATTAAAAGACCCCATTTGTTTGCTTACTCCTTGTTATGTTTTATATGGGTTATTATGGATAGTTCCATACGGACATATGCGTAGTTTAAATTTTATATTGTATATTTTAAAATTTAACGCTATAATTATAGTGTTAAAGATGGAATCGTGATATGACCTGTTATGAATCTATCGTTTTATTTATGAATAAATGGATTGGTATTTTAGCAAGATGTGCTAATAAACTACTCCACCATGATAATAACGTGCCGAAATGTGGTGCGTATATTTTCGTGGTGGAGTTTTTTTATTCTCAAAAAGGGGGAAAGACCATGAATGACAACATGGTTCATATTACAATTGACGGAAAAAAGTATACAGCGGAGCCCGGTTCAACGATATTGGGTGTTATTAATGAGAACGGGATTGAACATCCGCAAATTTGTTACGTGCCAGAAGTAGATCCTATTCAAACATGTGACACTTGTATTGTAGAAGTTAACGGAAAGTTAATGCGCTCTTGTTCGACAGTGGCGACGGAAGGTATGAATATTGAACTAGCTTCTGGTCGAGCGAAAGAAGCACAAACAGAGGCGATGGATCGGTTACTAGAAAATCATTTATTATACTGTACAGTATGTGACAACAACAATGGGAACTGTAAGCTGCATAATACAGCAGAATTAATGGAAATTGAACATCAAAAATATCCTTATGAACCGAAAGTAGATGTAAGTGAAGTTGATATGACGCATCCATTTTATCGCTATGACCCTAATCAATGTATTGCATGCGGTCAATGTGTTGAGGTGTGTCAAAACTTACAAGTAAATGAAACGTTATCGATAGACTGGGAAGCGGAACGCCCACGAGTTATTTGGGATGAAGGAGTAAATATTAATGATTCTTCATGTGTTAGTTGTGGTCAATGTGTAACGATTTGCCCTTGTAACGCTTTAATGGAGAAAACGATGCTCGGTGAAGCTGGATTTATGACGGGATTAAAACCAGATATTCTTGAACCGATGGTAGATTTAATTAAAGAAGTTGAGCCTGGATATAGCGGTATTTTTGCGGTATCAGAAGTGGAAGCGGCTATGCGTGATATTCGTACGAAGAAAACGAAAACAGTATGTACATTTTGTGGTGTAGGTTGTTCATTCGAAGTGTGGACGAAAGGGCGTAAAATCCTTAAAGTACAGCCTTCTTCTGATGCACCAGTTAACGCAATTTCTACTTGTGTAAAAGGAAAATTTGGCTGGGATTTCGTAAATTCTAAAGAACGAATTACGAAGCCTTTAATTCGTAAAAATGGAACGTTTGTTGAATCTACATGGGAAGAAGCGTTGAATGTAGTTGCAAGTAAACTAGGGTCTATTAAAGAAGAGTACGGTAAAGACGCTATCGGTTTTATTTCTTCATCTAAAATTACGAATGAAGATAATTATGTGATCCAAAAATTAGCTCGACAAGTATTTGAAACGAATAATATTGATAACTGCTCACGTTATTGTCAATCACCAGCGACAGACGGATTATTCCGTACAATTGGTATGGGCGGAGACGCTGGAACGATTAAAGATATCGCACAATCCGGTCTTGTTATTATTGTAGGTTGTAACCCGACAGAAGGTCATCCTGTTTTAGCTACACGTATTAAACGTGCGCATAAATTACACGGACAAAAATTAATTGTGGCTGATCTTCGTAAAACAGAAATGGCAGAGCGTTCAGACATCTTTATTAGTCCAAAACAAGGAACAGATCAAGTATGGCTAATGGCTGTTACGAAATATATGATTAATCAAGGTTGGCACGATCAACAATTTATTGATGAGAACGTAAACTTCTTTGAAGATTTCAAAGAGAGTCTTACAGAATATACACTTGAATACGCAGAAGAAATGACTGGTATTTCAAAAGAAACACTTATTCAAATGGCTGAAATGATTCGTGATGCAGATGGTACATGTATCCTTTGGGGTATGGGAGTAACGCAAAATACAGGTGGATCTGATACTTCCGCTGCGATTTCAAACTTACTTCTTGCAACAGGTAATTATCGTCGTCCAGGTGCTGGTGCATATCCGCTTCGAGGTCATAATAACGTGCAAGGTGCTTGTGATATGGGTACTTTACCAGGATGGCTCCCTGGATATCAGCACGTTACGAACGATATGGAACGTGCGAAATTTGAAATGGCTTACGGAGTGAAAATTAATAGTGAACCAGGTCTTAATAATATTGAGATGTTGCATGCAATTGACGAGGGGAAAATGAAAGCTATGTATCTTGTCGGAGAGGACATGGCTCTTGTAGACTCTAATGCGAACCATGTACATGAAGTGCTATCAAGCCTTGATTTCTTCGTTGTGCAAGATGTTTTCTTATCTAAAACTGCTCAATATGCAGATGTTGTATTACCGGCAGCACCGTCTCTTGAAAAAGAAGGTACTTTTACAAATACAGAAAGACGTGTACAAAGACTCTATCAAGTTCTTCCTACGCTTGGAGATGCGAAGCCAGACTGGTGGATTGTGCAGGAAGTTGCGAATAAATTAGGTGCAAACTGGAATTATAGTCATCCAAGTGAAATTTTTGCTGAAATGGCAAGTTTATCACCACTATTCTCACAAGCAAACTATGAAGTACTTGAAGGATGGAATAGTTTCCATTGGGGAAGTTTTGATGGATCGAATACACCACTACTTTTCCAAGAAGGATTTAACTTCCCGGATAAAAAAGCTCGTTTTGCGATTGCTGACTGGGTACGTCCAGCTGAATTCCCAGCGGAGTTCGATCTTCACATTAATAACGGGCGTATGCTTGAGCATTTCCATGAAGGGAATATGACAAATAAATCAACAGGTATTCAAACGAAAGTACCTGGCGTTTTCGTTGAAGTTTCTCCAGCACTTGCAAAAGAACGCGGAGTGAAAACAGGTTCATTAGTTCGTCTCATTTCTCCTTTTGGAGCGTTAAAATTACGTGCACTTGTAACAGATCGTGTAAAAGCGAATGAGTTATATTTACCGATGAACTCTACTGACAATGAAACGGCAATTAATTTCTTAACAGGTCCTGCAGTTGACACACGTACGAATACACCTGCTTATAAACAGACGAAAGTACGTATGGAAGTGTTAGAAGTTGATGGCGAAAATCCGATGCCAAAAGCGAACCCACGTAATAAAAAACGTCACCCTCAAGCCGGTATTGAGGTACATCGTAAGTGGGCGCGTCAAGGGTATGTGCATTTAACGGATAAGTAGGAGGAGAAAAATATGGCTGCACCTATAAAAATGATTCAAAAACAAGAATTAACTGAGGAAGAAATAAAACAGCAAAAATTAGATGATTTAAAAGAGCTTCTAGCTAATAATGAAGACGCTCTAAATCAAATGTTTAATATAGTAGGGGAATTGAATGATATTGGCATGCTAGAAGCGGTAAATTCTATGCTAAAGGCGAAAGAACCAATCGCAAAGATTGTTCTTGGCCAAGTCACTCGTGAGCCTGTTACAAATTTAATTAATAATATGATGGGGGCTGCGGGTGCTTTAACAGAACTTGATCCGGATCTTACGAAAAAGCTTATAGGTAGCTTATTAGTAGGGCTAGAAAAAGGTAATGAACATCTAGAGAGTAATAAAAAAGTAGGGGTATTCGATCTTATGAAAGTATTGAAAGACCCAGATATTAACCGTGCTATCGGGTTTGGGCTTCATTTCTTAAAAGGTATGGGAAAAGGATTAAAAGAAGAATAAACTTCATGAAGTGAACCTTTTCGCCCAAATGTTTGTACGAAATAGTTTGGGCGGAAGGCTCATTTTGGTAAAATATATAATAAAGTAAAATGAGGCTTTTGGGAGGTATAATTGTATGTCAAAAAAAGTACATGAATTTAATGATATGATACGAAAACTTCGAAAGGAACTTTTCGGAAAAGGGCCAGAACGAATTCATACTGTTTTTGCAGAAAACATGGCGATCGCGACTCTTTATGGAAACTTAACACCTACTGAAAAATTCATTTCAAGTACGATGGACGGTGCGGAAATGGTCCATATGGCTAGAACGAAAATGATTCAAGAAGTATATGCTGCGAATTCCCGTGAACATTTGGAGGAACTTGTTGGAGCGAAATTAGTGAACCTATTTTCAGATATGAAAGTAGAAGAAGATATTGCAGTTTCGGTATTTGTTTTTGATAAAAATATAACGTGAGAGAAGGATACTGATCGTGAAACCGATACAGGTAGAAAGAGAAATCTTTCGTTATGAACAAGGGGCGTTTAAACATATAGAGGACAGCATTGTAACAGAGTTTCCAGTCACGATTAAAATGAACGGACAGGAGTTTGTTACAATGGTTAGTACTCCAGAATATATAGAAGACATGGTAATAGGATTCTTAGCATCTGAAGGAATCATTCGGAAGTATGAAGATATTGATGACATATGGGTACAAGAGAAAGAAGGATTTGTACATGTCACGACGGCAAAAGTAAATCCGTATTACGAACAAATGCAAAATAAACGTTATATTACTTCATGCTGTGGTATGAGTAGACAAGGATTTGTCTTTGCAAATGATGCATTAAGCGCAAAGAAAATGAATGGCCTGCATGTACAAGTTACTGCAGAAGACTGTTTTCGATTAATGAAAGAAATGCAGCAATCTGCTGAGACATTTCGTCATACAGGGGGCGTTCATAATGCGTCTTTGTGCGATGTGAATGGTATTATTTTAAGTCGAATGGATATCGGAAGGCATAATGCGTTAGATAAAATTTACGGTTATTGCTTAAAAAATAATATTTCTATAAGAGATAAAATCATTGTTTTTAGTGGTCGTATTTCTTCGGAAATATTATTAAAAGTTGCAAAAATTGGTTGTGAAATTATATTGTCAAAATCAGCTCCAACTGAGTTAGCTTTGCAGCTAGCAGAAGAATTAAGTATTACTACGATAGGATTTATTCGGAATCAATCCTTAAATGTATATACGCATCCAGAGCGTGTTTTAAATATAAAATAAGTAAAAGCGAGGCAATAAATATGAAATCTTTCACATTAGACAAACTACAACGTCCTTTAAAGGATTTACGTATTTCTGTTACTGATCGCTGTAATTTTCGCTGTCGTTATTGTATGCCAGAAGAAATATTTGGTCCTGATTATTCGTTTTTGTCTAATGATAAAATTTTATCTTTTGATGAAATTGAAAGGATAACACGTATTTTCGTTTCTTTAGGTGTACGAAAGCTACGAATTACAGGTGGAGAACCGTTACTTCGAAGAGGGCTTCCAAAGCTTATCGAGCGCCTTAATAAAATAGATGGTGTGGAGGATATCGGCTTAACAACCAATGGATCACTACTGAAAAAGTTTGCTCCTGATTTATATAAGGCGGGTTTATCACGTGTGACAGTTAGTTTAGATTCCTTAGAAGAAGAGCGTTTTTTCTATTTAAATGGTAATAGAACCAAAGTACAAAGGGTTCTGGAAGGAATACAAGCTGCAGCTGAAGTTGGTATGAAAATTAAAATAAACATGGTCGTTCAAAAGGGGAAAAACGAACAGGACATCTTGCAGATGGCGCAATACTTTAAGGAAAATAAGCATATTCTTCGTTTTATTGAGTATATGGACGTTGGAAATTATAACGGTTGGGAGTTAAAAGAGGTTGTCTCTAAACAAGAAATAGTAGATGCGATTCATCCAGTTATGCCATTAGAACGGATAGAAGCGAATTATGCAGGTGAGGTTGCGACTCGCTATCGTTATATTGGAAGTGATGAAGAAATAGGTATTATTTCATCAGTAACAGATTCCTTCTGTTCCTCATGTACGAGAGCCCGTATTTCTGCAGAAGGAAAATTATATACGTGTTTGTTCGCTTCTAAAGGAAATGACTTGAGAGAACTGCTTCGATCTGGATACACTGACAAGGAAATAACAGATATCGTACGCGATATATGGAGCAACCGAGAAGATCGTTATTCAGATGAACGCTTAAGTAATAGTAATAAAAAAGCTATGCCTAAAATTGAAATGTCACATATAGGTGGTTAATATAAAGTTGACATAAAAGTGAAAAATGGAAGGTGTACAAGAATTGTAGATTTTCTATTTTATAGTAAAAGTGATGATTGATCTCTCTGTAAAAGATGTGCAGAGAAATTAAGCAGCATTCAAAAACCTTTATTTTGAAGAGGTTTTTTGAAGCTGCTTTTTTATTTGGAGAAAATGGAGGAATTAGTAATGGCATTTCATAAACCGGAACAAATTGCTGAGCTTGTCATTGAGGCCGGTGTTCAAAAAGTAAGTCAGACCTTGCCAGCAATGCTTATTCTCGGTTTTTTAGGAGGAGCATTTATTTCGCTCGGTTTTTTACTTAACATTCGCGTTTTAGGTAATTTACCTGAGCGCTGGGGGAGTCTAGTAAATGTTTTAGGAGGAGCGGTTTTTCCTGTTGGACTCATGCTGGTCGTATTAGCAGGAGGAGAATTAATTACCGGAAATATGATGTCAATGTCTATGGCGCTTTATGCAAAGAAAATTACATTGGTCAGTGTGCTGAATAACTGGATTTGGATTACTTTCATGAATTTTGTAGGAGCTATTTTCGTAGCGTATTGTTTCGGCCATCTTGGCGGATTAACAGAGGGAGATTATTTAAATAAGACGGTAGCGATAGCGGAAGGGAAGTTACATGAATCATTTGGGAGAACTTTAATCTTAGCAATTGGTTGTAATTGGCTCGTTTGTCTGGCGCTTTGGCTCGCTTATGGGACGAGTGATTTTGTCGGAAAAATAATCGGAATTTGGATTCCAATTATGGCATTTGTAGTGATTGGATTTCAGCAAGTGGTAGCAAATATGTTTGTCATCTCGGCAGTTATTTTTGCAGGTCATCTGACGTGGATGGATCTTGCTAAAAATTTTGTTCCTGTCTTTATCGGAAATGTAATTGGAGGAGCTGGCTTTGTTGGATTTGCGTACTTTGCTTGTTATCAAAAACAACATTCTAATATGAAATAGAGTTCGTGAGAGGAAGGGTATGTAATGGCTGATCGGTATTCACGACAACAGTTGTTCAAACCAATTGGGAATAGAGGGCAAGAAAAAATTCGAAATAAACATGTGTTAATAGTAGGAGCAGGCGCATTAGGAAGTACAAGTGCCGAAAGTTTCGTACGTGCAGGTATTGGCAAGTTGACGATTATTGATCGTGATTACGTTGAATGGAGTAATTTACAAAGGCAACAATTGTACTCTGAACAAGATGCGAGAGAGAAAATGCCAAAAGCAATCGCTGCTAAAAATCGACTAGAACAAATGAATTCGGAAGTACAAATACATGCTTTCGTAATGGATGCAGTTGCAGAAAATATGGAAAACCTATTAAAAAATGTAGATGTAATAATTGATGCAACAGATAATTTTGATATCCGATTTATAATAAATGATTTATCACAAAAACATAATATTCCATGGATATATGGTTCTTGCGTTGGATCATATGGTATGAGTTACACGATTATTCCGCAAAAGACACCGTGTTTACATTGTGTGCTGAAGAAAGTTCCAGTTACAGGTGTGACGTGTGATACAGCTGGAATCATTAGCCCGACTGTTCAAATCGTCGCAGCATATCAAGCGGCGGAAGCACTCAAAATTTTAGTAGAAGATTTTTCAGCAATTAGAAAAACATTTTTCATGTTTGATATATGGAGTAATCAAAACCATTTTATAAAACTAGAAAAAATCAAGACAGACGATTGTCCTTCGTGCGGTTTGAATCGCATTTATCCTTATTTATCATACGAAAACCAAACGAAGGTAGCTGCTTTATGCGGAAGAAATACAGTTCAAATTAGATCGGTAGAAAATAGGAAGTATGGCTTTGACGATGTAGAAAAAGTATTAAAAAAACTGGGGAAGGTAGATCGGAATCCGTATTTACTATCTTGCCAATTAGATGATTACCGCGTCGTTATTTTTCGAGATGGTCGTGTTTTCATTCATGGTACAAATGATATTTCGAAAGCGAAGCAACTATATTATCGCGTATTCGGTTAATAGAAAGGGTTGTCAATAATGGAAAGAAGAGTGCCAATTACGGTGGAAGAAGCTGTTCGTAAAGTAATGGGATTTACTAATGATGGATTAAAGGAGCTACTACCTATTGAATTAGCTTATGGACGTATATTAGCGGAGGATTTAGTAGCTGACCATGATGTACCTTCATTCAATCGTTCACCGTATGACGGGTTTGCTATTAGAGCAGAAGATACGAATTTAGCAAGTTATGAAACACCAATTGTATTTAAAGTAGTGGGTGAAATTGGTGCAGGATCGCTATTCTGTGAGAAAGTAGCTCCTTTTCAAGCAGTTCGAATTATGACAGGGGCACAAATTCCGAGTGGTTGTGATGCGGTTGTTATGTTAGAGCTGACTCATCAATATGAGGAGGATGGCAATAAATACATGGAAGTGAAGCGATCATTCAAAACAGGCGACAATATTTCTTTTCAAGGTGAAGATGCTCGTAAAGGAACTGTTCTTGTAAAGAAAGGATCATACATTAATCCAGGTATTTTAGCTCTTCTTGCTACGTTCGGGTATAGCGAGGTACCGGTGGCGAGAAAGCCTGTAATTGGACTATTAGCGACTGGCAGTGAATTACTGGATGTAAACGATTCATTACAGCCAGGGAAAATCCGAAATAGTAATACGTATATGATATTGTCTCAAATTCGAAGAGCGGGCGGAAGAGTAAAATATTTGGGGCAGTTTAGTGATGATTTTCATACATGTTTCACAGCTGTAAAAGAAGCATTAAGCCAAATAGATATGCTTATTACAACAGGCGGTGTATCAGTAGGGGACTACGATTATTTACCAGCTATATATGAAAAGTTAGGTGCCTCTGTTCTTTTTAATAAAGTTGCAATGCGGCCAGGAAGTGTTACGACTGTAGCACAATTAAATGGCAAGTTATTATTTGGTTTATCAGGAAATCCATCTGCTTGTTACGTAGGGTTTGAATTATTTGTAAGACCTTGTATTCGGACCTATATGTTTAGTGAAAAAGCACATTTAAAAAGAGAAAAAGCGTTATTAGGAGAAGACTTTCTAAAGCCAAATCCATTTACAAGATTTGTACGAGCAAAACTGACATATAACGAAGGCCAGTTAATCGCTTATCCGTCAGGGTTTGATAAATCTAGCTCGGTTTCTTCATTAGCAGAATCGAATGCTTTTATCGTATTGCCAGGCGGGACAAGAGGATATAAAAAAGATATGTTTGTGGATGTTCTTTTATTGGAAGATAACGAAGGTAGTGAATGGTCTTGGACATTTTGTAAAGTGAGAGGTGGTTCCAATGGGACAAGCGCTATTTGAGATTGTAGATATACCGATTGTAGTTGAAGAAGTAACGAATAAAGTCGCAAGAAGAGAAGCAGGTGCGATTACAACTTTTATTGGTACAGTGAGAGAATTAACAAAAGGAAAACGAACGCTACATTTAGAGTATGAAGCATATAAACCGATGGCAGTAAAACAACTTACGAGAATTGGGGAAGAAATGAATGAAAAGTGGCTGGAAACAAAAGTAGCAATTACGCACCGAGTAGGACGGCTAGAAATAATGGATATTGCGGTAGTCATTGCAGTTTCATCACCGCATCGTAAAGTAGCTTATGAAGCGAATGAATACGCGATTGAACGTATAAAACGAATCGTCCCAATATGGAAAAAAGAATTTTGGGAAGATGGAACGATGTGGATTGGAGATCAACTTGAAAATACACCTTATTCAGAAGGAAAACCGAAGAAAGAAGAATGAGAAGATGATTACAATTTTACTGTTCGCAAATTTGCGTGAAGAAGTCGGATTAGATCAATTAGTAATTTCCGAGAAACAAGAAATGACTGTGCAGCAATTAAAAGGGTGGCTCAAAGCAAACTATTGTTTACAATCGCTTGATAGAGTGATGGTGGCTGTTAATGAAGGGTTTGTAACGAATGAAGAGATGATAAAAGCTGGAGATATAGTCGCATTAATCCCGCCCGTTAGTGGAGGGTAATAAGGATTTGTAAGATGTTGTATATAAATTAGAATTATGAGAAGGGATGAGTTCTATGATTACTCAAGAACAAATAATGAACGCGTTAAAACATGTGGAGGATCCAGAGTTACACAAAAGTATTGTAGAATTAAATATGGTTAGAAATATACAAATGAATGGAACAGAGGTTAAACTTGAAGTAGCGCTAACGATTCAAGGTTGTCCGTTAAAAGCAAAAATTCAACAAGATATTGAAGAATCACTTCATGCAATTGGCGCCTCTAAAGTGGATTTAACATTTGGTTCTATGACACAAGAAGAACGAGCTGCGCTAACAGAGAAGTTAAAGAAAAATAGTAGAACAGAAACTGGTATGCCGAGCATGCTTCGCCCTGATTCAGGGGTACGATTTATTACTGTAACGAGCGGAAAAGGTGGAGTTGGCAAATCAACGGTGACAATTAATCTTGCAACGGCTTTAGCTCGTATGGGAAAAAAAGTGGGGATATTAGATGCAGATATATATGGTTTTAGTATTCCAGCTATGATGGAAACGAATCAAAAACCAACGATGATTGATCAAACAGCAATTCCAGTCATTAGTCACGGTGTTAAACTCATGTCGATGGGATTTTTTACAGAAGGAAATAACCCGGTTATGTGGCGCGGACCGATGTTAAATAAATGGATTCAAAATTTCCTTGCGAATACGCACTGGGGAGAATTAGATTATTTACTGCTTGATTTACCACCAGGTACAGGAGATGTTGCCATTGATGTTGCATCTATGATTCCGCAGGCGAAAGAAATTATCGTTACAACACCACACAATGTAGCTTCATTCGTAGCATCTAGGGTGGGGGTAATGGCAAAACATACGAAACATGAGATTTTAGGTATTGTGGAAAATATGGCTTATTTTGAAGAACAAGATGGATCGAAAAATTACCTTTTTGGAAAAGGCGGTGGTGAAATGTTAGCAGAACAATTGCAAACGGAAGTAATCGCACAAGTACCTTTTGCAAAACGGGAAGAAAATAACGGTTCATCTGTATATGATGAAGATTCTCTTGTTGGAGAAGTGTTTACAACGTTAGCGGAAGATATTATTTATAAAGGATAAAGGAGGAATTTTTTATGGGGTGTAACATTGATCATTCTATTGAAGATGTGATGAATAAGCTTGAAAGTCAAAAGAGTTTTTTACCGGAAGTGATTTTTAAAGAGGTAAAGGGATTTTTGCAAGGTAATCATTCACAGGAAATATTAAATGATGTCTTTCATCTTCTAAAAAAGTATGACTTAGTTAGTGAAGAAGAAAGAGAGACGAGAAATACTCAATTATTGCTGATTATAAAATAAATACGCTTTGGCTTTTGTTTTGTAACAGGAGGGGTAAATGTAATGAATATGAAGAAGATGATTGAAACGATAGAAGCAACAAAAATGACTGAAGAAGAATTATCGATTGCTCATTTACATCAAAAGCTCGTGAAGTTATATAGTCAAAAAAATGTTGCTCATTATACGGAGCTATTAAAATATATTTTATCATTATCCGTGCAGCTGGATTTACATTTCGTATTGAAATATTTTGGTATGCGACCGGTTGTTGCTACAGATGAGCGTATGCAATTTCAAGAGATATTTAAATGCTTAGCTAAGAAAGACGATAATGGGGAATGGTTTTTTAAATTTTGTTTCTTTATATGTAGGGCTAATTGTAGTTCTTCATTTTGATGAAAAAGAGATTGAGAGAAGTTTTTTCGATGCTATGGTAGTGGGGGAAGTAAATGAAATATAAGATTCTGCTCATAACATCTTTCTATTTAATTGCTATAACTGCGATTTTAATTGGTTGTATAAATATGAAGGTAACGAATTAAAATAGTTTGATAAAAACTGTTCTTCAGTTGTTTCCATCGTTTTTTCATGTTACCATTAAGCGAATTTTTCATAGGGAGAGAAAGCGATGAAATGGATTTATTTTATTATTATTAACGTTATAGCTTTTAGCCTTATGGGGCTTGATAAACGAAAAGCGAAGAAGAAACAGTGGAGAACGCCAGAAAGTACGTTGTTTTTATCAGCAGCAGCTGGTGGCGCAGTTGGTGCTTGGATCGGTATGTATATGTTTCACCATAAAACTCATAAAAAGAAATTTGTTTTCGGTATACCGTTACTTGTCGTTATCACAGTATGTTTACTTTTTGCTGTATGAGAAATGTCGAAAGAATTGCAGAGTGATTATTGGTAAAGTGAGCACGTGGGACCGTATAATGGAGAAAAACGAGAAGAGGAGAAAAGGAAGATGGGGAGTCAATCAGCACAGCAACAAAAAGGGATAATATATGCGGCTGGTGCTTATACGATGTGGGGAATCCTACCAATCTATTGGAAATGGGTTGAGGAAGTTCCGGCAGATGAAATATTAGCACATCGCATCGTTTGGGCGTTCGTTTTTATGTTACTTGTATTAGGTGTTACGAAGAGATTTCGCCAGTTTATTGGGGAGTTCGTGAATCTTTTTAAACGACCTAAATTATTAATGTCATTAACAATAGCTTCAGTCTTGATTAGCGGAAACTGGTTTGTCTACATATGGGCCGTTAATCATAATCATGTCATTGAAGCAAGTCTTGGATATTATATTAATCCGCTTATTAGTATTTTACTTGGTACAGTCGTTTTAAAGGAAAAGTTAAACTTTTGGCAATATGTTGCAGTTGGTTTAGCTGGATTAGGGGTTATCATTTTAACAGTACGTTTCGGGGCTATTCCGTGGGTTTCTCTATCACTTGCCTTTTCATTTGGGTTATATGGATTAACGAAAAAATTGTTAAACTATGATGCCACAATTGGACTTACGATGGAAACGATGTTAGTAACGCCGTTTGCGGTTATTTATCTCATTATGACAGGAGTACATGGCTTCGGTTCATTTGGATCTATTTCCATGTTATCGACGTTACTTTTAATAGGAGCAGGTATCGTTACAGCATTACCACTTTTTTATTTTGCAAAAGGAGCACAACTTATTCCGCTTTATATGGTAGGATTTTTACAATATATTGCACCAACGATTAGTTTAATTTTAGGTGTATTCGTATTCGGTGAACATTTCACATCTACTCATATGATGGCATTTTTCTGTATATGGGTTGCGTTATTTGTATTTTCGGTAGCGAAAACAAAGTTCTTAGTACAGAAACAACCGAAATTTATAAAAAATAAATCAGCAAAAGTATCATAATGCGTAGTATTTTCTACGCATTTTTCTTTATACTTATATTATATAGAATTTCCATTATAGTCAGTGAGGAGCTGAGAACGTGGAAACAATTTTACATAATGATCCGCTTATGGCCGCTGTAATTTCGTGGTTTTTAGCACAGTTTACGAAAGTCATTTTTAAATTAGTCAAAACGGGCGAATTTGATTTTGCAAAGTTTTTCGCTTCAGGTGGGATGCCAAGTTCTCATGCTTCAACTGTGACAGCGCTCGCGACAGGTGTTGGCGTTGTGGAAGGTGTGGAAAGTACCATATTTGCTGTTGCTGCTATTTTTGCAATCATTGTTATGTATGATGCTTCAGGAGTAAGGCTTGCAGTAAGTAAACAGGCGAAAATATTGAATGAGTTTTTTCACGGTAGACAAACAGAATATAAGAAGTTAAATGAACTTGTCGGGCATACACCGTATGAAGTAGTAGTCGGTGCCTTATTAGGGATTATTGTCGGGGTAGGATATTGTTTATGAGCAGAACATTTTATATGTTCTGCTTTTCTTTGTTTTCATACATATTCAGCGACTTTTTTGAATATCGTTATACGGATTTCGAAAGGGTGGGTGAGTAACTTGCTATTATATGAAAAAGTGCATGAAGAAATAGTAAGAAGAACAACTGCACTTCAAACGATGCAACGGCAAGATGGTACGTGGCGGTTTTGTTTTGAAGGAGCTCCATTAACAGATTGCCATATGATTTTTTTATTAAAATTATTAGGTAGAGATAAAGAGATAGAACCGTTTGTAAAAAGATTAGCATCACTCCAAACAAATGAAGGAACATGGAAATTGTATGAAGATGAAGTGGGTGGTAATTTATCTGCTACAATTCAATCTTATGCTGCCTTGCTTGCTTCGGAAAAATATACAACAGATGATACGAATATGAAGCGAGCGGAAATGTTTATAAATGAGCGTGGCGGGGTAGCGCGTGCTCATTTTATGACGAAGTTTTTATTAGCAATTCACGGAGAGTATGAATATCCTTCGTTCTTTCATTTACCAACACCAATCATGTTTCTACAGGATGATTCCCCCTTCAGTATATTTGAATTGAGTAGCTCAGCACGTATCCATTTAATTCCGATGATGCTGTGTTTAAATAAAAGATTTCGAGTAGGGAAAAAGTTATTGCCAAATTTAAATCACATTGCGGGCGGAGGCGGAGAATGGTTTCGGGAGGATCGGTCTCCGTTATTTCAAACGTTATTAAGTGATGTAAAACAAATTATATCGTATCCACTTTCGTTACATCATAAAGGATATGAGGAAGTCGAACGGTTTATGAAAAAGCGTATTGATGAAAATGGAACGTTATATAGTTACGCAACTGCCTCGTTTTATATGATTTATGCTTTACTCGCGTTAGGACATTCTCTTCAATCATCAATGATTCAAAAAGCGATAACTGGGATAACGTCTTATATATGGAAGATGGAAAGAGGAAATCATTTGCAAAACTCTCCTTCAACTGTATGGGATACGGCTTTACTCAGCTATGCGTTACAAGAGGCCCACGTTCCGAAAGATAATAAGATGATTCAACATGCATCAGCGTATTTATTAAAAAAACAGCATACAAAAAAAGCTGATTGGAGCGTACATGCTCCGGCGCTTAATCCAGGCGGTTGGGGTTTTTCGGATGTGAATACGACTATTCCAGATATTGATGATACAACAGCTGTGCTAAGGGCATTGGCAAGAAGTGGAGGAAACGAAAATGTAGATAACGCTTGGCAGAAAGGAGTCAATTGGATTAAAGGATTACAAAATAATGATGGTGGCTGGGGAGCGTTTGAAAAAGGTGTGACGAGCAATATATTAGCAAATTTACCAATCGAGAACGCAAGCGATATGATAACGGATCCTTCTACACCAGATATTACAGGGAGAGTGTTAGAGTTTTTCGGGACATATGCGCAAAATGAATTGTCTGAAAAACAAAAACAAAGTGCGGTAAATTGGTTAATGAATGTACAAGAGGAAAATGGATCGTGGTTTGGGAAATGGGGGATTTGCTATATATATGGTACGTGGGCTGTTATGACTGGTTTACGGTCACTCGGAATTCCATCTAGCAATCCTTCATTGAAACGAGCAGCTTTATGGCTTGAACATATACAGCATGAAGATGGTGGGTGGGGAGAATCTTGCCACAGTAGTGTAGAGAAAAGGTTCGTTACTTTACCATTTAGTACACCATCCCAAACAGCATGGGCGTTAGATGCTCTCATTTCTTACTATAATAAAGAAACGCCAGCTATTCGAAAAGGTATTTCATATTTGCTTGCGACCTCTAATGATAATGAAAAATATCCCACTGGAACGGCTTTACCAGGTGGGTTTTATATTCATTACCATAGCTACGCTCATATATATCCGCTACTTACTTTGGCACATTATATAAAAAAATATAGAAAATAAACCGAGAGATATCTCTCGGTTTATTTTGTTGGGTAGTAGGTCCCTGTTGAAAAGAATAAGGTTATGCTTTCCTTATTTTTCTGTTGGCTGGTGTTTTTGACGTGCATCAGCGGCATTTGCACGTGCGTTTGCTTCTAAGTCATTGTGGTCAGCGAGTTCACGAGAGAACTCAACATCAATGCCATCAGTAGCTTTGTTTTGTTTGAAATTTTTTTTGTTCATTCGACACAATCTCCTTGCACTTTATGCGACGTTGCAAAGTTAGTTTGACACAAATAGACTTTTTTATACAAAGAGGAATTGGAAAGGAAAAAGCCGAAATATACAGTATAAGTAATAGAAATGGGGGATAGGGATGAAGTTTTTAAATGGGAAAACAGCTGTTGTAACAGGAGCTGCACAGGGAATTGGAAAAGAGATTGCAAGAGTTTATGCAAAACTAGGGGCTAAAGTATTAATTAGCGATGTAAATGAAGAAAAGCTACAAAAAACGACACGAGAGTTATCGGATGAAGGATATGAAGTGAGCTTATATCGATGTGATGTGAGTAATCAAAATGAAGCGAAGTCGTTAATTGAATATGCGGTTCAAAAATTTGGTACATTACATATATTGGTGAATAACGCTGGGATTACAAAAGATGCAATGCTACATAAAATGGAGAAGTCTGCTTGGGAACAAGTATTACAAGTGAACTTAACTGGTGTTTTTTATTGTATGCAACCAGCGCTTCTTTACATGAGACAACAAGGGTATGGACGCATTATTAATATATCTTCAATTAGTAGAGAAGGAAACATAGGTCAAGCAAATTATGCGGCCACAAAGGCAGGAGTTGTAGGTTTAATGAAAACAGCAGCGAAAGAAGTTGGAAGTTTCGGTATTACTTGTAATGCGATTTGTCCAGGGTTTATGGATACAGATATGACAAAAACGATACCAGATAAAGTGAAAGAAAAGATGGTTGGCGCGATTCCAGTCGGTAGAATTGGAACGCCAGAAGATATTGCGAACGCAGCGGCCTTTTTAGCATCAGAATACGCGTCCTATATTACAGGAGAAGTGTTAAATGTGAGCGGGGGACTGCAAGTTTAAATGAATACATAATGAAAAGAACCTGGCTGGATAGGCCAGGTTCTTTTTCGTTAGTTTAAGTTGAGCCAAACGCTCTTTACTTCTGTATAGTTATTTAATGCGTAAGATCCCATTTCACGACCAAGACCGGATTGTTTAAATCCACCAAATGGAGATGCTGCATCAAAGACGTTGTAACAGTTTACCCATACTGTACCTGCACGTACTTTACTTGCAACATAGTGTGCTGTCTTAACATTTTCTGTCCATACACCAGCTGCCAAGCCGAATTGTGATTTATTTGCACGTTCAATTACTTCATCAATATCGTTAAACGGTATTGCAGAGATAACTGGACCGAAAATTTCTTCTTTTGCGATCGTCATTTCATCATTTACGTCAGCGAATACTGTAGGAGAAACGAAGTAGCCTTGATCGAATGGATTACTTCCTCCGCAAAGTACTTCAGCGCCTTCTTCAATCCCTTTTTCAATGTAGCCCATTACACGTTTTTGTTGTTCTTCGGAAACGAGAGGACCGATTGTTGTTTCAGGGTTAAGGCCAACACCTTGATTTAGTTTTTTAGAATAGAGGACGAGATCAGCCATGACATTATCATACATTTTCTTCGGAATAAATAAGCGTGATCCAGCAGAGCATACTTGTCCTTGGTTAAACATAACACCAGAAAGTGCACCAGGAATCGCGCGAGATAAATCAGCATCTGGCAAGATGATATTTGGTGATTTACCGCCTAACTCAAGTGTAACGCGTTTTAATGATTCGGATGCTTGTCTCATAATTTGTTTGCCAACTGGAGTAGAACCAGTAAATGCAATTTTATCAACGAGTGGATGATTAACGAGAGCTTGTCCAGCTGATTCACCGAATCCAGGAACGATATTAATAACACCTTTCGGGAATCCAGCTTCTTCAATTAATTCAGCTAAGTATAGAGCGGATAGTGGAGTTTGTTCTGCAGGTTTTAAAACGATTGTACATCCTGTAGCAAGCGCCGCTCCCATTTTCCACATTGCCATAAGAAGAGGGAAGTTCCAAGGGATAATTTGACCAACAACACCAACAGCTTCATGGCGTGTATAGTTAAAGTAGTCACCGGAAACAGGAATTGTTTGACCAACGATTTTCGTCGCCCAGCCAGCATAATAGCGCATATGCTCAATTGCAAGTGGTATGTCTGCTGCCATTGTTTCACGGATGGGCTTTCCGTTATCTAACGTCTCGAGCTGTGCAAGCTCTTCTTTATGTTCTTCCATTAAATCAGCTAACTTGTACATAAGACGGCTTCGCTCAGCGGTGCTCATGCGAGACCAAGGACCTTCGTCAAAAGCCATGCGAGCTGCGACTACAGCTTTATGAATATCTTCGCGACCAGCTTCAGAAACGACAGCAAGCGTTTCGCCAGTTGCTGGGTTAGGTGTTTTAAATGTTTTACCGGAAGCGCTTTCAACGAAAGATCCATTCACATATAACTTTTTCGTTCCTTGAAGAAACTTTTCTACCTTTTCATGAAGATTTACAGCTAGTTGACTCATTGTATAACCCCCTTGAAAATATAATGTAAACGCAGTACGAGACGGCGTTTATTCCGAAATCAAGGATGTAGGAACTAGATGGAAAGCCTCTAATTAAAATCATAATTAACATTTACTGAAAATTCAAATTTCATTTGTGTTACAATTGTAAAAAATATGTAATGTAAGAGAATCTTCTACATGATTATAAAAAATCCTGCTTGTTTTTGCTTTCTAGTAGGAAAAACTAGAAGAACAATGGTACAATAATACATCGTGAGAGGAGGGAGAAAATGAAGAATTATCATGATGATCCACGCTTTCGAATCGCCCATAGAGAAGCGTTAATTGGTCTTGGACTTGCTATTATCAATTTTATAATATGGTATGGATTTGCTTACGGGCTTGGTAGTAAAAATCCAAGTGAATATACATATGTATTCGGTTTTCCAGCATGGTTTTTTTATAGCTGTATCGTTGGATTTATCGTTATGGTTATTTTACTTAGTTTAGTTGTTCGTTTTGTATTTCAAGATATTTCACTCGATGAGGAAGAAAAAAGTGAGGAATAATAGATGAATTGGTATGTAATCATTCCAATGATAATTTCGTTTATCGTTGTATTTTTAATTGGTGTATATGCTTCAAGACGTGTGCAAGCAACTGCTCATAATAAATTTTTGCAAGAATATTTTCTTGGTGGGCGTGAGCTTGGCGGTTTATTATTAGCGATGACAATGATTGCTACATACGGTAGTGCTAGTAGCTTTATTGGTGGTCCTGGTATTGCTTACAATATGGGGCTGGGCTGGGTACTACTATCTGCGATTCAAGTTGTAACAGGGTATATCGTTTTAACGGTTATCGGTAAAAAGTTTGCAATTATCGCTAGGAAAATGGAAGCCATTACTCTTATCGATTATTTAAAGGGAAGATATAATAATAAAGCAGTCGTGATCCTTTCTGCGTTATGTATTATAATCTTTTTATTTTCAGCAACAGTAGCCCAGTGGGTCGGCGGTGGACGATTAATTGAGTCGCTAACGGGTTTATCTTATACAACAGCACTATTTTTATTTACTTTCTCTGTACTTGTGTACGTATTAATTGGTGGATTTCGTGCAGTTGCGCTATCAGATACACTACTAGGTATTATCATGTTGGTTGGAACGACAATCATTTTAATTGCTACTGTCATTGCCGGTGGTGGAATTGAAAAGATTATGCAGGAACTTGTTCAAATCAATCCGAATTTAATTACACCATTCGGAGCAGATGGTAGTTTAACGAAATCATATGTGACATCGTTTTGGGTTTTGATTGGAATTGGCGTTGTCGGTTTACCACAAATTAGCGTGCGTGCCATGTCTTATAAAAATTCAAAAGCGATGCATCAAGCGCTTATAATTGGAACGATTGTTGTAGGTACAATTATGATCGGTATGCATTTAACGGGTGTGTTTGCACGAGTTGTACTTCCAGGTATAACGGTACCAGATAAAGTTATGCCGCTACTCGCGATGGAAGTGTTACCTCCTTGGTTAGCTGGAGTTTTCTTAGCTGCACCGATGGCGGCGATTATGTCTACAGTAAACTCGCTATTGTTACTTGTAAGTTCATCAATCATTAAAGATATATACGTAAATTACATAAATAAAGATGCGGCAGACAGTACGATTAGAAAAGGAAGTTTATGGATTACTGCTATCGTAGGACTGTTCGTTTATGCGGCAGCAATTAAACCACCAGATTTTTTAATATGGTTAAATTTATTTTCTTTCGGTGGATTAGAAGCAGCATTCATTTGGCCGATCGTATTAGGGTTATATTGGAGGAAAGGAAATGCAACAGGAGCGCTTGCCTCCATTTTAGTTGGAGTAAGCTCATATATGTGCATTCATCTTCTCTATCCAAATCCATTCGGTATACATACAGTTGTATTCCCGATTTGTTTTGCGTTTATTGCTTATATAATTGGAAGTATGATTGCTGTGAAGAAAAACAGTATAGGTTAGATGAAAAACGCAGTCCGTATAGGACTGCGTTTTTTCGTATAAATTTGTTCTTTTTTATTCTGTATATGTATGACTATTCATAAATTAATAACAATTGAGGGGATGGAGTTGAGGGCGATGAAAAAAGTATTATTTTTAGGAGACCCGGGAATTGATGACTCGCTAGCCATAATGTATGGGTTGTTGCATCCTGGTATTGATATTGTTGGTGTTGTAACGGGATATGGAAATGTAACACAAGAAAAGGCAACAAGTAATGCGGCATATTTATTGCAGTTAGCAGGCAGAGAAGATATACCAGTTATTAATGGTGCGAAAATCCCTTTATCTGGAGATATTACAACGTACTATCCAGAAATTCACGGGGCGGAAGGTTTAGGGCCAATTCGACCTCCGAAAAGTTTTTCTCCAAATATAAAGCCTTTTTGTGAGTTTTTCGACATTCTTGAAAAATATAAAGGAGAATTAATTATCGTTGATGCTGGTAGGTCAACGACACTTGCGACAGCATTTATTTTAGAAAAACCATTGATGAAGTATGTGAAGGAGTATTATATAATGGGCGGTGCTTTTTTAATGCCTGGAAATGTTACACCAGTCGCAGAAGCGAATTTTCATGGTGATCCCATTGCGTCACAATTAGTGATGCAAAATGCCAAGAATGTGACATTGGTGCCGCTTAATGTTACATCTGAAGCTATTATTACGCCAGAGATGGTAAAGTATATTACGAAACATTCTAAAACGAGTTTTAATAAATTAATTGAACCGATTTTTACGTATTATTATAAAGCCTATAGAAAGTTAAATCCGAAAATAACAGGAAGTCCAGTACATGACGTCGTTACAATGATGGTTGCGGCGAATCCGTCAATATTGGATTATGTGTATCGTCGTGTAGATGTAGATACAGTGGGGATTGCAAAAGGAGAAAGTATTGCAGATTTCCGTCCTCAACCGGATGCAAAATCCTTAAAAAATTGGGTGCGAATTGGTTGGTCATTACATTATAAAAAATTTCTCGAAGACTTCGTAAAAATTATGACGTAGACATAATGGGAGAATACAAGTTAAAATAATGGAGATGATTACTAAAATAATCATCTCCATTATTTTGTTTGTAAGAGATAGATAGAGAAGAGTTACACAATAGGAGAGGAATTTTACTTGAAAAAAACTATAGTATGCGCAGTGATTGTGGGTATTTTCGTTTTGCTAATATCGGGTAACTTTTTAGTGAAAAAAGTATGGAGTTCGAATAATGATGATGCGCAGTATATCGCATCCTTTATTGAGGAACATAAAGATGAAAAAAACAGTGCGCTTTTAGTAAAGAGAAATGATAAAATTGTTTATTCTGTAAATCCCAATGTTGTATTGCCAGTTGCTAGTACGATGAAATTAATTGTGGCGCTTGAGTATACAAAACAAGTTACAGAAGGGAAAATTGATTCGTCTCGTTTCGTTTCCATTAATGATGTGAATCGGTATTATGTGCCGAATACAGATGGTGGTGCGCAAGATAGATGGCAAAGGTATTTGGAGAGAACAGGTAAGATAACTGAAGGAGCGGTTTCTTTAGAAGAAGTGGCAAAAGGAATGGTTAAGTTTAGTTCAAATGCTAATGCTGAATATTTAATGGAAGTGTTAGGATTAGATAATATTAATCGAAATTTACAAAGTTTATCACTTCCAGCACATCAGCCACTATTTCCGATTGTTTCATCTTTATATATCCCTGGATATTTGCATAAAGAACTACATGTTCCGAAATATAAAATAGAGAAAAAGTTAAAAGAAATGTCTCAAGAGCAATATCGTGAATATGCGATGATTATTCATGAACGCTTAAAAAAGAAAGGACCATTATTACAGAAGGAAATTCCTCTGTATTTAGAGGAACGTTACGATAAAATTTGGTCAGATCGATTACCAGCGGCTTCTGCAAATGATTATATGGTACTGCTTCAAAAGGCAAATCATAAAGGTGGCCTGACAGAAGCAGAAGAAAAAGTATGGGCAAATATCGTTGAAACAGATATGAGCGCTAAGAAATACCGTAAAACATTTAGACATGCAGGGCAAAAAAATGGCTATACGCCATGGACAGTTACAAAAGCAGTTTATGCGATGGATAAACGCGGGAACTGTACAGAAATAGTGTTCTTAGCAAATAATTTAAATGAAGACGACAGTGCAGAAATACGGAAACATTTAGCAAACTTACATTTCCAAGTGTTGCAAAGTGATAAGTATGATGCGACTTTTATTAAATAAACTCGGTGCTTAAAGCGCCGAGTTTATTTTTATGTACAAGCACTTTTTTGCCATCACTGGGTATGATGGGTAGTAATACTTAGGTGAGAGGGGAAAAGGTGATGAAACAAAGGAAAGAAGAGTTTATAAAGAGTGAAGGCGCTGATTTCCCTGGGAAAACATATGTAGATTGTGTATTACAACATGTATTTGACTTTCAGCGTAATTATTTACTGAAAGATATGTTTCAAGTGCATAAAGCACATATTATGATGCTGACGGAAGAAAGTGTAATGAAAATAGAAGAAGCTAAAGTTATATTAAACGCACTTAAAAAAGTAGAGGAAATACAAAAAGATCAATTGCTATATACAGAGCAGCATGAAGATCTCTTTTTTTTAGTGGAACATTTAATTTCTCAAGAAGCGAAAAGCGATTTTGTAAGTAATATGCATATTGGTAGAAGTAGAAATGATATGGGTGTAACGATGTATCGCATGAGTTTAAGGCGATATGTGCTACGATTAATGGAACATCATTTGTTATTGCAAGAAAGTATGCTGCAACTTGCCGATGATCATAAGGAAACGATTATGCCAGCTTATACACATACACAACCAGCGCAGCCAACAACATTTGGTCATTATACGTTAGCGATTTATGATACGATGCAGAGAGACTTAGAAAGAATGAAACGAACGTACAAACTTTTAAATCAATCGCCAATGGGAGCCGCTGCTCTTTCTACAACAAGTTTCCCAATTAAACGAGAGCGAGTTGCCGATTTACTTGGATTCACAAATGTAATTGAGAACTCATATGATGCTGTCGCTGGAGCGGATTATTTATTAGAGGTTAGCTCGTTACTTATGGTAATGATGACGAATACGAGTAGATGGATTCATGACTTCTTACTATTAGCGACGAAAGAATATGATGGTATTACTGTTGCAAGGCCATATGTACAAATTAGTAGTATTATGCCGCAAAAGCGAAATCCAGTTTCAATTGAACACGCCCGTGCAATTACGAGTAGTGCTTTAGGGGAAGCATTTACAGTATTTCAAATGGTTCATAATACACCATTTGGTGATATTGTCGATACAGAAGATGACTTGCAGCCGTATTTATATAAAGGAATTGAAAAGACTATTCGTGTTTTTTGTATTATGAATGCAGTCATTCGAACGATGAAAGTAGAAGAAGAAACGTTGAAAGATCGTTCCTATAAACATGCAATTACGATAACTGATTTCGCAGATGTTTTAACAAAAAACTATGATATTCCATTTCGGCATGCTCATCATGCAGCAAGTGTTATTGCAAATATGTCATTGGAGCAACAAAAGGAGCTTCATGAATTACATTTCAAAGATGTAAATATTTACTTACAAGAAAACTTTAAAATACATTTATTAGAAAAAGAGTGGGAAGAAATTATATCGCCAGAAGCATTTATTCAAAAAAGAAAGGTATACGGTGGACCGAGTAAAAAAGAAATGGAGCGCATGATTAAAAATCGAAAAGAGTCATTTCGAAAAGAAGAAGAGGTATTTGAAAAGGAAAAACAGAGAATTTTACAAGCGGAAAATGATTTGAATATGTTAGCTTTGAATATTATCGAATCGTAAAAGAAGGATTTAATGAATTAATCGCCAATACTTAATGAAACTATAAATAGAGAGAAGAGATTGTCGATGATTCAATTACATGTATATGAAGAGATTCTTAATTTTAAAGAAGAGGTTACACCATTTTTAGAAAAGAATGAACAGGAAAACAATCTCATATTAGGTGTATTACGAATGGTCCAACAACCGATATTTATGGGGGTAGCAAAACAAGAGGAAGAAATTGTAATTGTATTTCTTCAAACAGAAGAAAAGAAACAAATTATTGTTGCTACGTCTGAAATGATGGGAGAGGACATCGTGGAACTTGCAAAAAAATTAGCGGAAGTATATCCAAATGTTCCTGGATTAATCGGTAATAAGAAAATTGTACAGAGATTAGCGGAAGAGATTGCAGTGTTAGAAAATAAGAAAACTACGGTTGTGATGGAGCAAGGTATATATGAATTAAAACAAGTGAAGAAAAAGTGGGACGGAGATGGAGTCTTTCGAGAAGTAAGTAGTGATGAGCTAACATTAATAGAACAGTGGATATACCAATTTTGCGAAGATGTGAAGCTTCCTACTACGAAAGAAGAAGCGAAACAAACCGCTCATACATTAATTACTAACCGTCGTCTATTTGGTTTAGAAGTAGACGGGAAGCTTGTTTCTGTAGCTGCAAAAACGAGACCAACTACAAACAATATAACAGTTAATTTCGTATATACACCGAAAGAAGCAAGGAAAAAGGGATACGCATCTAATTGTGTAGCGGCACTTAGTCAGTGTATGTTAGACGAAGGTTACAAAACAACGACATTATATACGGACCTAGCAAATCCAACATCGAATAAAATTTATCAAGAGATTGGTTATGAGAAGATGATAGAGTCTGTACTTATATTTTTAGAGAAATAGAATGATAAGGCACGCTATTATAGCGTGCCTTTTTGTTATTCATCAATTCGAATTACTTCACCCTGCGGGAAATTCTCAGTTTCTAGTAAGTTACGAATTGCTTTCGCAACGTATTCAGGTGACAGTAGTTTTCCTTCTTCTTTTAGTGTGATGAAGCGGTCTAAATTTATGAAGTCTTCTTTATTTGTTTCACGAATTTGCGCTTGCATATTTGTATCAACAACACCAGGTGCAAAAGCGACGATTTTTACTGGATATTCTTTTTCCACTTCTTCAGTTGCTACGCACTGTGTAAACATATTTACACCTGCTTTCGTTGTGCAATAAGCACCCCATCCGAAATAAGGATTTTTTCCTGCACCAGATGAAATGTTAATAACGCGTTTATCTACTTTCCATTTTTTCGTATGTTTCATGAAAGTAGATGTAAGAATCATAGGTGCAAGTAAATTAATGTGGACGTTCGTAATGAATTGTTCACTTTCTGCTTTTTCAATTGGCTTCATAGGAGCAACTGTACCCGCATTATTAATTAAATGAATAGAGGATACAGTGTCTTCTTGAATAGATGAAATGATTTTGTTAAAGTTCGTTTCTAAATTATGTACATCTTGAAGATCTAAGGAGTGGAAGAAACAATTGCTATTATATTGTTCTGCGAGTTTCGTAAGTTCTTTATTTTCTCTTCTAGAAATAGAGATGATACTCGTGTTTTCTTCTAACAATTGCGCGGCGATTGCCTCACCTAAACCTTGTGAAGTTCCTGTTACGATAACATAGCGCATAGTGTAGTAAGCTCCTTTCGTATGTGCGGAATTTTGTTGGACAAAGTACATTGCATAGTTTGTCTACATTTTATAGTATAGAGCACTTTTTACTATAAATGAAATGAGATGATTACGTGCCTTTTTTGAATCGCTTTACGACAACAGTAACTGGTGCCGTCACGTTCACTGGGAACACGTTAGGACTTAGTCCCACATCGCCTGCACCAGGTAATATTTTTGGTACACTTGCTGTTTTTACAACGGTAAATACAGCGCTGCAAGTACCAGGGTTCCCAGCAGGTACAACGGATGACTGGCGATTGAATTCTTCAAGTGCAATTTTAAATCTTCCTGCAGGGAGTAGTATTTTGTATGCAGAGTTAGTTTGGGCAGGAACTTTCCGGACTGATACAGAAGATGTATTACCATTTTTAAATGATAATATTACATTTACAACACCAGCAGGAACGTTTTCTGTTACGCCAGACCCTGCTACCGCGCAGCAAGGTTCAGTAGGAAACCAGTTTTATTATGCTCGCTCTGCTAATGTAACGAATCTTGTTAGTGTAGGTGGGGCAGGAACTTATACGACAGGGGCCGTACCAGCTACAAGAACTTCAGCTGATCCAACAATTAGTCGTTCAGCTGGCTGGACGCTTGAGGTTGTGTATCAAAATGCAAGTTTACCACTTCGAAATTTGTCAGTATATGCAGGTCAAGAAATTATCGATGCTTCATCACCACCAGTTGATGCTACTATTTCTGGATTTGCTACTCCGGCAACAGGAGCTGTAACAGGAAGGGTACTTGTAACTGCCCAAGAAGGTGATTCTAACATTTCTGGAGATCAACTTCGCTTTGGGCCGAATGCGAATACTACAGTTGCGTTATTCGGACCGAGAAATCCCGCGAATAATTTCTTTCAGTCACAAATTTGTAATGACAGTGGAAATTTAGATACGAGCGGTACATTTGGAGATTTAAATCAGCCGTTAGGGGTAGCTTTGGCCGTCCGAAGACAAGGGTGGGATATTACGAATGTAGATGCCTCCTCATCTTTAGTAAACAATCAAACGTCAGCAACTGTTCGCTTCGTTACAAATGGAGATGGATACGCTGCAGCTGGTTTTGGTGTTCAAATTGATGCGACAGGTCCAATTATTAATCCAGTTAAATCGGTTAATAGAACAGTCGCAGGGGTAGGGGATACTCTTACCTATACGATTACGATTCCAAATACAGGAACAGGAAGCGCAGAAAACGTTGTATTACGTGATAGTATTCCGAGCGGAACGACGTTTGTTACAGGTAGTGTAACGGTAGGGGGAGTAACGCAGCCGAATGCAAACCCTGCTAATGGAATTAATTTAGGTACAATCCCAAATAACACGCAAAGAGTTGTTACATTTCAAGTTCGAATAACATCATTCCCGAATCCAAATCCTATTTCAAATCGTGCAATGGTGTCATATCAATTCCGTCCTTTCATCGGTAGTCCACTTATTACTAGTATGTCTACTTCAAATACAGTACAAACGACAGTGAACCAAGCAACTATAAGTATGCAAAAATCTGTAGATTTACAGACGGCAACGCTTAATGATGTATTAACGTACACGGTTAATGTGACGAATAATGGAAACGTTACTGCAAAAAATGTTATTTTTGTTGATAGTATTCCTGCAGGAACAACATTTGTCGCAAACAGCGTTACGGTAAATGGAGTAGCACGTCCAGGAGCAAATCCAGCAAGTAGTATTAATCTAGGAAGTATTAATGCTTCGCAAACGACCGTAGTGCGCTTTCAAGTTCGAGTAACATCGAACCCTCTTGTCAATCCAATTCCGAATCGTGCAAGTGCAACATTTACCTTTACCCCAGTGCCTGGCCAACAACCAGTTTCAGGGCAAGCGACAAGTAATACTGTAGTTACGACAATTAATATAGCTGATATAAGAACGAGAAAAACAGTGGATAGAGCTTTTGCGACAGTGAATGACGTTCTCACGTACACTGTTACAATTGAAAATACAGGAAATGTACTTGCAACGAACGTTATTTTTCAAGATCCAATCCCAATTGGAACGACTTTCATCCCAAATAGTGTAACTGTTGATGGAGTTTCGCAACCTGGGGCCAATCCAGCGACTGGGTTTACGGTAGCTAATATATCTCCTGGCGGAAGTAGGAGGGTTACTTTTCAAGTCCGAGTGACATCGACGCCATCGGGAGGTACGATTGCGAATCGCGGAAATGTAACTGCTAATTTCGTCGTTATTCCGAATCAGCCACCGATAACGATTAATAGACAAACGAATACAGTTGTGACACAAGTTAATACAGGCGGTTTAAATGTAATAAAAGAAGTGAATACAACACAAGCGGCAGTAGGGGACACTTTAACATACACAATTGCCGTTCAAAATACAGGGAATGTTCCGTTAACAAATGTGTTTTTCCAAGATGCTATTTCTTCAGCTGTTTCTTTCGTTGCAAATTCTGTAACAATTAATGGAGTACCGCAAAGTGGATTGAATCCGAATACAGGATTTTCTCTTCCGAATATTCCTGCGGCTCAAACCGTTGTAGTCACATTTGACGTAATAATTGTACAGGATCCAGAAAATGAAGATATTTTAAATCAAGCAAATGTAACAGCAAGTTTTCAAGTGAATCCGAGTGAACCACCAGTAACAATTAATGTTCCGAGTAACATTGTGAATACAACTGTACAATCAGGGAATTTTGAAGTTGTGAAATCAGTAAATACAGATGTTGCGACGGTAGGGGATGTTTTAGTATATACAATCGAAATCATAAACGCGGGTAGTGTACCAGCAACAAATGTATTTTTCCAAGATTCAATTCCACAAGGTACATTATTTATTGAAAACAGTGTCTTTGTGAATGGGGTCTTACAAGAAGGGGCAGATCCAGAACTTGGATTCCCGCTAAATGATTTGCCTACTGGTGCGAGTGTAATTGTTACATTTGAAGTATTGATTGATGAAATTCCGCTTGGAAACAACGTTGTAAACAGTGCGAATGTTACAGGAGATTTCCTAGTAAATCCAACAGAGCCACCAATTACTGTAACAGAACCAAGTAATACTGTTATGACAGTTGTGAATTCTTCAGGTTTAAATGTAATAAAAAGTGTAAGCGCTACTGAAGCGGGTGTAGGAGACACGTTAACGTATACAGTTCGTATACAAAATAGTGGAACGGTAGCAGCTACAAATGTATCATTCCTTGATCCAATTCCATCTGGAACAACGTTTGTAGCAAATAGTGTAATAATAAATGGAACGCCTCAACCAGGTTTAAACCCAACAACTGGATTTCCACTTGCTAATATTCCAGTAGGAGGGATGGTAACAGTTACTTTTCAAGTGTTGATTACGAGTGTACCACCAAATAGAGTTCTTCCGAATAATGCGAATGTAACTGCTGATTTCCAAGTAAGTCCTCTCCAGCCACCAATTACAATTGTAACGATTAGTAATATTGTTGTGACGCGAGTGAATGTAGGATCACTGAATGTAATGAAGAGTGTAAATACACTGCAAGCAGGTGTAGGAGATACGTTAACGTATACGATTCTTATTCAAAATACAGGAACTGTTCCTGCAACGAATATTATTTTCCAAGATCCAATTCCGTCTGGTACTGCGTTTGTAGCAAATAGTGTGACGATAAACGGAGTCGTTCAGCAAGGCGCGGATCCTATGGCAGGATTCCCGTTACCAAATATTCCGGTCGGGCAAACGGCCACGGTTACGTTTCAAGTTACAGTGACGAGTATTCCGAGCGGTGGAAATATAAGAAACCAATCGAACATTACTGCAAGTTTTCTTATAAATCCAGCAAATCCTCCAATAACGACTGTTACAAACAGTAATTTTGTAGTGACGCAAGTAAACACAGCACAGTTAAATATACAAAAATCTTCATCTGTACAACAAGCAGCACTTGGAGAAACTTACACGTATTCTGTTGTTATTCGAAATAATGGAACAGTAACAGCAACAAATGTCTCTTTCATTGATCCAATTGCCCCAGAAACAACATTTGTAGCAAATAGTGTAACGATAAATGGAACGTCACAACCTGGATTTGACCCGAATGTCGGTTTCCCGCTTCCTAATATTGCAGCTGGAACATCCTTGACAGTAACGTTCCAAGTTACGGTAATTGCACCGTCTACACGCGGAGCAGTATTAAATACAGCATCTGCTCCAGCCACTTTCTTATTAAATCCTTTACAACCACCTGTAACAACAACGAACTCAAGTAATACAACGGTAGTTACAATACCGTTACCTCCTCCCGGTGAAGTAACCGCAACAAAAACAGTTGACGTTGCAACCGGAGCGGTTGGGGATGTATTAACGTATACCGTGCTCATTTCAAACGTAGGAATTATACCAGTTACAGATGTGTTCTTCCAAGATGTCATACCAGAAGGAACGACATTTGTAGAAGATAGTGTAACAATAGGTGGGGTGCAGCAACTTGGTTTAAATCCAGAAATAGGATTTACAGTTACGCCATTATTAATTAATGGTGGAAGTATTGAGGTAACGTTCCAAGTGACGATTACAGAAATTCCAGATAATGAAGTCATCTTAAATGATGCAGACGTTACATTTACTTCACAACCAAATCCGCAAGAACCACCGATTACGGAAACGATATTAACAAATTTAGTCGTTACGACGATTAATATAGCGTTTGTTTTTCCATTGAAACTAGTAGATAAAGAAGTAGCGACTGTAGGAGAAATATTAACGTATGATGTATTGATCTTTAATTTCGGAACAGTGCCAGCGACGAATGTTCAATTTATTGATACGACTTCCGCGGGAGTAGCATTTGTACCAGGAAGTGTGAGTATAAACGGGGTACCGGCACCAGGATTAGATCCTTTCATTGGTTTTACAGTTCCAGATATACCTGTAGATGATTTTGTACTTGTCACATATCAGGAAGTGGTTACAAGCATACCAGAAGGTGGAACGATTGTTAACTTTGTAGACGTTACAGCAACATTTGCTGTAAGTGAAACAGAGCCGCCTATTACGGAGACGACGACAAGTAACACGACATTAACAGAAATAAATGAATCTGGTTTGAATGTATTAAAATCAGTAAGTCAGCCGGTTGTTGCAGTAGGCGATACAATCACATATACAACAGTAGTTCAAAATACAGGGACAGTGGTAGCGACGAATATTCAATATAGTGATGTATTACCGTCCTCTATAGCATTCATGCCGAACAGTGTAACGATAGAAGGTGTGTTACAACCTGGATTCAATCCTAATAATGGATTCCCGCTTCCAGATATAAATCCAGGTGAAAGTGTAGAATTAACATTCCAAGTAACATTCCAAGTAACAGTGGTTAGTGTTCCATCAAATGGAACAATTGTTAATACAGCAAATGTAACTGGAAGCTTTGTATTAGTACCAGGAGAACCACCAGTGATAGTAAATCAACCGAGCAATACAACACTTACAACTGTAAATAGAGGACAATTTAATGTTATAAAACAGGTAAATAGGGCTGCTACCCTAGTTGGGGATGTATTAACGTATACGGTTCAAATAACGAATACAGGAACAGTAACAGCTAATGATGTTCAGTTTATTGATACTATTTCAGCAGGAGCGTCATTTGTACCAAATAGTGTAACGATAAATGGAGCCCTGCAACCAAACTTAAATCCGATTACTGGCTTTGGAGTTGGAGATATACCAGTTGGTGAAACGGTTGTAGTGACGTTTCAAGCGACAGTTACAAACATCCCGGCATCAGGAACAATTACGAACGTTGCAAATATAACAGGAAGCTTTACTTTAGTACCAGGAGAGCCACCGGTTGTAGTAACAGAGCCGAGTAATACGACAATAACAAGGATAAATAGAGGACGATTCAGCGTTATAAAATCTGTAAATAAAGAAGCAACACGTTTAGGAGATACGTTAACGTATAGTGTGCAAGTTACAAATACAGGAACGGTAACAGCGACAAATGTTCAGTTTATTGATGTTCCATCACCTAGTTTAGAATTCGTTCCCGGAAGTGTACAAATAAATGGGATTCCACAAGTGGGTTTAGATCCATTTGTAGGCTTTTCATTACCTGATCTTGCAGTAGGGGATAGTGTATTAATTACCTTTGCAGTAAATGTAATCGCAGTTCCGCCTTCTAGTAGCATTATGAATACAGCGAGAGTAACGGGTGATTTCGAATTAATTCCAGGAGAACCTCCGTTTACAATTACGAATTCAAGTAATACGACAGTCACACCAGTAAATAGAGGCAGTTTAGATATGCAAAAAGAAGTAGCTCATTCAATTGTTGGAGTAGGAGAAACGGTAACGTATACGGTTCGAATATTAAATACTGGTACTGCTGATGCGATGAATGTTCAATTTATCGATGTCCTATCTCCGGAAGCTGTTTTTGTACCAAATAGTGTAACTGTAAATGGAGTAGCTCGTCCGGGAGTAAATCCGCAGGTTGGATTTACGATTGTAGACATTCCAGTCGGTGAGACGGCGATTGTAACATATGAAGCTACGATTACGAGCTTTCCAGATGGTGGTACAGTAGTGAACGTTGCTGGGGCGTTAGCAGAATATATTTTAGTACCAGGGGAACCGCCAGTTACAGTGATGGATACGAGCAATACAGTTATTGTAACGGTAAATACTGCAATCTTATTTGTTGCAAAAGGAGCAAACTTTGAAGTGGCAATGGTAGGGGATGTTGTCACTTACGGAATTGCCGTTATAAATGATAGTACAGTTCCTGTGACCAACATCGTGTTAACAGATATCGTTGATCCGAATACGTTATTTATAAATGGTACGGTAACGGTAAACGATGTACCTCTTCCATTTGTAAATCCGAATACCGGTATTCCGTTAGGTGATTTTCAGCCAAATGATGCGGCAATTATTAATTTCCAAGTTGTAATAATAGGAGGGCAAATAAATAACTTAGTCACAAATACTGCTATAGCAAATGGGCTCGCAATTGTAAATCCGAATGAGCCGCCAGTAGTAGTTGAAGGTGATAGCAATACAGTTGTTATTCCGTTTATTCCTCAAAATGTCTCAACGACAGTTGTAAAAACGGCAGATCATCAAACAGCAACGATTGGAGATGTCATTACGTTTACGACAGTTATTACAAATACGGGTGATACTGTAATGCAAAATATCCGTTTTCAAGATATGTTAGATAGTAGTGTTCGATTTGTCCTTGGAAGTGTAACGGTTGATAATATACCAGTGCCAAATGTAAGCCCGGTATCAGGATTTCTTGTAGGGAATTTAAATCCAGGTGAAGCGCGAACAGTTTCGTTCCAAGTAGTAGTTCAGAGCGCGCCAAATGGTTCAGGGAATTATATTAATCAAGCGAGTATTCGCTTCGGACATCAAGTGGGCACAGTGTTACCACCTGTTACACAAATAGTAGAAAGTAATATGGTTGTCATTCCGTTTATTCCAACGATTGAACAAATTTGCGAAACAAACTTTAATTGTTTAGATAAAATTCCATTTCAATGTTCTCCGTGTATTCAGTTGCACGGACATAAAAAATAAAAAGAAAAAGAGCATCCTGAAAGAATAGGATGCTCTTTTTGTATTAATCATATAGATTCATTTTCGGACGAGATAAAAAACTCGTTGATTTTGTTTGAGAGTAGAAGTGGAATAGCTCCTTTTATAACAGAAATGTCCCAGTCCCACCATGCGAGATTCTCTAGTTTGTCAATCATTTCTTGCGGAAAACGATATCGAATAAATTTTGCAGGATTACCAGCTACAATTGCATATGGAGGTACGTCTTTTGTAACAACACTCTTTGCACCGATAATGGCCCCGTTACCAATTGTAACACCAGATAAAATGCAGGATTGATAACCAATCCATACATCATTGCCGACTACGATATCACCTTTTGAAGAAGGGTGACCAGTAATATGCGCTCCTTCATCAAAAAGTGCATTAAATGGGTAAGTCGTTATCCAGTCTGCACGATGCTCACCGCCAAGTATAAAAACGACTTCTTCTCCTAATGAACAAAACCTACCTATTTTTAATTTCGTTTCATCGTTCCAAGAAAAAATGGTTGGCCCTACTTTACTATAAGTATAATCACCAATATCATATTTATTATATTCAGGTTTTTGATTTAAATATAACATAACAAATTTTGCATCCTCTCTAAAGCAAGTAATGGAACATTATATGCAACTTGGAATAAGTTGAACTGTGTTGTATGAATTGGTAATGAACAAATATAATTAGTAGGCACAACGAATAAAAAAGGAGTGGAATGAATGATATATGAAATGGGGTTATATAATAAACCTTTTCAGTCAATTCAATCAGGAAAAAAAGTATATGAAGTACGTTTATTTGATACAAAACGTCAACTTATAAAACAAGGCGATAATATTGTATTTACAAACCTTACGACAGCAGCAACGATGACTGTAAAAGTAACAGAAATAAAACGATATGAATGCTTTAAAGCAATGTACGAACAAATTGATAAAAAATTATTGGATTGTGAAAATGATAGTTTAGAGGAAATGTTAGAAAGTACATACAACATATATACGAAAGAACAAGAAAAAAAGTGGGGAACAGTTGCGATTCGTATTGAGGTAATAAAATGATAAGAAATCGCGGCGTAGCTATTATTGTGCAGGAAGGGAAAATTGCTCTTATAAAACGTATTAGGGAAGGGGAAACATATTATGTTTTTCCAGGCGGAGGAATTGAAGAAGGAGAAACACCTGAAGAGGCAACGAAGGGAGAAGCTTATGAAGAATTAGGGATACATATAAAAGTAGGGCATCTTATTACGAAGGTGGAGTATAAAGGAACGGAGTATTATTGTAATGCTCATAGTATAGATGGGATTTTCGGAAGTGGGAAAGCTAAAGAATTCGAGCTGAAAGAGAGAGGGAGTTATATTCCGTTGTGGTTGCCGATACGCGAGTTGGAAAAAGTGAATATAAAACCGTATGAAGTGGTCGGAAGTATATTAGAACATTATAAAATATAAGGTCTGACAACATACAAAAAAAACCATTGACATAGTCTTCTGATTTAAGTATTGTATTCGAGTATGTTTATAATCAGGAGGTTTATATGAGCAATCAAACTACTACACATCATGTGAAAATGACAACAGCAGATCCATCTGGAATTGGTCTATTTGGATTAGCGATGGTAACACTTGTAGCATCATCTCAAAAGCTAGGCTTAACAGATGGCGTTTCTCTTGTATTACCATGGGCAATCTTTTTAGGAGGATTTGCACAAATCTTTGCATGCATTCACGATGCAAAGCATAACAATACATTTGGTACAACAGCATTCGGTGCGTACGGCCTATTTTGGTTAGGCGTTGGAATGACTTGGTTAATTCAACTTGGAGTATTTGGCGAAAAATTAGCACAAGTTGCAGATTCAAAACAGCTTGGTGTAGCCTTTATCGGATATTTGATTTTCACAATCTTCATGACAATTGGTGCAATGGAAACACATAAAGTATTATTTATGATTTTCGTCCTTATTGATTTCTTATTTATCGGTCTTTCATTAAGTACTTTAGGTGTTATGCCGCACGCAATGCATAATTTAGCAGCATATTCTGAACTTCTTATTTCATTATTATCTTTCTATGGTTCAGCAGCAGCAGTGTTAAATACACACTTCGGGAAAGTTGTTTTACCAGTTGGAAAGCCATTTGGTATTTTTAAAAAGTAATAAAAAAGCACAGATGATTGTATAGTCATCTGTGCTTTTTTGTGATGTAAACAGAAATAATAAAAAATACAATTGAAATTGATTATCATTATTAATATAATGAGAATGAGAATCATTTATTGTAAGAGGGGGATGCCGAAGTGGCGAAAATTTTAATAGCTTATGCAAGTATGTCAGGAAATACAGAGAGTATTGCTGATTTAATTAAAGTTAGTTTAGATGCCTTTGATCATGAAGTAGTACTGCAAGAAATGGAAGGCATGGATGCTGAAGAATTATTAGCTTATGATGGAATCATTTTAGGATCTTATACGTGGGGCGATGGTGAATTACCATTTGAAGCGGAAGATTTTCATGATGACTTAGAAAATATAGATTTATCAGGGAAAAAAGTAGCGGTATTCGGGTCAGGTGATACGGCGTATGAACTGTTTTGTGAAGCGGTAACGATATTTGAAGAACGCCTTGTAGAACGCGGTGCAGAGCTTGTACAAGAAGGATTGAAAATCGAACTAGCTCCAGAAGACGAAGAGGATGTTGAAAAATGCAGTAATTTTGCAATTGCATTTGCTGAGAAGTTCTAAGAATGGGAGTGTCAACGTGGAGACAATGTTAAGTGCGACCGCTATTACAAAGTTAAGAGATGGAAAGCTTATGTTAGCTACTACATATAATGGTTTATTTATTGAACAAGACGGAGAATGGAAACAAATTTTAAATGGTTTTCAAAAACGAATTAGGGATTTACATAGCGAAGATAATGTAGTGTATGGTGTAGGTGACGAAGGAATTTTTATTCGTAGTATGAATGGTGGAGAGAACTGGACGGTCCAACGTTTTCCAACAAAAGCAACGAGTTGGAATGTATGTAGTAATGTACTAGGAACTGTCATTGCTCATGGAGATAAAACGTTGTATCATTCTAATGATTTTGGTTCGACATGGGAAACTATTCATCCATTTCTTGAATATGGTGGTGGGGCACCATCTATTCGATCGTTGTTTTTATATAAACATTACTTATTTATCGGTACGAAAATACATGCTAAGTATGGTGGTGTTTGGCTCTTTAATTTGGAGACACGTAAATTAAAGAGGATTAAAATCGTGATGAATCAGATGATCTCAGCGTTGACTTTACACAACTCTTATTTAGTAGCAGCCAGTGGATCATGCAAGGGGATTAGCGGGAATATCTCTTTTTGTAAAATAGATGAAAGTATTGAGAATGAAAAAACATATTGGCACACATGTCAAAGCGAGCAGAAAGCAAGTAGCTATTTAGACTTAAGTGTAGATCAACATGTGCTATATACAACGTCAACGCAAAATAAGGCGGGGATTAGTACTGTTTGTCGTGTACTTTTAGAAGAAGGAATTGTTACAGTATGCGACTCAGTTAAAGGGCATGGCTGGCGCATCGTTAACGAAAAAGAAGGCTATGTTGTAGCTGGATCAGGTGAATCAAAAGCGATGCAGTGGAAGAAAAAAGTTGTATAGCAAAAAAAACTTTGCTTTTATTATATTGATATGATATATTATATTTAAACCATTTTACTTTTAATAATATAGAGATTTAAATGAGCTGTAACTTCCGAGGAGGATAGCAATGTTAAATCTCCTCAGAGTTGCAGTTTTTTTAATGTCTGACTTATTTTTGTAAAGTGGTTGAAAATGAATATGTACATATAGGTACATTGTAGGAGGATTTTTTAAATGCAAAACGGTAAAGTAAAATGGTTTAACTCAGAAAAAGGTTTCGGATTCATCGAAGTTGAAGGCGGAGAAGACGTATTCGTTCATTTCTCAGCTATCCAAGGCGAAGGTTTCAAAACTTTAGAAGAAGGTCAAGAAGTTACTTTCGAAGTAGAACAAGGTAACCGTGGACCTCAAGCTACAAACGTTAACAAGAAGTAATTGTGGAAAAAAGAAGGGCTTGCCCTTCTTTTTTTTTGCATTTTTATTGAATAACCTCCTATGTACATATAATAATGAAATTGAATTTTCGTTTTTTAGACGAAGTATTACATGCATAAAGTGTATGATTAAATAAATACTGAAAATAAAGTATGTGTGTGAAAAGGAATTTAGAAAGAGGTAAATAAATTGGAAAACGCTACACATTTTATTGTGTTTGATATAGAGAGAAATTTCAGGCCGTATAAATCAGAAGATCCGTCAGAGATAGTTGATATCGGAGCTATAAAAATAGAAGCAAGTACAATGAAGGCAATTGGAGAATTTTCGGAGTTAGTAAAACCGGGTGCACGACTTACTCGTCATACGACAAAATTAACGGGAATTACAAAGAAAGATTTAATTGGTGTAGAGAAATTCCCGCAAATTATTGAGGAATTTATTCAGTTTATCGGGGAAGATTCTATATTTGTTACATGGGGAAAAGAAGATTATCGATTTCTATCTCATGATTGTACGTTACATGGTGTAGATTGCCCATGTATGGACAAAGAAAGAAGAATGGATTTACAAAAATTTGTTTTTCAAGCGTATGAAGAATTGTTTGAACATACGCCAAGTTTACAATTTGCGGTAGAACAGCTTGGTTTAACGTGGGAAGGGAAGCAGCACCGAGCTTTAGCGGATGCTGAGAATACAGCGAACATACTTCTTAAAGCATATAGCGAGAGAGATATTACTAAAAGGTATAAAAGACATGGTGAGCTTGAACTTGTAGAAAACGGCAAACTAACAGAAAAAGCGAAAAAAAAGATGCGAAAATGGGTATTTAAAGAAATGAGAAAAAATACAGAGCGTCCTTTCGTTTGGAGTACATTTGAAAGTAGTGATACGTGGGAAAGTATAACGGAAAGATATTATATAAGTGAATCTACAGTAGAACTTCTGAAAAAGCATTTTCGTACTGCGGTTAGAAAAGCGGAAAGACAGATTAGGTATTTGGCTGAGATGGAGGAGAATACAGAGGTTAAATGATATTCTCCTCTACTTCCATCTACATAAATTTAACGTCATTGTATTGATGGGTGAATAAAGTATTCATATTAAATAGGAATTGATTTGTTCGAATTGGGCCATTGTAATTGCTTTGAAAATTAAGATGTGGCAAGAATTTTAAAATCTATTAATAAAAGCTCAATCTATCTTTAAATCGTGGTGTATTAAAGATTAAAATAAAAGAGTAAGATAAGAGTTTTATACAAGGGAGGTATGATAGTGATAGACTTGGATATTAAAGATGTCACCGTACAGATGGAATTAAACGGAGTCTTTTGGAATGAGGACGGGACTGCTGAAATGATGGTGACTACAAAAGCGGAGCATTCTTTTATTCTTCGTCTAGTAGTTGATTTAGAAAGTAAAACGATTCGTACGATGAATGCCGAGATAGTAGGTGGATTTTGCCCTCTGTGCAAACAGAAAAGGAATGAATGTAGTGAACTTAATGACCTACAAAACAAAATGGAAATTTTAGAAGAAGCCTACGATTGGGTGAGAGAGCATCCGGAATATCGTTTTCAACTATCTTTTTATGAGTACAATAAATTTGAGGTAATAAAGTAAAAGTTTCATTTTAAGAATATACATAGTGACTAAAAGGAAGCGTACCAAAAACTTTAGAAGGACTTGGTCAACTAGAAATATTGAAGCAAAGATCTCTAATGGAAATACGCTTGATTCTGCAACAAATGTGATCTTGGATTAAAAATTATTTTTAAACATAAGCATATTTTGTTATAAAGTAGAAAAACCGATTCTTAGTAGAATCGGTTTTTAATATAATTGTCAATTCTGTCCCAAATAAAAGAGCGCTTATTAAAAGCGCTCAGTAAAAAAGTTATATGGAAAGATTTATTCAATCCCGTTCGGATCATAAGAATACTGCTGCTTATTCTCAATCCGCTCCATTACGTCTTGCAATTCATCCGGCTTCAGAAACTCAATCGGAGAGAATCCTTTTTCAAACGTAAGTGTATCAGCCTCAATCATTAATACATATCGGTCATTTACCTTTGCGATATGTATTTGATCCCCGAAATCAGCAAGCAGGGCCTTCACAGAGATATGATCTGCTTTTAGCTTTAATTCTACTTCAGGAGCATGCTCGACGATTTGAGCGGTAGCTTCCATTACTTCTTCGGTTGAAAATTGTTCCATAATTTCGCGTTTCGGACTGGCAGCCCATACTTCCATCGCTTGGTCGAATTGTTCGCGTTCTTCCGTACCTTCTTCAAATACATCTTCAATTTGGTCATATACCATGTCCATTACTTGTGTTTTCATAATTTCAGGCATAGAGCGCTCGTACTCGACGAATTTTAAGAAGTCTTCAAAGTAACGGGCGTGTGATGCTTGGTGAATTTTTAGCTCGCCCACTTCGACCATACCTTCTTCAGGCATGTACGGATATTGGATAGATTTCATGTTTTTTGTTGTGATAGCCATTTCAACGTTACGAATCAGTGTGGATTCATCGGAAATAGAAGCGACTTTCGGCTCGAAGTCACATTTCATAACGAAAACGAATGGGTCATCAAAGTATTTGCGTAGTTTTGCTTGCGCAATTAAAAATACACCACCGCGTACAGCACTTGTGTCAAGATATGTATAAACTAGAGGTTCGCTCATATCTTTGAAGTTTTCCTTTGTTTCCGCAAAGCGAATGCGATTAAATAGGTTGTAATGAGGGTTTGAATCAAGTTCGTGCCCTTCTTCTACAATAAAGCGACCGATCTTTGTCGGAGCTTGTTCTGTTTTCGCATGACGTTCTACTTTTCGCTTTGAAATTTTTAATAATTCTCCATTCAAAAATTCTTTTAAGGAGCTATCTTCATACTCTTCAGCGTCTAATGTTTGAAAATGTTTGTAGCGCTTATCAACAGCTTCACCTTTTCCTTCTACTTGTACAACATAAAAGGAAAGATAATTTATTTCAAAATCCATATTTATCACCTTGTTTCATTTCATTAACTCTTATCAGTATAGAGATGGAAAAAACTTTCGTCAATTTATATAAGGAAGGGGGAGCCCCTTCCTTCATATATTTTTTATTTTCGAAATTAAAATCCGTCTTCTAATGCTGAAAATGGAATGTTTAGTCTGTTTTCTATTGTACGTAAACGTTGGTTTAAGCGGTTTAATCTACGTGTATGACGCTCAACTGTGTTTTCTAATTGACGTACTCTTTGCTCAAGCTCATTTACTCGTCTTTCTAGTTGGCGGTTTCCAGTACCAGGAAAAGAGATTGGAAGTTGGAATTGTCGATTTTGATCATATGGATTAACTTGTTCTGCTGGATCTATATATTGTTGGTATTGTGCTTGTAAATCATATTGAGGCTGATAACCATTTTGGTTATATGGATCGTATGGATTGTAGGGGTACATAAAAACATCCTCCATTTCTTTAAAATAGGTTAAATTCACCATAATGTATGTGCAAAAGCGGAGCGGTGGCACGGCAAATACCTATTTATGTTCAAGAGAAGTTTCTTTATAAATAAGAATATGGAGTTTTTACATTTGTATTTCTTTTGTTTTATGGTATATACTGGATAAAAGAATGGGGTTACATAAAGGTTACAATTCTATCAAACTCAAACTTTTATGTAAATATGTATAGACATTTGGAAAAGAAAAGAGTAATTTATATAGAGTAAAAAATAACTTGTAACAATTTATAAATATATTGTAAAATGATTGTAACAAAACATACATAAAAATGAAATAATACATAAAAGTAATGTTGGGAAAAAGGGGAGAGTATATTGTTCCGTAAAGTAAAGGGTATATTAGTTGGGGTGTTATGTGTAGCTGTAGTGAGTGGTTGTGGTACAAAAGTAAGTGATGTTGCATTAGTAAGTGATATTGGTGGCCACACGGTAGAGGCTAAAGCAGAAGTACAGGATTCTATTAGTTTAGTTGATAGTCGAACTGGTACGGAAGTGAAAAAGCTAGATTTATCGAGTCTAGGTTATTTTGAAGACGAAGCAAAATTTAAAAAATCGGTAACGAAGGTTGCTAGCGAGGTTGGGAAAAGCGTCGATAAAAAGATGGTTCCTTCGCGTTTAGCATCTGATGGAAGTTGGCAAGAAGGAAAACCTTCTTATGAATTAATGGAAAAAGAATTGGTAGATAAATTATTAAACGTTGGTATGTGGGATTCTTCATATCAGTTACCTATTGTTGAGAAAAAACCTACCGCAACATTAAGTGACGCGCAAGGAAGCGGTACGGTAATTGGTAGATATGAAACGAATTTAGGAGGCTCAGCAGGTGGCCGTATTGAGAATATCCGTTTGTCGGCAGCGAGCATAAATGGAGTTGTATTAGCAAAAGGAGATCGTTTCTCTTTCAATGCATTAATTGGTGATACAACGCCAGATAAAGGATATCAATTAGGAAAAGAAATTGTAGATGGTAAATTAGTAGATGGATACGGCGGTGGTGTTTGTCAAACATCATCAACTTTATACAATGCAGCAGATCAAGCTGGTTTGAAAATGGTAGAGAGAACGACACATTCTAAAACAGTAGGCTATGTTCCACAAGGAAGAGATGCTACAATTGCGTATCCATACTTAGATTTAGTGTTTGAAAACACAAATGATGCACCTGTGAAACTTTACATGGGTATTCAAGGTGGAAAGTTAGTTGCTGAAGTACATAAAATGAGATAAGAGTTATAAAGTCACCTTTTCTGAAAGTTAGAAGAGGTGACTTTTTTGTTATGAAAATTAAAAAGTGGATAAATTCTGACTTTTCTTATTTACATAGGATGATTTTAGTTGTATCCTTCATAGTAACGGTTATATGTAATGGAAAAATATTGGGATAAGGAGATGGAGTTATTCATGGTAAAAATTCATCCGAAAACACGTATTGGTCATGTGGAATTTAAAGTGAAAGATTTAGAACGTCAAATTGCCTTTTACGAGAATGTTGTAGGCTTAGAAGTAATTAAGCAAGAGGAGAATAAAGCATATTTATCTGGAAAAGGTGGAAAGAACGTGTTACTTGTTCTTGAAAAGTTAGAGGACGGGGTACTGCAAGAGCCGCGTACGACTGGTATATATCATATAGCCTTTTTAGTTCCGACTCGTGAGGCGTTTGCTTCGGCATTATTTGGGGTGATTCGCAATAAGAATGTAATTGATAGTCCGGTTGAGCAAGAGGGGCGTTATACATATTCAAATGAAATTTTACCAATTTCAAGGTTTAATAGTGCAAGTGATCATACGTATAGCGAAGCGTTTTATTTACAAGACTTAGAGGGAAATGGTATTGAAATTTATGCGGATCGTCCGCGTGATCAATGGGGAGAAGGGCCAGGAGGAAGTACACCACTTAATTTAAAAGAACTAGCAACACTCGTTGATTATGAGGTTGATGGATTACCTGCTAACACTGTTGTCGGGCACGTACATTTACGAATAGCTGATGTAGAGAAATCACATGAATTTTATGTCGAAACAATAGGTTTTGAAGTACAACAGCGTGAAGAGGATTGCTTATTTATTTCAGCAGGGGGATATCATCACCATATTGGTGCAAATACGTGGAACGGAGTAAACAATCCACATCCACCAGTACATGCAACTGGACTAAAGGTATATGCGATTGTACTACCGCATAAAGAAGCGTTAGATGAAGTGAAAGAAAGATTAATAGAAAAACAACATGAAATAAATGAAACTACAAATGGGTTTGTGGTGGTAGATCCAAGTGGTATTACAGTGCAGTTTGAAATAGAAACAGCATAAAAGAAGTCGGAAGGTGTATAATCACTTTCCGACTTCTTTTTGATACGTAATCCAAGTAGCACAAGGGTTAAAAGGAAAGGATTTTAATATTTCCATTGCATATATACTCGTTGAATCAAATTCACCTTGAATAAAAGAATAGCCGTGTTTATTTGCATACATAGCTTGTTTGAAAAAGAGCAGTTTCAGTAAGGGTAAATCTTCTATAGTGTGAGTTCCGCACCATCCTAGTTCTAAAGCAGTATCCCTTTCCGATGTATGGAGGAAAGAGTATGCCATAATTTGATGCGCTTCATCTATAATGAGAAAGCTCCCATCTAGTAGTACATCATCAGCCAAAATCATCTCTTGCCAAGTTTCGAGAGAGAGAGTGAGGCAACCGGATTTGCTAAGTGAGTATACTCGTAATTCGTTTTTACTAAGTGAGCTAGTTTTTCAAAGAAGTTATTATTGGACAAGATGGTGGATAAGGTTTGTACATGATAATTTGAATGAAGCGTTGTCCCGATAGGTATGATTTTTTGTACGTTTAATATCGGCATATATGTTCTTCGGATTTCCATAAAATTATTTTGCTCATAATAATCTTTTAAATGAGCTGACGTTTCCCATATAGAGGTTTGTAATGGTAGTATGAAGTTTTCTCGTTTTGGAATCTCGTTTAATAAAAATTGTTCAATGTGTAGCCCTGAATAGAAAGGATTCGTATATATTCGAAAGTATGTGCAGTATGGATGGAAGTTACTGTCCCAGGTAAAAAAGATGCCTACTACATCTTTTTTATAGTAGGCAACATACGCGCATTTTGTTTTATTATCTCGTAATAAGTGAAATAGATACGATTCTTCATTATATAAATCAATAAGATGTTTTACTTGAAGCTCATTACTTCTACTATACTTCTCTATAACAAGATTATTTTCATTGGAGGACTTCTTCATAGCTCAATCCAAAATCTTCTTACTACATTTCCATCTTCCTCAGTGAAATCATCATCACGAAGCCCGCCGTTATGTAAAATTGTTTTTTCTGAAGCAGTATTTACTTCATCGCAAACGACAAGTGCTCTCGTGATGTTTAATTCCTTAGTTTTTTCTAGGGATAATTCTAATAACTTCGTAGCATAACCTTTTCTTCTTTCAGAAGGGCGAATGCCATAACCAATATGACCGCCAGCGTTAAATAAATGTTCGGTTAAACTATGGCGTATATTAACAGCCCCCACAATTCTATTATTATCTGTAACGAGCCAATATGTAGAGTCTGGTACCCAAGATTCAGGAAGGTTTACTCCGTTATGTGCATCGAGTAATTCTTGAATCAAAGCGGGGAAGTTAGAAGGGTCTTTTGAAATAACCCACGGGATCATTGTTTCACCGCTATCTTTCCATTCGTTATAGAAATCTAAGTATTCTTCTTTTAAATCAGTAGTAGGTGTAAGTAATGAGACGGTCATTGTTAGTAAGCTCCTTTATTTATGTAGTTTTTATAAATAATTATGATACAAAATGAAAGCGTTTTCTTAACTTTCTCAACCTAATTTCATGTAATCCACCCTTGTTTTTTAGAAAATTAGTGGAGGCTTAAAATTAGAAGTTATTTATTTTATGTTAATATTTAAAATATTAACATAAAACGGTCGGAGTATTAAGTGTATTTTAGTGGTATTCCTTCATATCGATAAATAGATGTTTGTGATAATTTTTGTTTTATCTATCTATAATGAATGAAAGGAGGAAGTGCCCGTGAGTGTAGATTTTGATTTTATTATACGAATCGGTGTTGCTGGCTTGTTAGGAGCAATGATTGGTATTGAAAGAGAAATTCGATCGAAAGAAGCTGGATTAAAGACTCATTTCCTCGTAGCGGTAGGAAGTGCGTTAATAATGGTTGTTTCGAAATATGCCTTTTCAGATATTGTGTTTGAAGAGCATATGTCTCTAGACCCAAGCCGTATTGCAGCACAAGTCGTTAGTGGAGTTGGTTTTTTAGGTGCAGGTACAATTATTATTCAAAAGCAGGCGGTGAAAGGATTAACGACCGCGGCTGGTTTATGGGCTACTGCAGGAATAGGATTAGCAATTGGAGCGGGAATGTATGTAGTAGGCATTGGAGCGACGATTCTCGTTTTAATTGGTTTAGAAATTGTAAGTCGTATTTTTAAGGTGCAATTTTTATTTCCACAAAATATAACGGTGCAAATGTGTATAAATAAACATGAAGCAGTACAACAAATATTAGAAACACTACAAGTGAAAGGCATTCCAATACTTTCATATGAAGTGGAAGCTTCACAGCAAGGTATAGAAACTGTTTATAAGGTAGGGATGCAACTGAAAAATATATCGTCAGAAGAAAAGAATGAGTTTATTCAGCATATGCAAATATTACCGGAAGTTACATTCATAAAGTTAAAATCATAGTGTTAAAAACGAGGATAGATGTAGCTGGAATTTCGCTATGATCTATCTTTTTTGATATAAAACGCACGTAAAGTCAAGTGTTAATTTTGCACGACATGGATACATATGTGAACGTTACCTTATTTTTTTCTCAATACAGTATAAAAAGTAAAAATAGTAAAATAATGGTGCAGGACACTAAAAAATGTAAGGTAGGGGAGAGCATGAAAGGTTATTCAAAAAAAGTGTTATTAGGGGTAAGTTTTGCTAGTTTAATGTTAGGAAGTTTTCAAGGGAGTACATTGGCAGAAAGTACAAAGGGAGAGCAAGTTTCTTATCGAAATGTGCTCAAAATGGAGCCAGTTGGCGTACAACCACCAGTGCAAGAATTAGCTCATTCATCAAAAGTGCTGGAAAATAAGTCTTTTGAGAAAAGGCTACAACTTGCTGATTTATCACAAAGACCGCCTGAAGTGAAAAAGGAAAGTAAGCAATTAGCTGCAGCGAAAACTTATACAATTGCTGAATTAAATCAATTGAGCAATCAGCAGTTAGTGGATTTACTTGTAACAATCGATTGGGAGCAAATTACTGGGCTATTTCAGTTTAACAAGGATAGTCTTGCATTCTATCAAAATGATAGTAGGATGCAGGCAATTATTGATAAATTGAAGCAGCAAGGACAAGCCTATACGAAAGATGATTCAAAAGGGATTGAGACTTTAGTAGAGGTGTTACGATCTGGTTTTTATTTAGGGTTTTATAATACAGAATTAAGTAAACTAAATGAGCGGAGCTATCACGATAAATGCTTACCTGCATTGAAAATGATCACAAGCAATCCGAATTTTAAACTCGGTACATTAGAACAAAATAGAGTTATATCATCATACGGGAAATTAATAGGAAATGCTTCGAGTGATGTGGAAACGATAACATCAGCTTCAAAGATTTTTAAACAATATAATGATAATTTTTCTACATTAGTAGATAATTTATCAGCTGGAAATGCGATTTACGATATTATGCAAGGCGTCGATTACGACATTCAATCGTATTTGTACGATACGAGAAAAGCGCCAAAAGATACAGTATGGTATCAGAAAATAGATAGCTATATTAATGAGCTAAGTCGTTTTGCATTAATGGGAACGATTACAGAGAAAAACGGATGGCTTATTAATAATGGGATTTATTATACAGGTAGACTTGGTACGTTCCACACTATAGGAACGAAAGGGTTACAAGTAGTAACAGACGCAATGAAAATATATCCGTACTTAGGAGAGCAATATTTCGTAGCGGCTGAGCAAATTACGACGAATTATGGCGGAAAAGATGCAAATGGTAACGTTATTAATTTAGATCAAATACGAGAAGATGGGAAGAAAAAGTATTTGCCGAAAACGTATACGTTTGATGATGGGGCAATTGTTTTAAAAGCTGGAGATAAAGTGACAGAAGAAAAAGTAAAACGTCTTTATTGGGCGGCAAAAGAAGTAAAGGCGCAATTCCATCGTACGGTTGAAAGTGACCAGCCATTAGAAAAAGGAAATCCTGATGATGTATTAACGATGGTTATTTATAATAGTCCAGCTGAATATCAATTTAATCGTCAATTGTACGGATATGAAACGAATAACGGTGGTCTTTATATAGAAGGAACAGGCACGTTCTTTACTTATGAACGTACACCAGAAGAAAGTATTTATAGTTTAGAAGAATTGTTCCGACATGAGTTCACGCATTATTTACAAGGCAGATATGAAGTGCCAGGACTTTGGGGCCAAGGTAAGATTTATGAGAATGAGAGATTATCTTGGTTTGAAGAAGGAAATGCTGAGTTTTTTGCAGGTGCAACGAGAACGGATAATGTTGTACCGAGAAAGAGCATTATTGGCGGATTATCTTCAAATCCAGCGGAACGTTATACGGCAGAGCGAACGTTAAATGCAAAGTATGGAACGTGGGATTTCTATAATTATTCCTTCGCTTTACAATCGTACATGTACAATAAGAGATATGATATGTTTGACAAAATTCATGATCTTATTAGAAAAAATGATGTAACAGCATATGATGCATACCGCTCTGCTTTAAGTAAAGATGCGAATTTAAATAAAGAGTATCAAGACTATATGCAAATGTTAGTCGATAACCGTGAGAAATATAATGTTCCATTAGTATCAGATGATTATTTAGCAACTCACGCACCGAAACCAGTTTCAGATATTGCGGCAGAAATTACAGCAGAAGTAAAATTAAGTAATGTATCGGTTAAGAAAAATAAATCACAGTTCTTTAATACATTTACATTGCAAGGGACGTACACAGGTACTACTGCAAAAGGGGAATATGAAGACTGGAAAACAATTACACAAAACGTGAATGATACGTTAAAACGTTTAAGTGCAAAAGAATGGACAGGCTATAAAACAGTAACAGCTTATTTCGTAAATTACCGTGTGAATGCATCAGAACAATTTGAATATGACGTTGTATTCCATGGGATTAATACAGAAGAAGGCGCTGTGAATAAAGCGCCAGTTGCGGTTATAAATGATCCCTATAGTGGAAATATAAATGAGGCAATTTCGTTTAAAAGCGATGGATCAAAAGATGAAGATGGGAAAATTGTTGCTTATAAATGGGAGTTTGGTGATGGTACTGTAAGTGATGAACAAAATCCGACTCACGTGTATACAAAAGAAGGAACATATACAGCGAAATTAACAGTAACAGATGATAAAGGGTTAACGAATACTGTTACAACGAATGTAACCGTTCAAAAGAAAGAGGATAATAGTGTAGAAAAAGAATCAAATAATTCATTCCAAACAGCAAATAAACTGCAATTAAATCAAGTTTTACGTGCTAGTTTAGGAAATGGTGATACGAGTGATTTTTTTGAAATAAATGTGGAAACGGCGAAAAACCTGCAAATTAATGTAACGAAGGAAAATAATATAGGAGTAAACTGGGTTCTTTATTCAGAAGCAGATTTAAATAATTATGTTACGTATGCACAGCAAGAGGGGAATAAGTTAGTAGGAAGTTACTACACGTATCCAGGAAAATATTATTTACATGTGTATCAGTATGGCGGGGGAACAGGGAATTATACGGTAGAGGTAAAATAGTAAAAGGGAAATTGTCTTTCAATGAATGGAAATCAATTTAAGCTTATATTTAGTAATGCAGGTAACGATATCAGTTACAAAAATAAATACTGGAGTATCGTTATGCATATCAAAAAAGCTTATACTTTAAATGAAAAAATAACTGTAGGGAATGTATCCAATGATATTAAGAAATCAAGTATTAAGAGCTGATCTTGAAGTTAAGCAGATCTAATCAGTAAATGAGATACAGTCTATGAATCATTATTTCATAGAGATGTGAGCAAAGTAATAAAATTTAAGTATGTTTGATTTAATTAAAGGACTAGAGTTTATCCGTAAAAACAGATAAACTTTGGTCCTTATTACTTTTAATTCATTCAAGAAATCAAGATGACTAATGAGTCAAGTAGCAGCATTTTTTAAATTTATTTAATAAGTTAAGTAGTAAAATTTTATCATTTAAATAATTCCGTCATATTAGCAGGGGATACTAATAGAAAAGCGTGTCCCTTTACCTAATTCACTCTCTATCTCTATATCTCCGTTTAATTCTTTAATAATGCTATAAGCAATCATAGTACCAAGTCCAGTCCCTTTTTCTGTTGTTGAATAGAATGGCAAAGCAATTCGTTTTATTTGTTGAGAGGACATTCCAATCCCTGAATCAATAATATCGATTATAATATTACCTTTTATTTTCTGTATATTTATTTGTAATACTCCACCATTTGTCATGGCCTCAATTCCATTTTGTATGATGTTGTTTAGACAGATTCTGAATTTTTCGGGGTCGCCATTTATATAAAAGGAATCTGTACTATTTTGTTTTATTTCAACTTTATATGATAGAGCGAGTGGTGAAATAGTGTCTTTCACTTGATTTAAAATATGATTAATATCTATTTTCTCTTTTAGGGTGTTCTGTGGTTTTGTTAAAGATAAATAGTTATTAATAGTAGATTGTATTTGCTGCATTTCAATTAACATGATTTCTAAGTACTGATCCTGAGGTAGCTTAGAGGCATGTTTTTCATTTAACAATTGAGTGAATCCATGTACTGTGGTTAGTGGATTGTGGATTTCATGTGCAATGGACGCGGCTAGTTCGCTAGCTATATAAAATTTTTCAGCCCGTTGCAGCTTTTCTTTCATTTTATATTTCTCAATCATTCCCTCTATTAAATAAACTGATAATAATACTGTGAAAATATTAATGATTATATAATTTAATAAAAATTCTATGAGAGTAGAGTCTATTTTACCGCCTGTATTTATTTGAGTTACAAAACCGCAGATAGAAAGTGAAGTTGTACATACTAAAATAAGAAGTAAGCTTAATAATAGCTTTTTTTCTTTAACATACATAGGTAATACGTAACGAAAGAACATTGTTATAACAGAAATAATAGTAAAGATAATAAATGATGGAAGAACGCCATTTCCGCCTAAGTAAAATCGATAAGAAAGATATAAAATTCCTATAAAAACAATGTTTTTTGTATTTCCGTATAGAAAAACTAATATGATAGGAATAAAACGTAAATCGTAAATAAATCCAGCATGTAAATGAAAAGGAAAAGTCATGCAAAAAATAATAGCAACGGAGGAAAGGATAGAAATCAATATATTATTACATGTTATTTTTTCTTTAAATTCTAGCCAAAATACGTGGTAGCTAAGGATACAAATTATTATTATAAAGGTATTTAATAAAAGAGTAGATATTCCCATAGTTTTGCATCTCCGATAGTTTGTATATTGGATTATGTATGAGTTAAACTTAGATGTTTAGTATCAGTAAACTTTCTATCTAAAAAAGGAAGGGCACTTGAAAAAGTACTATTATATTACACGTATTAGAATTGATAAGGAAGTTAGAAAAACTAATAGATAAAAAAATCTACTTAGATATTTATACATATGAAACTAGAAATTGATTTTTGTATAGGTGAAATTTGAATTGAGTTACTGATAAAATAATGATTTTTTAAGTGTGAATATTCTGTGAAGGTAATATATGTGGTGACTTTTGTTTTATAGCCTTCGTTATATTAACATGGAATATATCAAATTACAAAGTGAAAATTTCAAAATTTTTTATTAGTATATTTTATCTGAAATGGGAACGCTATTTATTTGAGTGTCTTGGTACTTAATTGTATGAATTCTTGTGAGAAAAAGACTTTGAAATTTACATGTTCTTTTTTATGAAGCATAATATTGTAGCCTTATCTATGTCAGTTTCTCACTAACTATTAAGGTGTAAAGTTAAAATATATAGGTTTAAAGATATGAATTATTACATAAAAACGTACTTGAAAAAGAATGTATGATGGTAATAGACTACAAACATCGAGGGGGAACTTAAAATGAAGTTAAATAAACTAGTGCTCAGTTGTGGAGTAATTTCAGCATTAACACTTGGTGTGTTAGGAAATAATACTTATGCTGAAGAAGTAAACAAAATGAATGATACAATTCATTTTGTTGAACATATTCCTACAGACATATTATTAACTCAAACAATGGATTATAGTGGAGAGGCTATAACTTCTTTTGTATATAGTGGGAGTGAAAATTTAAGATTCTTTATGAAAAATAATGGTCAAAATACAATGGGATATAGTGTGAAAGGTCCAAATATGGAGCTAATTGTTGGTGGTTATATAAAACCTGGAGAACAACAAATTAATGTTACAAATGTACGGAATGCTTTATCTCCATTACCAATTGGAACGTATAGTATTTACGTTTCAAATGATGATGGTTCTAAGGGACAATTCCAAGTTGCAGTAAAATCTATGAATTAAATTTAAAACGCCTTGTTTATAAGTTAATTTAGTCTTTACTTACCGGAAAGAAACTATATTGAATCCAGAATTACACATAAAAATAAAAATGAGCACCTTATGTAATTACGAGAGGGTGCTCGTTTTTTGCTATAAAACAGAAGAGAATGGTTTTCAACTATTTATAAATACATGTTGATATTTTCATTGCTAATTTACTAGTTTGTGTAAAAAAGAGGATGTCGGTTGTGATAAATCTTAAAATAAAGGTAACTTATCATTCAGTTAAGTTATATGGAAAATTAGAAAAACCACTTATATAAGTGGTTTTTCTAGTTTTAGGCTATACATTTAAAATTAGGCTAAGTTAAAGTAATGAGCATCTTATTTGTTTAGATTATTTTGGTTCTGGATAATGATTGTAGTACGAAATTCTAATAAATTCTTGGTATACATTTGTTAATTTAGCATCTCTAAGAGCATCATTGAATTTTTGCATTCGAACACTACCTTGAGCGTAGCCTCCACCAGGAACATAAGGGTTTCTAGCTTCAAAGTCATCCATAAAGGCTTTTAATGTTTTATAGTCCTGAGATTGATAAAAAGCAGCCGCTTCTTCAGGAGTGACATCAAAGTAAGAAGAGGATGTTGAGTTATAAGAAGCTGCTTGAGCAGTAGGTGTTTCTAGCATAGTTGTAGCCCCACCAAACATAGTAAGCGCCATAGAAGATACAATGATTTTTTTAAACATAATAAAACCTCCACGTGGAATATTTGGATTAATAGTAATCCTGTAATCATTATAGTTACAATGAAAATGTTTATCAAATGCAATGTTGCATAATTTATTATTTGAACGAGAAGTCTCCTTTATCTCTACATGGAGAAGTTTAGTAGGGGATTAATAGATTAAAAGGGGTTTATATATCATTGAGGTTAAAACGAAAATAAAATAAAAAGGATATTTTAATTGAGGAAAGTTAAAAGGATCTGTTATTAAAGACAGTGATCTTTTAAAAAGGAATGACAGTTACCAGCTAGAGATACCATTATAGGGGATTTAGCTACGTTTATTGGTGTTGAGAAATACATAATATATGCTGTATAAGATAAAATGAAGAAACGTTTCTTTTGGATTTTACAATATGTGTAAGGGGGAATCGGGATTTTAATTCGTACTTAAACAAGGGAGAAAAGTATTATTTTTTATGTAACAAAGAATGTTAAGTTTCATTCAAAGTCATATAATAAACTATAAAATAATCCTTTTAAAACAAAATATAGTTTGGTTAAAAATTAGAGGGCATCAATTCATTGGAACAGTAAAAACTGTTTATAGGATTGATGTTTTTTTTGTTTAAGAACGAGAATATATTTTCTCAACAGGACAAATGGTAAATATCTATAAGTACTATTTATAAGGATAATTGAAAAATAGAAATTAATAATAAAGGGGAATGCGAAATGACAACATTAATATCTAATAGAGATCTAGCTAAAATCCGAGAGGAAGATGTAGAAGTATTAAAGGTAATGGCACATCCCGTTCGATTAAAAATTGTAAATGAATTAATGCACCATCAACTGTGTAATGTTACACAGTTGATAGAAATATTAAGACTCCCGCAATCCACTGTTTCACAGCATCTATCAAAATTAAGGGGAACCGTGCTCCGTGCAGAAAGACGAGGATTAGAGATGCATTATTATATTGATAATGCTAAGGCTCGCCAGATTGTAGGAATTCTAGGTTTGTAGCTTCATAATTCGTAAAAAGTTTCCTAATAGAATTAGTGGTTTGCAAAGTAAAAAGAGTACTTTTCAAAAGTGCTCTTTTTAAGGTGTGCATTAAGACTTGAAAGAGGCATCAATGATAATTTAGAAGGAATGTGCTTTAAAACAATCTTTGCTTAAAATAAAAGATAATTATTTACATTGTTTAATAATTACTTTATATATTATTAAGTTGGTTACCTTACAAAACTGTAAGGTTATTTCAATTGACACTCGTTCATATAAGTAACTATACTAGTTACACAATGTTGGTGAATATATTGAATAGTTTCAATCTATAAGTGTATGTCTGAAGATTCTTTTCGGAATAATAGTTCAATTTTAAATTATTCATTTGTAATATAGTGTTAGTGCCAACTTAATCTATTCTTTAGTCTAAGGAGTATTATTTAAAGATTAACTATAAATGATATATTTACTAACTTGTAATAAATTTTTAGAGGTGCTAAATTTTGAAGAACAAATTAATTGCTACAGGAATTCTTGCTGGAAGTCTACTATCTTATTCTTCTAGTATTTTTGCAGATACTCACAAATTCCCAGATGTTCCTGCATGGGCTGACAAATCCGTTACTTATTTAGTTGATAAACAAGTGTTGAGTGGTTATCCAAATGGAACTTTTGGTTCAAGTGATACACTAGATAGAGCTTCTGCAGCAACCATTATGACAAAGGCTCTTGGTATACACATTGATTTAAATGCAAAACCATCTTTTAAAGATTCACAAAACCACTGGGGAACTCCTTATATTGCCGCAGCTGAAAAGGCAGGAATAATTAAAGGTGAAGGAAATGGAATATTTAATCCTTCTGGAAAAGTTACTCGTGCTGCTATGGCTACTATGCTAGTGAATGCATATAAACTACAAAATAAAAGCACTAACAATGGACAAAGTAAATTTGAAGATTTAAAGGGACATTGGGGTGAAAAGTTCGCAAATACTTTAATTGATTTAAAAATCTCAGTTGGTACAGATAATGGTTGGCAACCAAATAGATTCATAACACGCGCTGAAGCTGCACAACTAACCGCAAAAACAGATATGCTTCAATATAGTCAAAGTAATCCTTTAGAAAATAAAGCAATAATTATTGATCCAGGACATGGCGGCGAAGATCCAGGAAAAAACACAAAGGGATTACCTGAAAGTAAGATTGTACTAGATACTTCTTTACGTCTACAACAATTGCTTGAAAAACATACTCCATTTACAGTTTTACTAACTCGTGAATCTGATACTAGACCTGGACATGATCAAAAAAGCTCTTTACAGGAACGTGTTAAGTTTGCTAAGCAAAATCAGGGTGATATCTTTATAAGCATTCATGCAAATGCTTTTAACGGTAATGCAAAAGGGACAGAAACATACTACTATAAATCTTCTAAATCTGAAAAAACAAATCCTCATGTGGAAGAAAGTCGTGTTTTAGCTGAAAAAATTCAAACACGATTAGTAGACGCACTTCAAACACGTGATAGAGGTGTTAAACATGGAGATCTTCATGTTATAAGAGAAAATGACATGCCAGCTGTGTTAACGGAACTTGCTTTTATAGATAATGGTATCGATTATAGTAAGTTATCTACAGAAAACGGAAGGCAGATTGCAGCAGAAGCCATTTATGAGGGGATTTTAGATTATTATGAATGGAAAGGGAATAATGTATCTGAATATAGATTGTAATAAGTAAATGAAAATATAGTAATTCTTGAAATGAAGAATTCTATAATTTTTTTACATTTTTTTAAACAACAATTTTAAATTAACATTTAAAATTGTTGTTTAAATCGCTATTTTGTGTTTTAATAATGTTGATAATAGTTATCAGTAAAAAGAGATGAAAATTAGCAAAACAAGTGTTGATAGTTAGTGTCGTAAAGATTAATAAATTTCTACATTGTAACGTTATGAATCTATCTTTAGTATTGAAAACTAAAAATAATACGTTTATATCTTTTAAATGTTTAAGAAGGAGTGGCTGTCTGTATGAAAAAAGCAAATGGAATAGCTAAAAGTGTTGCGGTAGCGTCCGTTATTATGTCTGGATCACTTGGTTTACAAGCAACATCTGTATTTGCGGATTCTAAAGGAACTGTAGAAAATCTTCAAAATGGTGGAAAAGTCTATAATAGTTTTAAAACTACTTATGACATGAAGCAGAATATCAAAAATTCAATAAAGGTTTCTTTTATTGAGGATCCTTACGCAGATAAAAAGATTGCAATTGTTACCACTGATGGTAGTAATATAGATGCTAAATATACAATTAATGGCGGATACTATAACGCAGGTTTAAAATGGCCATCGGCTTATCATACTGAAGCAGAAATAACAAGTGGTGATAGCGCTCAATTCCATAAAGCTGCCCCAGTTAATACAATGACTTCAGCAAAGGTTACTTCCGAGGTTGGGTATACACTTGGTGGAAGTGTTAAAGTTGGGGTAAATGATAAAGGACCCAATGCCGATGCGAGTATTACGGGTAGCTTTGCTTGGAAAGAAAGTGTATCTTACGATCAAGTAGACTATAAAACGGTATTAGAGACTCACACAGATAAAAAATTAAATTGGAAAGTAGGATTCCAATCATTTAATTACCCGGAGTGGGGAATTTATAATCGTGATTCATTTAATACTTTCTACGGTAATCAACTATTTATGAAATCACGTAGTTATAATGAAGGAACGAATAATTTTGTTTCAAAGGATACAGTACCAGCTTTAACAGGATATGGTTTTTCTCCTAATGTAGTAGCGGTTATTACTGCTGATAAAACAGAATCTACATCAGATTTAAAAATAACAAATCGTAGAATTTCAGATCAGTATAATATTGAATGGGTAAGTTCAAAATGGTGGGGAACAAATAATAAAGATACATATAATGAGTTCTTTACAAACAACTATAAATTGGACTGGAAAAACCATCAAGTTACCCTTGATAACCAAAAAGCCCTTGAAGAACAAATGATTGGTATCAACAACGTGAATAACAAACTTAACAAAGGAAAAGGGAAATTATCTTTTTCAATAAATGGAAACCAACTCAAAGCGACATCTATCAATGCTGGCTATGGTATCAGTTACGAAGATAAAAATTGGGGTATCTTTGTAAATGGTGAAAAGGTCTATACGTTTAATGAAAAAACAACTGTAGGAAATATCTCAAATGACATTAACAAATTAAACATCAAAGGACCTTATATTGAGATTAAACAAATCTAATCAGTAAATGAGGTACAATTGATGGATAATTATTTCATCAAGATATGAGTATAAAGGTGTATTTTAAATCTGCATAACGTAATGAAAGGACCAGAGTTTATCTGTAAAAACAGATAAACTCTGGTCCTTATTATTTTTCGTTCGTTCTTATACTCAATCAGAAAAGAGCGTGAAGTATTTGAAAGCTATTCATGCTACACAGCGGGATATTGTTTTAAGTATGGTGTTTATTTTTATTTCATTTTTAAATGAATTCTTTGTATGATGACCTAGGATAGGAGAGAGTCAGGGGATGTTTCTTTTTGAGGCGTACGTTGTGTGGCGAATAGTTTAAAGTAATCAAGACTTCATCGGTTGTTAAGTTACTACTTTAAATATATAATTAAATTTCATTAAAAAGATACTCTATTCAAAGTCCTTATTGGATTTTTGAAGTGAAATATATATTATTTGAGGTGTGTAAAATGGGGAAATCTCGAGAGCAGACGATGGAAAATATTTTGAAGGCTGCTAAGAAAAAATTTGGAGAGCGTGGCTACGAAGGTGCGAGTATACAAGAAATCGCAAAAGAAGCGAAAGTGAATGTCGCTATGGCTTCATACTATTTTAATGGGAAAGAAAACCTGTATTATGAGGTGTTTAAGAAATATGGCCTTGCTAATGAGTTACCTAATTTTCTTGAGAAGAATCAATTTAATCCTATCAATGCTCTTAAAGAATATTTAACAGTCTTTACTACACATATAAAAGAAAATCCTGAAATTGGAGTATTGGCATATGAAGAGATTATTAAGGAAAGTGCAAGATTAGAAAAAATCAAACCCTATTTCATCGGTAATTTTGAACAGTTAAAAGCAATATTACAGGAGGGTGAAAAACAAGGAGTTTTTCATTTTTTCTCCATAAATCATACGATACATTGGATCACTTCTATTGTTTTATTTCCAAAGTTTAAAAAGTTCATTGATTCTTTAGGACCAAATGAAACGAATGATACAAATCAGGAATGGATGCCAGAAGACTTAGTGAACAGGATTATTTCTGCTTTAACAGATAAGCCTAACATGTAAATTATTCATTGTTTATGAATTTTAATTTTCTTATTAAAAAGCCTAATTTCTCAATATATTGTAGAGAGATTAGGCTTTTTTGGACACTTCATTCTTAAATTATTTTAGTATTTATTGTTTATTACATTTGAAATGACTTTTAATATGTATAAGCACGTGATAAGTAAATTAAATAAACAAAGGCCCTGTAAAAAATACAGGGCCGGATACAGGGTTAAGGGAACGCATAGTTTCTTAGTAACATATTAGCATAAAATTTTCATGTAACTACATAAGAGTTTTGACAAATTTAAGAACAAGATAGAGGGTTTTTAAGAATAAATACAGTACTGAAAATTAGGGTTGTGATTTAAATGTTAGCGTTGTTATATCGTTAAAAACAGATGAGTATTTTAATCATGATAACGTTTAGGAATGTATATTGAAGAAATATTTTTTGATTAGGTTAAAAGAGAACTCTGTCAATTTAATGTACGTTATATCCAAATAACTTTAGATCTTCTCCTGAGTCCGAAAGAATCTCTTCGAACTGCAATCCTACTTTTTCTAAAAGCTTTCCTGAATAGATGTTATCGATAGTTGTAATTGCTACAATTCGTTTCAGTCCTAGTTTTTGTACTCCGTATTCGATTACAGCAGAAGCGGATTCAAAGCCATATCCCTTTGAACGGAATTTCTCTAAAAAGGCAAAGCCGATATCAACATCTTCTAATGAATCCCTTTTAATAAGACCACACATACCAAGTGGAGTGAGATCTTCTTTTCGTTCAACTAGGTAAAGACCAAAGCCCATTTTATTATACATATCAACGGGTCCGTTTAAGATGTATTTTTTTGCATCTTCTAAGTTTTTAATTCTTTTATCACCGATATACTGAATCCATGCAGGATCGTTTACTAATTCAAGAATAAATGGAGCGTCTTTTATATCAAACCAGCGAAGAACGAGTCGTTCAGTTTCAAGAACTATCAATCCAATGCACCACCTTTAACATTTATAATAATTAGTATGGATTGCGTAATACGAAATCGCAACATATTTTAAAAGAGTCCTGCTTGTTCACATAAAGTTCGTTTGTTTTGTATAAAAGGATATTTTATAATTAGATTTGATTGTAAAGAGTGAGATGCTTATACAATGACTCCTAGGTGACTAGGAGTTTTTACTATATAACTATCATTATTACTAAATATGACACACTACACATTCTACTCAAGGAGGTACATAATGAAGAAATTATATAATGCATCGTTTACGTATTTGATTATCGGTTTATTATCAGGGATTTTCGCTAGGGAATATGGAAAGTATAAGGGGATTGTAGGATCTACGTTGTTAAATCTTTTGCATACACATACACTTGTACTTGGCTTTTTCTTCTTTTTAATTGCTTTAGGATTAGCAAAAGTATTCGCGTTTCATGAAGCGAAAAGTTTTAATAAGTGGTTTGTTGTACATAATATCGCATTAATTTTAATGTTAGGTTCATTGGCAGCAAGAGGGCTTCTTCAGTTAAATGGAGCGGACTTTAAAGGGTTAACCTATATTGTTGGGTTTTCTCATTCGTTGATGGCAGTTACTTTAATTTGGTTTATGTTGTTAATAAAGAAGTCGTTTAAAATGTAGTTTTATAGAAAAGAACTTGAAACAATTGTTGCAAGTTCTTTTTTTTATTCGAAAGTAAGAAATGAATTTCGTATATGTAAAACTTGAATTATTTAATTTTTCGGATTATTATGTATAAAACACTTAACATATTTTGTAATTCTAATTTATAGAGAGTAGGAGAGTGTACGATGGAAATAACAGTAGAGCGTTTAGTAAATGAATTAAAGGGTGTACTTCCCGAAGATCGAGTAGTAATCAATACGACAGTAAGAGAGTTACATAGTAAAGATGAATCTTATCATGCTAGTAGTTTACCTGATGTAGTAGTTTTTCCGAAAACGACAGAAGAAGTTAGTGCCATAATGAAAATAGCGAGTGGGCACGGAACAGCTGTCGTTCCGTTTGGGGTAGGTTCTAGTTTAGAAGGGCATGTAATTCCTTATGAAAAAGGGATTACGGTTGATTTTTCATTAATGAACAAAATTCTTGAAATAAGAGAGAAAGATTTTCTTGTGAGAGTACAGCCGGGAGTGACTCGTTCTCAGCTTAATAAAGAATTGAAGAAATATGGTTTGTTTTTTAGTGTAGATCCAGGGGCAGATGCAACGTTAGGTGGAATGGCTGCTACAAATGCGAGTGGAACGACAGCCGTGAAGTATGGTGTTATGCGTGATCAAGTTCGTGATTTAGAAGTTGTTCTTGCTGATGGAGAAGTAATACATACTGGAAATTTAGCAGCGAAGTCATCATCAGGTTATCATTTAAATGGTGTTTTCGTAGGATCAGAAGGTACGCTTGGATGCTTTACAGAGTTAACATTAAAAGTATACGGCATACCAGAGCATGTTATGGCTGCAAGAGCGTCGTTTCCAACTATAAATGATGCAGTAGAAGCTGTTATTAACATACTACAAGCGGGTATTCCAATTGCGAGAATTGAACTTGTAGATGAATTATCTATGAAACAAGTAAACCATTATAATGAAACAAGTTACAGAGAAGAGCCTACACTGTTTTTAGAGTTTCACGGTAATGAAGCTGGGCTAAAGCAAGATATTGAATTTACGAAGGAAATTGTTTTTGATCATAAATGTAAAGAAGTTGCTTTTGAAACGGAAACTGCGGCGAGAAATAAATTATGGGATGCACGGCATAATCTAGCATATTCTTACGTTCATAGCTATCCTGGTAAAAAGCTTATGAGTACAGATGTATGTGTACCAATTTCAGAATTAGCTGGTGCAATCCAACATGCGAAAGAGACATTAGAAAAGAATGGTCTTGTTGGTGGCATTCTTGGTCATGTAGGAGACGGAAATTTCCATGTGCTCTTAATGGTTAATCCAAACGATAAAGAAGAAGTGAAAAAGGCGGACGAAATAAATGAAAGTATCGTTTTATATGCTCTTAAACGAGGGGGAACGTGTACAGGAGAACATGGCGTCGGAATCGGAAAAAGGAAGTATCAAGAAGAAGAACACGGGGCAGCATTAATCGTAATGGAAAAAATAAAGAAAGCTCTTGATCCGCAAAATATTTTGAATCCGAATAAAGTGTTTCAATTAAAGGATAGGAGCTGATTGGGTGAAAGTACTAGAAGCGATAAGTAATATAGCTGGAAAGTATTTTGCATTTTGCATTTTGGGTTATTTGTATTGCAGCTATTGCATATTTTATTCCTGCTCCATTTCTCGGATTAACTAGTTACATAACGATTTTACTTGGGGTTGTCATGTTTGGGATGGGATTAACATTAAAGGCTGTTGATTTCAAAATCATTGCTACAAAACCATTGCCAGTTATTATCGGTGTATGTGCTCAGTTTATTATTATGCCACTTGTCGCATACGTACTAGCCTATGTTATGAATCTGCCAGCCGAATTAGCAGCTGGACTAGTGTTACTCGGTTCAGTACCGGGTGGCACTGCATCAAATGTTATGGTTTATTTAGCAAAAGGGAACTTAGCGTTGTCTATTGCAATGACGTCATTATCAACGTTATTAGCACCCATTGCTACACCTCTTATTTTATTATTACTTGCAGGACAATGGATGCCAGTGAATGCTATGTCTATGTTTCTTTCTATCGTACAAGTCATTATCCTACCTATTATTTTAGGATTAGTGGTGAAGAAGTTTTTCCCTAAAACTGTTACGAAAGGAATGACTGTTATTCCTTTAATATCAGTATTAGCAATTATCATTATTGTTTCAGCGGTAGTTTCAGCAAATGTAAGCAGTATTACTTCTTCAGGCCTTCTTATCTTTATTGCGGTTATGCTCCATAATGCGTTCGGTTTTTTACTCGGATATATAACAGCGTTCGTACTTGGACTAGATGAAGGGACAAGAAGAGCTATTTCAATAGAAGTAGGAATGCAAAATTCAGGTTTAGGTGTTGCACTGGCAACCGCACATTTTGGACCAGCTGCTGCACTTCCAAGTGTATTAGCAGCAGTATGGCATAACATTGCAGGACCAATATTAGCAACCATTTGGTCAAAAAATGCAAAGAATACTTTTAATGATAAAAATGTATCGGTAAATATAGAAAAATAGGAATGATAAAGAATGCAAAAACGTATTGTACATTTTGAAGGCTTAGTTGTATTCTTAGCCGCGATTTATATGTATTCATTATATGAATTTAGTTGGATTATATTTTGGATATTCCTATTAGCACCGGATTTATCAATGTTAGCTTATGGGATAAATAATCATATTGGTGCTAAAATCTATAATATATTTCACACATATATTATATCCATTTTAATAGCTATAGTAGGTGTTTATTTTAAGATGGATACCGTTATTATGATAGGTCTAATATGGACGGCACATATCGGAATGGATCGAATGTTTGGATATGGATTGAAATATGAGACGGATTTTAAGGATACTCATATTCAGAGGTTATAAAAGATGGGTGTAATGTGAACAAATAATTAATTGAGGAATTGAATTTCAAACAATTGTTGAGAAATATATATAAATATGGATATAGATAATTGAATTGTGTTATTTTTAGAATACTTAAATAGATGAGGAGGGGTTTCAATGAATATACAAATCACGGGTAATAAATTAATTACTAAGATGCTGAATGATTGGTACCAAAACATCAGAGCACAACGAGTAAGTGAAGCCAATAAATTAAAGGAAGAGATTGATAAAAAGCTACATATTATCGAAGGAGATATAAATGTTTTATTTCACTATTATCTATTAGATTTTCGATATAAAGTGCTAATTGATGGTATAGGCATTTCAAAAAATTCTTTTGATAAACTAGATTCGCTGCCTAAACCGAATGATGAATTTTTAGAATATTATTATTATTTTTTCAAATCTATACATTCTACAATTCTCTCAAATTATAGTGAAGCGAGTAACTATTTTGATAAAGCGGAAAGATTACTAAAGAATATTCCAGATGAAGTTGAACAAGCAGAGTTTAACTACAGAGTTTCTACATTAAAATATCAAATGTATCAAGCGTATTCAGCTATTGAATATGCTTCGAAAGCAAGGGATATCTTTGCAAAACATACAGGGCATGAAATGAATGTAGCACTATGTGAAAATGTTTTGGGGTTATCTTTTTCAAAATTAAAACAGCATGAAAGAGCAGAGGAGTATATTGTTTCAGCGTTAAATACTTTGCAAAAAAATGATGCTGAAACACTAGTTTTAAGAATAAGACATAATTTAGGATTATTGTATGCAAGTCAAAACCTTTCGGTCTTGGCTATTAGACACTTATCAGAGGTTTCTAAAAAAATGCCGAATCATTATAAAGCTATTTTTATAGAGGCAGGAGAATATTATAAAATAGGAGAAATAGAAAAGGCAAAAGAATTAATTGAAATTGGATTGGAAGTTTGCAAAGAATTAAAAAATGATGAATATAAGTATCATTTTTTAATTCTAAATGAATTTTGTCAATGTTTGAAAGCAGAAAACGTAGAAAAAATTATGCTTGAAAGTTTTTCTTACTTTGAAAGAGAAAATTTAAACGAATATATCTGCGAATATGCTGAAAAGCTGGCGATAGAATTTCATAAAGAAGGCAATATAGAACAGGCTGAAAAGTATTTTTATAAGGCTTATGAAACGAGAAAAAGAATATTTGACAAAGGAGCGTTGAAATAATGAGAAAAATTGGATTAACTATTATGGGGTTAACGGCTGCTGGTGTTGTATTTTTGAGTATTGGTGGCATTTTAGCTGAACCAAAACAAGCGACACATGAAAATTTTTCGGTATTAAATTTTGATACTAAACAATATGCTGCTCATGGAGATACGCCTGCACCTGCAAAACCAGATTTTTTAGTAGTAGAACGTGGATAAATATAGAATGAAGTATTTTTGATTTGAAGTCGGCATTTTTAGTTGATTTTAAAAATGGACATTAAATAAGTTAACTTAAAAGGTGTTTTCAATATTGAAAACACCTTTTAAGTTTGTTGTTAACAGTTAATATAACTAGAAACATTCTTTAAATTGCAATCAAGTCCCACAAAAAGTACGATAAGGACGATTCGTAGGCGCAGGCGGAACACAGTATTCTTCTTGATCTGTAGAATAAGCATAAGGATTTGCTAGAGCTTCAAGAAGTTTCTCCATTACGCTATAGTCGCCATTTGTGACAGCAGCTTCTAGTGCTTCTTCTACGCGATGGTTTCTTGGGATGATTGATGGGTTATTATTTTTCATCATTTCGTAGGCATTTTCTTTCGATTCTTCTTGTTTTTCTAATCGAGATTGCCACAGTTTGTACCATTCTTTAAATTCAGGGCTATCGAATAGAGGCGTATTTTCTAACGTATCAAGAGTTAATGAACAGAATGTATTTGTGTAATCTGCTTTATATTTCTCCATCATTTTTAAAAGTTGCTCAATAAGTGAGTGATCTTGTTCTTCGTTGCTAAATAGTCCTAATTTCTTTTTCATTCCAAGGAACCACTGTTTTTCATACTGTACGCTAAATTTTGAAATTTCATCATGAGCAATCTTTAATGCTTCTTCTTCATCTTCGTGTAGGATTGGTATTAAAGATTCAGCTAGTCGCGCGAGGTCCCATGCGGCCATATATGGCTGATTTCCATATGCGTAGCGACCTTGTGTATCAATAGAGCTAAATACGGTTCGTTGGTCGTAATTATCCATAAATGCACAAGGGCCGTAATCAATCGTTTCTCCACTAATTGTTATATTGTCAGTGTTCATTACACCGTGGATAAATCCAACAAGTTGCCATTTAGCGATGAGGCTTGCTTGTTTTTTGATGACTTCTTGTAGCAATGCAGTATATCGGTTTTCATGATCTTCAATTTCTGGGTAATGTCTTTTTATTGTATAGTCAGCTAGCGATTGAAGATCCTCGATTGAGCCGCGAGCTGCAGCATATTGAAATGTGCCGACGCGTATATGGCTACTTGCTACTCTAGTCAAAATAGCTCCAGGTAATTTTGTTTCACGATAGGTTGGTTCACCAGTTGTGACAACTGCTAAACTGCGGGTAGTTGGAATATCAAGTGCATACATTGCTTCGCTAATAATATATTCACGTAGCATCGGACCGAGTGCAGCACGACCATCACCGCGGCGTGAATACGGAGTAGGGCCAGAACCTTTTAGCTGAATGTCAAAACGTTTACCTGAAGGAGTAATTTGTTCACCAATTAAAAGAGCACGACCGTCGCCTAACATATTAAAATGTCCGAATTGATGACCAGCATATGCTTGAGCTAATGGATGAGCTCCTTCTGGGAGTGCATTACCGGCGAAAATAGCAATTTCGGCTTCTTTCTTCAATTCTTCAGGATTAAAGCCAAGAGATATCGCAAGTGAATGGTTTAGCTTAACTAACTCCGGTGAACTTACGGGAGTAGGGGGGATTTCTGTATAAAATGAATGTGGTAAAGTCGCATAACTATTGTCTAAATTCCAACCTGCTTCATTATTTGTAGTCATTTTATCTCCTCCTTTTTTGTGTGTTAAATATGTATTTGTACGTATGTATTCTTTGTTAAGTTAACGAAAAGTATAATATGATATTTCCCCTTGCAATCTATTGTAAGGACTTCAGTGCATTGTGTCTATTTTACAGCAAACACAAAACCTCCATTTTTCAAAAAGATTGATTAAAATGGAGGGTGTATTATCATTTTATTTTTACAATTATTTTTCCCTTTGCTCTTCCAGCCTCTGAATATTCCATTGCTTTTTGAGCATCTTCAAAAGGGAAAACGCGATCGATTACCGGTTTGATTTTTCCGGCTTCAATATAGTTTGCAATGATGCGTAGTTGATCCCCGCTTGGTTTCATAAATAAAAATGAATATTGAGCATTATGCTTTTTTTCAAGTGCAGTAATTTTTTTACTTGCTAATGAAAATAAGAATGTTTTAAAAAATCCAGAACCAAATTTTTTACCGAAACGAGCATTTGGCATTCCTGAAACGGAAACAATGTTGCCGCCGCTTTTTATAATATCGAATGATTTTTCAAGTGTTGTACCACCAATGGTATCAAATACTGCATCATAATCTTTTAGTATTTCTTCAAATTTTTCTGTTTTGTAATTAATAATTTGATCTGCGCCAAGAGACTTTACTAAATCGGAACCAGCTTCACTAGCAGTTGTTGTAACGGTAGCGCCCATTATTTTTGCTAACTGAATTGCGAAAGTACCAACACCACCAGACCCAGCGTGAATTAAAATCTTTTGTCCTTTTTGTAAGTGCATGATATCATGTAATGCTTGATATGATGTTAATCCAACAAGTGGAATCGAAGCAGCTTCTTCAAAACTTAAATTTTTCGGTTTTAAAGCTATGTCATCTTCATGAATGGCTATATATTCCGCGAAAGTACCGATTTTATTTTTTCTTGGACGTGCATATATTTCATCGCCTACTTTAAAACGATTCACTTTTGATCCAACCTTTACGATAACACCGGAAAAGTCATTGCCAAGGATTAGGGGCATTTCATATTTAAGTAACATTTTTACTTTTCCATCACGTATTTTAAAATCAATCGGGTTAATACTAGCTGCATGAATTTCTGCAAGCACTTCATGCTCATTTATTTCAGGAGTAGGTACCTCTGCCATATGCATTGGAACTTTCTCGTACTTATCAATTATCAGCGCTTTCATTTCTTATACCTCCAAATTTCAATAAAAGTTGTGCAATAGTTTCTCAATATCTAATACAAGATTTTTTAATAAAACTAATTTTGTACGTATATCAATATAATAAAAGTTTTTTGTACCTTCTTTTCGCATTAAAATAATACCGGCTTCTCGTAAAATCCTAAGGTGATGTGATACCGCTGGTCGAGAAAGGTGTGTTTGTTTTGTGATTTCTCCTACACGTAATCCTGTTTGACATTCAGTTTCCATGAGAACTAACAAAATAGCTTGACGTGTTTCATCACCAATTGCCAATAATACTTTTTGAGAATCAATAAAATCTTTTTTTATAACACTTAATTGTTCTTGTTTATTCATTTTAATCAATATACCCCCTGGTAATAAGTCGAAAGGTTTAAGATGATGGACCATTACATCGATACGGTAATGCTACATGATTGTTGTATGAGCTGCAATATTGGGAAAGAAAATCGAGACGAATGAAATTTTATGTGTTGAAAATAATAGGGGGATAGAAAAGGAATACATACCAAGATGGATGAAGTTTTAAAAATAGAAAATGATTTAATAATACGTTGTTTCCAAATGAGAATGGTTAAGTCATTGGGCAAAAAATTAAGCGGTCGTAACCCTGTATAATTTATAGGGTTACGACCGCTTATCATGTTTTTATTGTTTTGGTGTCTACTAAAGTGAGTTCTTTCGTTTTACTCTTGCATACATGCACAATTCAAACGGATTATAGATGTATGAAAAAGTAAAAGTAATTTGGGGCGTAATCTATCTATATGATAATTTAAAATGAAATATAAGTCTATATCTTTGTTGTTTTTTTGATTATATTTATGTCACTGAGCTCAGAACAATGATGTGGAGGATAAGTATATGGAATTGAATTATGTACCAGTTTTAATTGTTGGAGGGGGATTATCAGGATTAGCGTCTGCGTTATTTCTTGCAAAACATAATATTGAGTACTTACTTATTGAAAGGCATCCGTCTACTGCAATTCATCCAAAAGCAGGTGGAATCACTTTTCGTACGATGGAGTTATTTCGAGAATTAGGTTTAGAACAAAGAATTAGATCAGCGGGTAAAACATTAGAAAATTGCCAAGGAAGAATAGCTGTTCATACAATAGCTGAGGCGAATCAGGAAGAATTCGCACAATTGAGGGTGACTCAGTATGAAAACGATGAAAAATTACTTCGAAAAGTAAAAGAGATTAGTCCATCAAAACAAACTGCTTGTTATCAAATTACTTTAGAACAGATGATGTTACTAGAAGCAAAAACATTAGGTGGGCAACTATTTTTTTATCATGAGTTAGTTTCATTTGAACAAAAGGAAAACGGAGTAATAGCAACGATTCGAGATCGCGAAACGGAAAAAGAGAGGGTTGTTCATTGTGACTACGTAATTGCAGCAGATGGGGCAAAAAGTAAAATACGTGAGCAGCTAGGGATAAGTACGGAGGGACGAGGTACAATCGGTGGCTATTATATGAATATTTATTTTGAAGCGGATTTAAGTGAGTTTATACAAGGAGATGCATTTGGTTTTTCTATGGTACTTCATCCGGAAGTTCTTGGTGCGCTCATTCCAGTTGATAACGAAAGAAGATGGATTTACCATGTATCCTACGATCCATTAAAAGGAGAGCGACCAGAGGATTTCACTATAGAACGTTGTAAACAAATTATTCAAACCGCAATTGGAAGCACAAATGTTGAGTCAGAAATATTAAGTGTTTTACCGTGGGAAGCGACTGAAAGTACTGCTACAAAATTTCGAAATAATCGCATTTTTTTAGTTGGCGATTCTGCACATATTATGCCGCCAACAGGAGGGTTTGGTTCCAATACAGGGATACAAGATGCGCACAATCTAGCTTGGAAATTAGCGGCTGTTATAAAAGGAAAAGCAAACCCGAAATTGTTAGAAACATATCATGAAGAGAGATATCCTGTTGCAAAATTAACGACAGATTATGCGAGTGGTTTACTGTTTCGTGCTGCGAATAGGGAGGGAGGCAGTTTAAATATTATGGATGGTTTAGCTGTAACTGTTGGGTATCAGTATTGTTCAAAAGCAATAATAGATGACTCAGACAATCCGCATAGAATGGGTATCATAGATTTGAACGGAAGACCTGGAACGCGAGCACCTCATTTTTTTGGAATGTATGAAGGGGAGAAAGTTTCTATATTAGACTTATTCGGTAACAATTTTGTATTACTTACTGAAGTAGAAAATAGTTCTTGGGCTGAAGCTGTATTTGATGTTTCATCTAAATTAGGAATAAATATAAAAGTTTACAGCGTTGGTTTAAGGAGAGACTTTATTACTCAAGAAAATGTTTTTTGTGAATTATATGGGATAGAGAATGAAGGAGTTGTACTAATTAGACCAGATGGCTTTATTGGATGGCGTTCGGAAAAAGCAGTGGTAAATCCAGATGTAATGCTGGAGGAGGTAATGAGTAATTTATTATGTGGTTTTTAAGTAACTAAGGAAGTATTGTCTTATATAGGACGATACTTCTATTTTTTTGGCTTACAAAATAAAATTGTTTAGTGAAGAGACATTATTATTATAAAAACATATGTAAATTAATTCCCTTTCTCTTTGTTGTTATTAGAATTTTTTTAGTTTTTAGTTATAAGTGTTGGCAATTACTAGATTGAATCATTTTTTTATTGTATTATATTTCCTAGAGATTATATATTACGCTAGGGAGTGGGACTATTTGACTATTGAACCTCTTATTTTATCAAATAAAGAAGTATATGTATTAACGGGGATATTTGACCATGAAACAATGATTGGAATTGAGAACCCCTTTGAAAATTGGTCAGATGAGGAAATAGACAAAGAATTAGATGTAATGTACGAGAATTGGACAAACGAAGAGCTACTCATAATAAAAGAAGATGAAACATTATGTGACAAACAACTTTTAGAATATTTTCGTATTTGTTTAACTACAGGATTTGTTATTGAAGTACAGATAAGTAAAAACAGCACTTTAGAAAAAAACATTTTCTATTTTAGTGAGAAAAAGGTTATACAAAATGTAATAACAGATGATAACGGTGAAAAACAATGTACATTTAAAGAATGCGGGACACCAGAGGTAGCTTGGCAATTTATATATCAAGCATTACAGCCTAAAAATACTTTCTCTCGTCCAAATTATACATTTAAAATCCCTTCTTCTGCATATAAGGAAACTATTTTAAATCAATCAAACAAGCAATTAGTAGATTACTTGAAACTTTACTTAGATGATGAAGCTTCCTTAGAGTTAGCAAACATTATACATAATCGTGAAGAATTAAATACTGTTCAAGTTCATTATTATATAAAGGACTCATGGTCTACAGACTGTATTCAGTTTTTATATAGTCAAAACCAATATTGGCTAATCCAAAAAGTTTTAGATAATGAGCAAACACAAACGAATTTTATTTGCCTTGATACCTTTACAATTACTGAAGAGATAAAGAAAATGGTACTTTATCTTAAATCATTAGGGGGTAAAACAAGGTGAGCGGTGAAATTAAGGTTACTCCTGACCATTTAAGGAAACTAGCTTCTAATATAGAACAAACAGCTCATGAGGTATCTGAAACACATCAACGTATCAATCAGCAGTTATTTGATCTTCCTTTCCAAGTATCTGGAAGAGATGCTGTGTTAAATCAATCCCAATACGCAGGCTCAGTGTTAGCTACTATAACGACAGTTTTAAAAGAACATAGTGATGCATTAAGAAAAGCTGCTGACCGTTTTGAGAAGGCTGATCAACAAGAAGTTTCATTTGGGGAAGAAGCAATTGATGTTAATTGGTTTGCACCGTTGGGTGGCGATATTGGTGATTGGAAAGATAACCCTACGGGATCATTATTTACTTTACTTGGTACTGTAACTGAAGGTGCGGCTGCCTACAAGTTGGCAGCTTTACATAATAAAGGTTTGCGTGTAACACCCTACACAAATAAAAAAGGAAAAGAAATGGTAAGGTTTCAAAATCGGACCGTACTAAAGGATAAAAATGGACTTAATGTGATAAGGCGTACAAAATTACCTTTAGCCGAAGTAAAGCAAATAGACGATGTAAAAAGACATGTTTTATCACCAAAAGAATTTCTTAAAGATTCATTGAAATTAAAAACAAATGCTTTAGGCTATGCAGCTGTAGGATGGGATGTAATTAATGATACAAAGGAAAATATTGAAAATAAAGCGTCAAAAACTAAGCTAGCTGGTGATATTATTGGTGATGCAGCAATTGGGGTTGGTACAACTGCTGTAAGTGCCTTTGCGGGAGCCAAAGCAGGTGCATTGGTTGGAACTTTTTTGGGAGGTCCAATCGGAACTGTTGCTGGAGCTTGTATTGGCTTTGGTGTTTCTATAGGAGCTAGTATAGTAACAGATGGAATTAAGTTTAACAAAGGTGATTGGAATCATGATGGTAAACAGGATTCGATAAAAGATAGAGTTAAATCTGGAATCGGAGCAGCTTTAGATAAAATTTTTTAGTTTTTGGGAGATTAATATGGAAAAATACCACGGAAAAAGTACAGAACAAATTATTCAGAAATTGATGCCTGGCAGTGTAAGATCGAGTGTCGTTATGGTATGGGTAGTTATTAATTTTATGATTTTAACCCCATTTTTATTTCCTCCAACCTTTACTATATACTTATATGTAATTTTACCTTTTCTTTTCATTGCTAATATATGGGGGGTATGGGTATTTTTTTGTAAACCAAATGAGCCAAGGTTGGTACACATTTTATATAATGGATTTATGGGAATAACTTTTTCTTTTGGAAGCTTTATAGTGATTCAAAAGATTGCATATACTTTTATTGAAATTGAAACACCTCTGTTTTTTATTGTTACTTTTGTGCTTTACATTTTTACAATTTATAAATTGATTTCTATTGGAGTGAAAAGTTTTTTAAAGCGATTAAACAATGAAGAAAATGACAATATAAAAATTTCTCCAATTGTTTATTTATCAGGATTGGGATATATTATTGGACAAATATGTATAGGTTCATTATCACAAAATGGTTTAGCGACGGTCTTAATTTTAGTCTTTTCTTTATTGGCTGTTGTGTTTAGTATATCTGGAGCGTATATATGTATATATATTGATTTAAAGAAGGTAAAAACCAAGTTAGGTTCCTAAAATTCTTAGCAAAAAACAATTAATAAGGAGGGGCCATACAATGAATTCGCAACTTTTTCCTATAGGCTCTATTGTAATTTTAAAAGAAGGTACAAAGAAACTTATGATTTTTGGGCGAAAACAACAAGTAGCAACGGATGAGGTAAGAAAATTCGATTATATGGGATGTCCTTATCCAGAAGGCTATATTAATCCAGATTTCACTTATTTATTTAATCAAGATGATATTCAAGAAGTTGTTTCAACTGGATATGAAGATCAGGAAGAGCGTACTTTCCAAGAAAATGTATTATCTAAAATACAATAAGAAATAATGTAAAAAAACTGTTTAAACAAGCAGTTTTTTTTACATTATTTCTTATTAGTGATGCAGCAAATGGAACCTTTATTGGAGTGGAATAAGCTTGGATGTTTTTATAGAAATTAATATAGAAACTGATGGAATCAAATTTAACAAAGGTGATTGGAATCATGATGGTAAACAGGATTCGATAAAAGATAAAGTTAAATCTGGAATCGGAGCAGCTTTAGATAAAATTTTTTAGTTTTTTGGGAGATTAATATGGAAAAATATCACGGAAAAAGTACAGAACAAATTATTCGGAAATTGATGCCTGACAGTGTAAAATCGAGTGTCATTATGGTGTGGGTAGTTATTAATTTTATGATTTTAACCCATTTTTATTTCCTCCAACCTTTACTATATACTTATATATAATTTTACCTTTTCTTTTGACTGCTAATATATGGGGGTATGGGTGTTTTTTTGTAAACCAAATGAGCCAAGGTTGGTACACATTTTATATAATGGATTTATGGGAATAACTTTTTCTTTTGGAAGCTTTATAGTGATTCAAAAGATTGCATATACCTTTATTAAAATTGAAACACCTTTGTTTTTTATTGTTACTTTTCTGCTTTACATTCTTACAATCTATAAATTGATTTCTATTGGAATGAAAAGTTTTTTAAGGCGATTAAACAATGAAGAAAATGACAATATAAAAATTTCTCCAATTGTTTATTTATCAGGATTGGGATATGTAATTGGACAAATATGTATAGGTACATTATCACAAAACGGTTTAGCGACGGTCTTAATTTTAGTCTTTTCTTTATTGGCTGTTGTGTGTAGTATATATGGCGTATACATATGGGTATATGTTGATTTGAAGAGGAAGGAAATGGATGGGATGCATAATGGATAAATATAATGGCAACAACATAGTTGATTGTATACGAATATTAATACCATTTGATATAAGGAATATTGTAGGCTTTGTATGGTTCTTTATGAATTTTATGCTACTTATCATTCTATTCATATTTCCGCCGTACAATATATACTCTTACGTAGCTTTTCCATTTTATATGATATGTAATCTATGGGGAATTTGGGTTTCTATTCATAAGCCTCGGCAGCCTCAATTGCAACATTTACTATATTCTGGATTTGTTGCGTTAAGTATTTCATTTTGTAGCTTCATAGCTGTGCAAAAGTTAGCTTACGAATTCGTAGAAATAGAGTCACCTTTATTTTTTATTCTATCGCTTATTGCATATAGTTTAATTGTTTATAAATCTGAATTATTCTGGATTAAATATTTTACAGCCCGCTTAAGGGGTACAACTGATCAAGATGTGAAAATTCCTAAAATTGTATTTTTTCAGGTTTAGGCTATATGATTGGTCAAGTTATTATTGGTGTTTTGAGTCAAAAGGCTATGGCTATTGTATTAATCATTCTCGCTTCATTTTTTTCCGTTGTGTTCATAGCTCTAAGTACACATTTGTATTTTTACTTTGATTTCAAAAAACAATGTATTGCTTCAGGACATTTAAAAAAATTACATTCTCAAAAGAAGCCTAGGCTGTCAAGGAAGGAAAGGAGACAATCCGTGGCTGCTTCGGGACATGTAAATATACCACATTCTCAAAAGAAACCTAAACTTGCAAGAAAGGATATACGAAATTAAGAATTTGTAATTAAGTAAAGCCTAGATTTACGTAAATATCATGTCAAATGACAATAGAATTTTATCTTGTATGAATGGAAATTAAAGAAGTTAGATAGGAATCGGGCTGTTCGGAAAAATTTGATGTGTTCAAATACTAATTAGTATAAGATAGATATATAACTTATACTGATTAAAGCTTTACCGTACTGAAAAAATAATATTCACAAATTTTAATAGGTTTGGTATGATTAATTTCGACAAGTTAATCGAGGCCGGAGATATTTGAGATAAGCCATAAATTTATTTAGGGATACAGAAGTGTCCTCTAAATAATTTATGGCTTTTTTTATTGATGAAATGTAATCAATAGGAAGTTACATGTGAATAGGAGGGATATGGAAAATAAATAGTATAGTAATAACATAGGAGAATTATATTTGTAAGATTGGAATTTTAATATAGGCTTATAAAAATAATGAAAGTGTATCTTCTATTTCGTGTAAATCTCATTAACTTGTTGAAATTTACAACGTAGGAAGGATTAGAAGGATGAGAAAAATTATTAGCGTATTAGTTATTTTCTTTATGACGGGAAGTATTTTTGCTGGGGGAGCTGTTCATGCGAAAGCAGAAGGAAAGCATGAGTGGAATAAGAATAAGTTTTTAAATATTGCACATCGCGGAGCAAGTGGACATGCACCTGAGCATACTTTTGCTTCTTATGATTTAGTGAAAAAAATGAAAGCGGATTATTTGGAGTTAGATATTCAATTAACTAAGGATGGCCAATTAATTGCAATGCATGATACAGCAGTTGATCGCACGACAAATGGAACAGGCGAAGTACGAGATAAAACGTTAAGCGAAATAAAGAGTTTAGATGCAGGATCGTGGTTCAATAAAGCGTATCCAGAAAAGGCTAAGCAAGAGTATGTTGGTCAAAAAGTTCCGACTCTTGAAGAAATTTTCCAAAAGTACGGAAGAAGCATGAAGTATTACATTGAAACAAAATCACCAGATGTGTATCCAGGAATGGAAGAGAAATTATTAGCTTTATTAGAAAAATATAATTTAATAGGTCAAAACATGTCTTCTAGCCGTGTTATGATTCAATCATTTAGTAAAGATAGTTTAAAAAAGATTCATAGTATGAATAAAAGTATTCCGTTAGTTCAATTGCTTTGGTATTATCCAAATGAAAACAATGAGATTGTTGAATGGTCTGGCATTACACATGAGCCGAAAAGTGTAACGAATGATGATTTTCAAGAAATTAAAAAATATGCAGTCGGTATTGGACCAAACTTACGTAATGATAACGGAGATTTAATTATCAATGAGTCATATATAAAAATGGCTAGGCAAAATGGACTGTTAATTCATCCTTATACAATTAATGAGAAACCAGATATGAGATTGTTAATGAAATGGGGTGCTACAGGAATGTTTACAAATTATCCGGATCGATTACATAGTGTGTTAAAAGAAAAATAAGTGAGATAGCATAAAAGGTATACCGGTGTTTTAGGTATACCTTTTTTCTATTATGCTAGATTATAGTAATAGGAAACATATTCTTCTAGACCTTGAACCTCTTTTTCAGGTGGCTCAATACCACCTTTTCTACCGTAGCAAACATTTCTCAAGTATTCTCCAAAAATCATAGAGCGGCTTTTCTCATTTTCCATCCAATTATATCTATTAATTATAAACTCACCATCGAAACTTGTATCAAATGTATATGGGATACAAGTAATAGTTTTAGGTAAATGTTTTTTTAATACTCTATATTGCCGACCAGCGCCTAAGCTTTTGTATACAAATAGTAGACGATTAATCTTTGTGAAATCAAAAATCTTTTTCGCTTCTATTACATTAGCAATGGAATGGAGGGAGTTTTTCTCGAATATGATAGCATCTTTTGGTACGCCATGTTCCATTAATTTATTTACAATTACTTCTGCATCTGACAAATCTCCGTAATTCCAGCTCGGATGTTTCATACCATGCAAACTAGTACCACCTGTAACGATAATTTGATTTCCTAAACCTTGTTGATAAGCTTCTAGAGGAGCTTGCCAATTGCCGGGATGAGAACCGCCGAAAACGAAAATAGCATCACATTTTTGTGGTGTTATTTCTTTTAGAAAAGCGATTTCTGTAATTTGATCGATTTGTTTTTTCGTAAGAGTAGGGACATCAGGATATTTAGGTATTACCATTTAAAAACCTCCTATATAGTAAAATGATAAATTCATTATATAGCGATTTTGTTAAGTGGAAAAAGGGAAGCTTTTCATTTGAAAGTACCCCTTTTAAGATAACTCTCCAATAAACCAAATCTCTTTTTCATCGATTGCATCCTCATCATAAATGACTTCTTGAAAGCGCAACATTTGAGGAGTAGGACAAATTGAAATTCCCCATGTTTCCCAAAAATCAATTTTATTCGAAAGAAGTATCCATTTTTGGAATTCGTTATTTCTATTAAAAAAATTATGAAAGTAGTCATTGTTTTTAAATACGACAATTTGCGATCTCCATAAATCCCCTATAGAAATCAAGGCAACAACTCGATATGTATGTGTATCACTCGGTTTTATTTTTATTAAATGATTTACTCGATCTATTAAGGTTTGTATACATAATCGTTTTACTTTTCTGGGTGTTTTATGAGACTCGATAAAAGCTTGAGAAACGGGTAAAGGCATATACCAATATTCATCGTTATAGAAAGTAGAAGGGAACGTTTTTGTATGTTCCTCAATTCGTTTTATCATAGCGTTTGTTTTTCGTTTCATCCCACGTATTTTCTTTTCATGCATTGTGAGTCACCTCCATAAATTTTTGTAATGCAGCTGAGCGAAATATATCGTTTCTAGTAATGAAAGTAGTAGGAACTTTTTTGAAGCTATTTGGTAAAGGATTGAATGATACGTCATGTTCATGCCCCTTTAAAATTGATTTCATCATAATCGCTACGCCCATACTTGATTTTACACATGCAAGTGTAGCTTCAATTGTTCCGAACTCTAATACTCGTTTAGGCGAGACTCCTTCTTCTTGAAGCCAGTCTTCTAATAAACTTCTATAATAGCAACCGTGACTAAAGGCAAGTAAATTCATATCTTCTATGTCTTTAAGAGAGGATAAAGGTTTTTTACTAATGAGAACTAATTCTTCTTCATGAAATACATTTGAATGAAGTTCATTATGCTGAGTAGAGCCAGCTATAAACGCTCCGTCTAGTTTTCGATCTAATACAAGACTAATTAGTTGTTCGGTCGTATTTGTTTCTAAAATCAATTCGACTTCTGGGTACTTCTCATAGTAGGTCGTTAATATAAAGGGGAGCCTTACCGCAGTTGTAGATTCTGTACATCCAATTTTTAAAGTGCCTTTTGGTTTAGTTCCATTACTTTGAACCGCTTTTATAGATTGATCCATTAAGTGGATAATTTGTTTGGCGTACGTTAATAAAATCTCACCGTTAGAAGTTAAAGTTACACCTTTTCCGTTACGGTAAAATAAAGGCACGCCTAATTCATTTTCTAGTTGTTTCATACGCATTGTTACGCCTGATTGTACATAATTCAAATTTTTCGCTGCGTGAGAAATATTATTTTCCTTCGCGACTTCGTAAAATACAGTTAAATCTTTTATGTCCACGTATCATCCCTCCAAAAAGATATCAATTTTTTTGATGGATTATATGATGAATCTTTATTTTATATGATATCAGAACTTTCATACAATGGAAGAGGATGGAGGGATTATTGTGTTAATGGAAGAAAGGATGAACAGTACTTATAAGTGGGTGATGTTAATTGTTGCGACGATTGCTCAAACAACAGCGACACTTATAACATATGGTGTCGGGGTTTTCGCTTTATTTTGGAAAGAAGAATATGCGCTTACGAATATGGAGAGTGGATTGTTAGTAAGTGTTGTAAATGTTGGACCGTTATTTTGTATGCTTTTTGTCGGTCGGCTACTTGATCAATATCATGAAAAAATATTAATTTCTATCAGTTCATTTTTGCTAGGGAGTTCGCTTTTACTGACTAATATAGTAAGTGGATTTAATGGGTTATTATTTTTACTTTTATTAATAGGAATGTTTTATAGTGTTTCCCAGCCAGGAGGAAGTAAAGTGATTTTAAAATGGTTCCCAAAAGAAAATCGCGGATTAGCGATGGGAATAAGGCAAGCTGGTATACCGATTGGTGGCGCGTTAGCGGGAGTGTTAATCCCGTTTCTTACAGTACAATATAATATGACTTACGCGATAAATAGTATCGCATGCATTTGTATAATTGGAGGAGTATTATTTTTTGTGTTTTATAAAGAGCCATATGTTCAGGAGGAAGCGAGGAAAGGACATATTAAAATTTCCTTTTGGATGGAGCTAAAAGTAGTGATATGTAAAAAAGAGTTGTATCCAATTTATATAACGGGTATTTGCATGATTTCATTACAAATGGTGTTAGTTGGACACTTCATGAAATTTTTAGCAGGGGAACAATCGATTACATCTATTGTAGCCGGAACAGTATTTTCAGTTATGTTCTTTTCTGGAATGATTGGTCGTGTTGCATTAGCAGCTATTAGTGATGTGTTTTATAAGGGGAATCGGCGCATACCTTTATTTATAACTGTCTGTGCTTCTATCGGTTTGGTTCTATTGTTAGTAATGAGTATACATACAATAACGAGTGGAGTATTGTATGGTGTAAGTGCATTGTTAGGATTCTTTTCAATTGGATGGTTTAGTCTTTTTATAGCCGAAGTTGCTGAATTGGCAAGTGAAGAATCTGTAGGAATAACAGTGAGTTTAGCACTTACAATAAATCAAATTGCAATTATTATTGCACCTGTTTTATTTGGTTATATTGTGGACGAGAAAGGGTATACGTATGCGTGGTTGTGTGTCGTGTTACTATTAAGTATCTCAGCAGTGAGTTTATATAGTAAAAACAAAAAATAAAAGAAAGTTAGCAATGTAAATTTTTTATGAAGAAAGTCTAAAGAAATGCCGAATGGGTGACATTTCCTTTTTTATTTGTTGTATAATCAAAATGTAAATGAGATTCGTTTTCAATGACGTTCATTGCCTCTTTTGAAATTGCCTGTAATTTTAGCCATAATGATTTGTTTTTCTTTATCGTTATTTGCATGATTTCTTTTGTTTGAAAATTTTTAGTATCATTTCCTTTTAAAGTTATGATCTATTTTACTTAATATTAAATTATAACTATATTTTATTGTAGGATAATGAAACGTCATATCATCTAAACGATTGTCTCTATCTGTGTTTTTCATCTTAACAACTCCGTTTCTTATAGTGTGTAACAAATGTTACATAAGATGTTGAAATTATAGTAGGGTGCATCCGATTGTAAGGTGGAAATTTTGCAAGAAAGAAATACAATAGAGAGTAGCCAAAAACTGAATATGAGAAAAAGGAATCTAGTTTACTTGGGTGAATAATAGATAGTATTATAAAATGTTTGAAAATTAAAAGATATAGAATAGAATGGATGCGCGTTAAGTGAAACTAGATAAAAGAGGGTTCCTATTATGTTAAAGAAATGGTTAATCGTTTTCTTTATTTTTGCTGTTTTTTCTGGAAGTGTCGTTGCACTCATACATGCAAGTAAAGGTAAGAAATATGATATAAAGGCATTTTCTAATGTAAATAGTAAGCAAAAGGACGAAATGCAAGAAGTTGATACAAATGAGAAGAAACGCTATGAAGTTGTAGCTGGCAAATTAGATCAATATTTAAAAGATAAAGGATTTAATGGGAGCGTTCTTGTAGCTAGTAAAGACCATGTGATTTTACGAAAAGGTTATGGGTATGCGAATGTGAAAGATAACGTATTCGCAACGCCAAGAACGAAATATCGCATTGGTTCTATTACGAAAACAGTAGTTGCAATATCTATCATGCAACTAAAAGAAAAAGGGAAATTAAATATTGAAGACAATGTAAATAAATATATTCCATCGTTTCCGGCAGATAAAAACATTACGTTGCGAAATCTATTAACACACACGTCAGGGTTACCAGATCAAGGAAAAGGTAGGGTGGATGCGGCGTCACGTTTAAAGTTAGTAACGTGGATTGGTTCGCAAGCGTTACAATTTCCTGCAGGGACAGGATGGAAATATACAGACTATAATTATATGGTGCTTGCGTATATTGTAGAAAAAATTACGAATAAACCGCTCGCTGAATATGTGAAAGAAAATATTTTTACTCCTGTTGAAATGCATGAATCAGGAATGGGGGCTACCCTTCCTGAAGATATTTTCTTAGCAGAAGGTTATACGAAAAAAGATAATGAGTTAATAGCTGCACCCCGCTTAAAAATGAACTGGTTGTATGGGTGTGGTGAAATGTATACGACTGTTGAAGATATGAAAAGATTAGATGAGGCCATTATGGATGGAAAACTGCTATCTAAACAAAGTGTATTAGACATGTTTACTGCATCACCTGCAAGAAAATACGGATTTAGTTTCTATACGTATCCAGATTATTATCATAACCACGGCGTATTAGCAGGTTGGAATACTTTTAATAATTTTAATTGGGATAAAAGAACGTTTGTCATATTATTCTCTAATGTCCAAAATGGTATGAATGATGCATTTAATCAAGAGTTTAGGAAAATGGCGAACGATTTAATAGAAGGAAAGGGAGCATGAAAGAGAAAGAGCCTCTAGCGAGAGGCTCTTCTTTTTTATAGAGTTGAAAACTCTTCAACAAGTTCACTAAAACGATTTAATGCACTTTCAATCGGTTCTGGCGTTGTTAAATCAACACCAGCTTTTTTCAATAAGTTTAATGGGTAGTCTGAACTTCCGCCTTTAAGGAATTCGAGATAGTTTTTCTGTGCATTTGGATCGCCGCTTAATAATTTATCGGCAATTTGGATTGCAGAAGCGAATCCAGTTGCGTATTTGTATACGTAAAATGGACGATAGAAATGCGGTATTCTAGACCATCCGTATTTTACTTCTTCGTCAAATACGAGGGAGTCGCCATTATACTCTCTGAACAAGTTTTCATAAACTTCGCTAAAGACTTGGGCATTTAATGGTTTGCCTTGTTGCGCCATTTCATTTGTAATTTTTTCAAACTCAGCAAACATGATTTGTGTAAAGAAAGTACCTTTGAATTTCTCGATAAAATGGTTTACTAAATGGTTACGTACATCAGCATCTTTTGCTTCTTTTAATAAATGATGAATTAATAGCACTTCATTTACAGTAGAAGCGACTTCTGCGACAAAAATAGTATAGTGTGCAGAAATTCTTGGTTGGTATCCGTGTGAGTAGTGCGTATGCATACCGTGCCCACATTCGTGAGTAAGAGTGAAAAGACTATTTAAATCATCATGATGATTTAAAAGAATGAATGGATGAACGCCGTATACACCAAAGTTATAAGCACCGGAACGTTTTCCTGGAGTTTCTCTCACGTCGATATAACGTTTATCTTTAAAGTTCTTTAATGTTTCAATATATTCTTCACCTAAAGGAGCTAGTGATTCAATCATGATGTCAAACGCTTTATCGTATGGAATGTCTTGTTTTACACCAGCTACTAAATCAACGCTCAAGTCGTACTGGCGTAGTTCATCTACATTTAATTTTTCTTTTCGAAGTTTATTATAAGTATGTAATGATTGAATGTTTTTTTTCGTTGTATCAATTAGGTTTTCATATACTTCTTTCGGAACCATATCGCCAAATAATGATTTCTCTAACGCCGATGGATAGTTTCTTAGCTTAGAAACAGTAACATTATTTTTAATAGCAGCAGATAAAGTAGAAGCGATAGAATTCTTTAATTGAACGTATGGTTTGTAATAAGCTTTATAGGCTTCTTTACGTTTCTCGCGATTCTCATCTTCTATTAACTTTGCATACATTCCTCTTGTTAAAGTAACTTTATCTCCATCATTAGTAGTCACTTCACCAAATAATATATCTGCATTATTTAACATGCCATATGTATGCTGCGGGGAGGAGAGTGCTTCGCCCATTTGTGATAAAATTTCTTCTTGGTCCTTATTCAATACGTGTTTTTTATAACGGTATAATTCAAATAAGTCTTCTTTATAATATTGTAAGCCTTCTGCTTCTTCTATGTAAGATTGTAATGTGTTTTCATCTACGCTAAGTAAGAATGGGGAAAAGAAAGATTTAGCAGCACTTACTTTCACATGTAATTGTGATACTTTATCGACAAGAGATTGAGCGTCAGTATCGCGCGTATCAAGATCAGATTGTAATCGTGCATAAGCGAACATTAAAGATATGATGCTAGATATTTCTTCACTCTTTGTTAAATAAGCTAATAAGCTATTACCATCGTAAATATTTCCATTAAACTCGTGTAATTCTTTCGTTAATACTCCAATTTTTTGAAAATCACTTTCCCAATCTTCAATTGTATGGTAAATGTCCGTTAAATCCCATTTCTCTTTATCATCTACTTGTAGTCGATCTTTAAGTTCAGTCATAATCATTTCCTTTCTAAATATGTAGTTATATTCCTATATAACTATGAAATACAACAAATTGCAAAAAATCCCTGCTGAAAATTGAAAAGCCTTGCTAAAATGGCAAGGCTTAAAAAATTATAATGTAATTCCGAATTTTGAATGTAAAAGATTTTTATATTGCACATCTGTAACGTTTTCTTTCGTTTTTTTACCGTTTTTCGCTATTGTCAGACTATCCTTTGTTAAAGATGCATGCCCATCTTCAGTTAGTTTTACAATAAGAGGTACTTTATTAAATGGTGAGCCATCATGTTCAACGATAATTTTTTGTGCGGTATTTGCTTTTTCTTCATCCACTTCTTCTATATAAAATGCATAGCCTAACGTCCAATCATCAGCAGAAGATTGATCCAAAAACTCATTATTTTTACGCATCTCTAACATATAGTTTCCCTTTTCGGTCATTTCTTTACGAATACGATAATCTCCTGTAACGGAGTGAATGACTTCACCTGAGAAAGGGATAGGTGCAAGAGGTAAGTATGATCCGAATCCTACTTCAATTAAATAAAGTTCATTATGATGTGTTAAAACGGTTGCGATATGACCAGAATCAACAGCCCATATAGAATTTGCTGCATTGTACACTGTTCCTGAAACGAGATGAACATCAAATCCAGCGTCTTTAAGGAAGTAACACATAGTAGGATTGAGTTCATAACAAAGACCGCCACGGTTGTTTACTAAAATTTTTTCTTTTAGATTTTCTTTTGATATCTCTGTAAAGTTGTTTTCGAGAATATTTAAGTTTTCAAAAGGGACAGTTTGTGCCATTGCGTACATAATGTTGGGTAAATCTTCAAATGAAACTTTGTCTTTTTCTTCAATATTTAATCTTGCAAAAAATTGCTTTTGAAAGTCGGTCATAGAAATCCCTCCGTTATGATTTTATAGATAAATTGTAAACAATCTTGAATAAGATGTGAAATGAAAACTACGTTGAAGTATTGGTTGAATATTTGAAGTTAGACTAAAAAATAATATGGGAGAATGAGAGATTGCTACTTTACTAATTGTAGAACGAATATTATAATAATTCCGATAAACTATGCAAACGTTTTCTAAGGAGGAATGGTTTAAATATGTTAAAAAAAATAACAGTAGTCGGCTTGTCGGTTGTTTTGTTTTTATCTAGTATATATGGGGAGAGTAAAGCGTATGCAGATACGGTTAACAATGGAACGTTAATGCAGTATTTTGAGTGGTATGCTCCAAATGATGGGAATCATTGGAACCGCTTGCATTCAGATGCTGGAAATTTAGCTCAAAAGGGAATTACATCTGTCTGGATACCGCCTGCATATAAAGGAACTACACAAAATGACGTAGGATATGGAGCATATGATTTATATGATTTAGGGGAATTCAATCAAAAAGAAACGGTACGAACAAAATATGGGACGAAAGCACAATTGAAATCTGCAATTGAAGCTTTACATAAGCAAAACATCGATGTATACGGTGATGTAGTTATGAATCATAAAGGTGGAGCAGATTATACTGAAACTGTAACAGCTGTTGAGGTAGACCGTAATAATCGAAACGTTGAGGTGTCGGGTGATTATGAAATTAATGCATGGACAGGGTTTAACTTTCCTGGGCGCGGAGATACTTATTCTAATTTCAAATGGAAATGGTATCATTTTGACGGAACGGATTGGGATGAAGGAAGGAAATTAAATCGAATTTATAAATTTAGGGGTATAGGTAAAGCATGGGACTGGGAAGTGTCTAGTGAGAATGGAAATTATGATTATTTGATGTATGCAGACCTTGATTTTGATCATCCAGATGTTGCGAATGAGATGAAAAATTGGGGGACGTGGTATGCGAATGAATTAAATTTAGATGGCTTTCGTTTAGATGCTGTTAAACATATTGATCATGAATATTTACGCGATTGGGTAAATCATGTCAGACAGCAAGCGGGGAAAGAAATGTTTACGGTGGCTGAATATTGGCAAAATGATATCCAAACTTTAAATAATTATTTAGCGAAAGTCAATTATAATCAATCTGTATTTGATGCACCACTGCATTACAATTTTCATTATGCTTCAAAAGGAAATGGGAATTATGATATGAGAAATATTTTAAATGGAACAGTAATGCAAAATCATCCTGCACTCGCAGTTACTCTTGTTGAGAATCATGATTCGCAGCCTGGTCAGTCATTGGAATCTGTAGTAAGTCCGTGGTTTAAACCGTTGGCATATGCATTTATTTTAACTCGTGCAGAGGGCTATCCTTCAGTTTTTTATGGTGATTACTATGGGACAAGCGGAAATAGTAGTTATGAAATTCCAGCGTTAAAAGATAAAATTGATCCGATTTTGACAGCACGAAAAAACTTTGCATATGGTACGCAGCGTGATTATTTAGACCATCCAGATGTGATTGGATGGACAAGAGAAGGTGATAGTGTACATGCTAATTCTGGTTTAGCGACATTAATCTCTGATGGACCGGGAGGATCAAAGTGGATGGATGTTGGAAAGAATAATGCAGGGGAAGTATGGCACGATATGACGGGTAATCAAACAAATACTGTAACAATTAATAAGGATGGATGGGGGCAGTTCCATGTAAGTGGAGGATCAGTTTCCATATATGTTCAGCAGTGAATTGTTAATAGAAAAGAAGAGGTAGACTGAAATATAAGTTTTCCTCTTCTTTTTATATTGTTATCATTCCTAAATCTGTATTTTAATAAATGAACTAGTCGACTTTTGAAACAACAAGAGATGCGTTGGAATAAATAATGTCACCCGTGGCGTCTCTTATTCGTACTCGAAGAACATCTCCTTGGTTTAAAGATAATAGATCAGTTCTGGCGGATGTAACCCTTAACCCAGAACCACCGCCAACTCGTGTTTCAATTGCGAATTGAATTAAATCGTTTATTGTAAGATTTAATATACTAGACGAAATAGCTTGTATGACAAATACGATTGAAAAGGATACTGAGTATACACCAGTGGTATCAATTGTAATGGAGTTGTCTACTGGGTTTAGAGTAGTTCCACTAACAGGTCCTGGAAGGGTAAAATTAATATTTGTATTAACTACTACTGAAAAACCAATACCTACGTCAGTAGTTATTGTTCCAAATACGGGAAGAATCCCTAAACCGGTTGCTCCAGTGGGACCAGTAATTCCAATTCCAGTAGGTCCTGTAATCCCAGTAGGACCAGTAATTCCAATTCCGGTAGGTCCTGTAATCCCAGTAGGACCAGTAATTCCAATTCCGGTAGGTCCTGTAATCCCAGTAGGACCAGTAATTCCAATTCCAGTGGGTCCTGTAACCCCAGTGGGACCAGTAATTCCAATTCCAGTAGGTCCGGTAGGGAATGTAAATGGTGGAATTGGTGGTAGTGTGGGGCCGATTAAATTTGGTTCAAGAGCAGTTCCATGTAAAATAATATATTCTTCGCTCATATAGTAACCTCCTATGATTGCTTGTCATAATTATTAAATGTAGTAGGGAAAGTAAATGACATTCGCAATAGCGGAGGCACTTATTAAATTTTTTCGCAGTGAAATTAAAGTGGTTATTTTAAAGTTAGAGACAATAAAAACCGTACTGTGATTGCTATAGAATTAAATATTAGTAGGTTTTTAACGGATTTTAATAGAGATTATATTTGCTTTACGATAAAATGATTATAGTGTAAAATTACACTATAAGTGTAAAATGGTAACTAATAGTTTTTTTATACTTATGATTATTAGAAGAAGTTCTTTATATAAATCGTAATTTAAAATCCATAAGGACATTTTTGTATAGGCAGTAGTAGTAAAAGGAGAGGCAATATGAAAAGAACAATAATGAAATGTAGCATAATGTTTAGTTTATTACTATTAACATCATGTGATATATCGGATGAAGAAATTGAACAAAAAGCACAAAGTTATACAAAATCGGAGCATGGTATTTCTGTGAAACTAAATCGAATTGAAATACCCGGCCAAGGTAAGGATTTTATAGGACCAGACACACGAACAGCTTATGTACAGCAAGTAGATGAACCATATGTGCAATTTCAAATATGGTTCGATGGACGAACCTCTCCAAAGGTAAAAAATGATAACTATAAAATAAAAAAAGAAGCGAATGATTTACGAGAAAGATTCAATACATACTATGAAGAAAAAGGAAATAATACTATACTTACTTTCGAGCAAATGCAAACAGGGGATATTGTTTTCGGTAAGAATGAAGAGAAAAAAATAGCGAAGAAACATCCGAAGCATTATGTTACGGCGGTTTTCAGAAGTAATATCTTTTTGGATTTAGACAACCGGGCACATATGGAAATATTAGCGGAAGTTGCAAGAAGTATTCAGGAATTTAATAAAACGATTGAAAATAGTAAGAGTAGTGTGGATGATATAACGATTCAGCTGCCAAATGCTAATAAGGGCGTATTACAATATATTGCGGTAGATTATATAGTAACGGCTGAAGATGCGAAAAAGACCCTTGAGAAAAAGGCTGATTATATGAAAGCTTTACAATCTGCAAGGAAATAGTTTGACACCTTTACTTCTTACAAAACATATAGTATGATGATTTCAGTAAATTAGATTTCAATGACTATAATATAAATTAATGAGAGGTGCTTTTTGTGAGTGCGGTAGGTACTAAATAGGAAAAATTTAATGAAATAAATCGGATAAGACCAGGGGATTTTTATGTATACCATACCCCTAATTTTTGTCATGGATTTATTTCGATACCTATGAAGATACCTACAATACTTTATAAAGCGTGTAATAAGGGGATTTCCATCCGTTTTTATGGTTTATTTCCTCATATGTTATTACTCAAGCCTTGTAAATGTAAAAGCTGCGGTATCCCCGCAGCTTTTTTGTATATGTTTTTAATGTATAAAAATGGTAATTGAATAATGTAGAGATCATTGGAATCTAATGAGTAGGTATCTTCATTTATGATAAAAATCAATCATAGTGAGGAGAAACAAAATGAATACGATGACTTTTGAAAAGTTACAATATAACGAATTAAAGGATATAGTGAAATCTTATTGTGTAAGTGGATTGGGTAAGGAATTATTAAATAAATTAGAGCCAAGTACGAGTATAAAAGTAGTGAGAAATCGTTTGAATGAAACAACTGAAGCGCGAGCTATATTAGATGCAGAAGGGCATGTTCCTTTCTTTGGGATTTCAAATATTGCTAGTACAATTCAAAAATTAGAAAAAGGGATGATTTTAGATCCAGAAGAATTAGTAAGTGTTTCAGACTTTTTACGTGGATGTAGAAAAATTAAAAAGTTTATGTTAGATAAAGAATTTTTTGCGCCAGTATTAGCTTCTTATGCAAATTCAATGACTGAATATAAAAGTATTGAAGAGGAAATTAATTTTTCAATAAAAGGCAATAGTATTGATGGAGCTGCGAGTAAAGAGTTAAAACGAATTCGAAATAACATTGATTCGGTAGATGGAAAAATAAAAGAACGTTTAACGAAGTTTTTAAATAGTAGTGCAAATAAGAAGTATATTCAGGAGTTCTTTATTAGTAAAAAAGATGACCGTTATACGATTCCAATTAAATCTTCCTATAAAAATCAAGTTGCCGGAAGTATTGTTGAAGCTTCTGCTAAAGGTTCTACTGTATTTATAGAACCGCATACAGTTACAAAGTTAAATGGGGAACTTGCAAGTTTGAAAGCAGAAGAAGCGATGGAAGAGTATCAAATTTTGGCAACTTTATCAGGAATGGTAGTAGAAAACATTTATCATATAAAAATTAATATGGAATTAATTAGTCAATATGATATGGTATTTGCGAAAGCGAAGTTTAGTAAATCAATCGATGGAATAGAGCCGAAGTTAAATGATCATGGCTACATTCATTTAGTAAATTGTAAGCATCCGCTTTTAAGTGGAAAAGTAGTACCGTTAAACTTTGAAATCGGTCAAAATTATCGTAGTTTAATTATTACAGGACCAAATGCGGGCGGGAAGACAATCGTATTAAAAACAATTGGGCTACTAACATTAGCAGCAATGTCAGGCTTGCATATTGCAGGAGATAAAGAAACAGAAATTGCTATTTTTGAAAATGTGTTTGTAGATATTGGTGATAATCAAAGTATCGAAAATGCACTCAGTACATTTTCATCACATATGAAAAATCTATCTGAGATTATGAGGATGTCAAATAATAATACGTTGCTATTATTTGATGAAATAGGAAGCGGGACTGAACCAAATGAGGGAGCAGCACTTGCAATTTCTATTTTAGAGGAGTTTTATCTTGCAGGATGTATTACAGTTGCGAGTACGCATTACGGTGAAATTAAACGCTTCTCAGAAATACACGATGATTTTATGAATGCAGCAATGCAATTTAATAGTGAGACATTAGAACCGCTTTATAAATTAGTGATCGGTAAATCAGGTGAAAGTAATGCACTTTGGATTGCAAATAAAATGAACGTAAGAGAACATGTACTGAAAAGAGCGAAAGAGTACATGGAAAATAAAGAATATGCCCTAGAAAAACTGAATGAAAGCAAAGTTAGAAAACCGAAAGTCGTGCAAGAAAAAAGAGAAAATCATTACGAGTATAAAATGGGCGATCGTGTAAATTTATTAGATTATGATGATTTTGGTATCATCTATAAGGAAATAGATAATTTTTATAACGTCGTTGTATATTATAACGGTGAATTTGTTGAAGTAAATGTAAAACGTATTACTTTAGAGGTAGCAGCAAAAGAATTATATCCAGAGGGATACGATTTAAATACACTATTTGTCGATTATAAAGAAAGAAAAATGCAACATGATATTGAGCGCGGATCGAAAAAAGCGCTTCGTAAAATCCAAAAGGAAATAAGAAAGAATAGGGGGTAATATAGAGTGGTAACGATTAGGCAAGAACAAAAAAGCGATTATAGAAAAACAGAAGAAGTTGTAAAAGAAGCATTTTTAAATGAAGAGTATAGTGATAAAAAGGAACATGAACTTGTAAAGCGTATTAGAGAATGTGATGCGTTTGTTCCTGAGTTATCTATTGTTGCGGTAGATGAGGAAATAGTCGGTCACATTATGTTATCGAAAATTACGATAGAAAAAGATGGAGCTTCTGTAGATTCATTAGCGCTTGCGCCAGTATCAGTTGCTAGGGGCCATCAGAAAAAAGGCATTGGCGGTAAACTTATTGTAGCTGCGTTAGAAAAAGCGAAAGGCCTTGGATACGGGTCAGTTGTAGTATTAGGCCATCCAGAGTACTATCCGAAATTTGGTTTTAAGAAAGCAAGTGAGTGGAATATAAAAGCACCATTTGAAGTGCCTGAAGAGGTGTTTATGGTGGTGGAATTAAGGGAGAATGCTCTTGAAGGTGTAGAAGGAGTTGTTCAGTATTCGAGTGCATTTGCTGAATAGGAATATCAGTTAAGAAATGTAATCATAAAAGATGCTATCTTTTTGTAGAGATATACAGAAAGATAGCTTTTTTTATTAAGCAAATTCACTTACGTATATTTTGCTCAATGAATAATTAAGATGGTAAAATTGATATAGAAATGTAAAGGGAGAGAATTGAATGAAGAAGCGAGAAACAGATAGCAATGAGAATGTAGTTACGTTATATGTTACAAGACACGGTAAAACAATATTAAATACGAATCATCGCGCGCAAGGTTGGGCAGACTCTCCGTTAGTAGAAAAAGGTGTGGAAGTTGCCTCTAATTTAGGAACGGGATTAAAAGATGTTCATTTTGCGAATGCATATAGTAGTGATAGCGGCCGAGCGATTGAAACTGCTAATTTAGTATTAAAATATAGTGAGCAAAAAAAGTTAAAACTTGAGAAAAGAAAAAATTTACGAGAATTAAATTTTGGTATTTTTGAAGGTGAAAAACTTGAAAATATGTGGGATGCGGTTGGAAAAGCTGCGGGCGTTGCATCACCAGAAGAACTTATGAAGTTTTCTATTCAAGAAGTGATTAATCTTATTAGAGCAGCAGACCCTACGAAACAGGCGGAAGATTGGGAATTATTTTCTACTCGTATAAAAGAAGAGATTGATAAAATTAGTGAAGAATCTGCTGCAAATGGTGGCGGTAATGTTTTAGTTGTCGTTCATGGGCTTTTGATTACTACCTTAATCGAAATGTTAGACAGTAGCAAAACAAAACTTGGAGTAGAAAATGCTAGTGTGACGAAGATTGTATATCAAGATGGAACATACACAGTCGAGTCTGTTGGAGATATGAGTTATGTTGCAAAAGGGAAAGAAAGTGTGGAAATATAATTATACCTCAAATAGAAATATGAAAAGGAAGTTAGAAAAATCTAGCTTCCTTTTCACTTTTTAGTATACTATTTATAGATTTGAGTTTGAATGTTCTGATAAAAATATACCGTGAGAATTATTGTGATGATATAGTAAGAGGTAGGTATTTAGTAGCATCTTAGGAACAAAGAATCGTCTTGTAGTATATTGGATGGTGGTATAGTCTTACATCTCGAAATTTAAGTAAGTTTACAAGAACTAAAACAAAGTAAGGAACGTGTGAATATGGATCGAATATATTTTGTGGACAATCCGTGGCCTAATGGTCATCGAATTGTTAATTTTAAGTGGAGTGCACATTTTAAATATGCAGAGGAAGAAGAGTTAAAGGGTATAGCTGGTTTGTATTTTGATTTACATTTAGAGACTGCGGATTATGATGAGGAAGATTTGGATGAAGAAGACGAAGATGAAGATGAAGATGAAGATGAAGATGATTGGCATGCGAAGATTGTATGGAACAACTTCCATAGTTGCACCTTGTCATCAGAAGAATGGGATTTTAAAGGATTTCGTGTAGGAAGTGATGAGGTACCATTTGACTTGGATATGCTAACTGGGAAGGGATTTGCAATTGATTTTTTATCCGAAGATGAACAGAAGAACTTAGATTTAGAGTTAACGGCATTTGATGTTTATTTACTTGGACATGACGCATCAGCCTTTCATGATATTAAGTTCACTAGATTAGAAGGGAAGACGTATCAAATTGAATGGAAAGGGAAATTGGCGCTTGCGTATATTGGAGACTATGAGTTCAAATATGATTTTCATACATTAATTTCCTCAACGTCATTTAGTGGGATTAATATTCCTAATGAAATAACTGATTATGAGGCATACGTTTTGTTAAAACGATTTGTTAGTAATCCAGTAATGTTTGAATTGCACCATGATAATGGCAATAGACGATTTGTATTTAAATAAAAATATATCGTTGACTTTGTGAAACAACTGTATAATGTTTTCAATTTATTTAATTAATTTTTGAGTCGAAGAGCAAGTGATAATATAAAACTCTTTTTTTAGGTCATGGACGAGAAAGTCTAACGACATATAGGAGGGGGCTACTGTTTATGAGGTTTTAAACATGAGTAAAAGTCAAACTGTGTTCGGCATGGTTAATAACTTTTGTGTCGGAAAATTCAAATGAAATGATACATATTATGTTATTTATGTTCAGTTCTAAGAGGAAAAGAATATTAACAATTATATGGAGAAGTGATTATGTTGATTAAATTAGTTCATTTTTTATTTGGAAAACCGTGTAAAAAAGGTGATTCGTTCCAAACTAAATTTCCACGTTTTATTTATTGGAATGCAGTTGTATTTTATTTTTTTGGAATGATACTCTTTGGGATTCTTTCTTTTATTGATACTGTATTTATTGAGTCGCTCATATTTGGAGGTTTGTTTTTTCCTTTAATATTTAGATTCGTTTATTTTATGAACTTAAAAATGAGCGGTCTAGAAAAAGAAGTATAGAAAGAATATAAATAACAGGGTTATTGGGAAGAAGCGAAAGTGAACATTAATAAAATTTAAAAAGGAAGCAAAGAAATAAAATCTAGCTTCCTTTTTAAATTGGAACGACTAAGGGATTAATAAAATCTTCCCTGTACTTTTTCTGCTCTCTAATAATTCATGAGCATGGGCGCCGTATTGTAAAGAGAATGTAGTAGGACTCGCAATGTTTAATTTTCCGCTCGTGATCCATTCAAATAATTGAGTAGAGCGTTTTTTACGTTCTTCATACGTAGTAAGAACATTCCAAAGGTCTCCGCCAGTTAAAGTTTTTGAAGTATCCATAAGCATACGCGGATCAACGGGCGCAGGATTACCGCCAGCCATTCCGTAAAATACAACGGTACCACCAATTTTAGTAGCATTAAAACTGTCCTCTAATGTAGAACCTACTGATTCATATACAACATTTACTCCAGTACCATGTGTTATTTCAAGTACTTTGTTTTGCCATGCTTCCGTATATAAAAATACGTGATCAGCACCAGCTAACGTGGCTACTTTGTTTTTTTTGTTTGATGACGTAAGACCGATTACTGTTCCGCCCTGTAGTTTAATCATTTGAATAAGAAGTTGACCAACGCCGCCAGCTGCAGCATGGACTAAAGCTGTATCACCTTGTTTTATTTGGTAGCTATCTTTTGTTAAATAATGTGCTGTTAAGCCTTGTAATAATACTGAAGCGGCTGTTTCAAAAGAAATTGAATCTGGAAGCGGGATTGCTTTTTCTGATGGAATGGCAACTAATTCTGCATTTGCAAATGGAACATCAGCAAATGCAATACGGTCTCCAGGCTTGATGGTAGTAACGTTAGTTCCTACTTCTTCAACAATACCAGCCCCTTCATAACCTAATATATAAGGCGGGTTACCAGCGAGATGATAATCACCGCGGCGTCTATAAATATCAGCGAAGTTTAATCCAATTGCTTTCGTACGGACAAGAATTTCATTTGGATTAATGATTGGATCAGGGATTTCTTTATATTGAAGTACATCAGTATTTCCGAATGTTTCGAAACAAAGTGCTTTCATATGGAATACCTCCATTTATATTGTTTGTCGATGCTCTTTATCATACAATATAAATATCAATAGACAAAGATGATTATTTCGATGAAATCAATCGGAAATACCGATTGAAAAGAGGGATGATAAATGGAGATAAAACAATTAATTACATTTAAAGTAGCAGCAGACACTTTGAATTTTACACAAACTGCGAAGAAATTGAACTTTGCTCAATCGAGCGTGACAGCGCAAATTAAAACGTTAGAAGCTGAGCTCGGTACGCCGTTATTTGAAAGATTAGGAAAACGTCTTTTCTTAACTGAAGCGGGCAGGAAGTTTCAATTATATGCTGATAAGATGATTGCACTTAGTAACGAAGCGAAAATGGCTGTGAAAGATGATGAAGAAATAGCTGGTACATTAACAATTGGTGCACAAGAAAGTCAATGTACATATAGGCTTCCTTCTATATTAAAGAGGTTTAAAGCGCAATTTCCACAAATAAAGCTTATATTTAAACCAGCGCATTCCAATAAAGATGCGAAGGAACAATTGATGGAGGGGAAAGTCGATCTTGCATTTATTTTGGACGAATGTAAAGCAGAAGATGCTTTGCATGTGGAGCCACTTATGAAAGAAGAATTAAAAGTAGTAGTTGCTCCAGGGCATTGTTTACTCGAACGACCTTCCGTTTCTATAAAAGATTTAGAGAAGGAAACACTTTTGTTAACAGAACTAGGGTGCTCATATCGGACTTTATTTGAAGAGCTATTTCGTACAAAAGACGTATATCCGACAAATAAGATTGAGTTTGTTAGCGTAGAGGCAATCAAACAATGTGTTATTGCGGATTTAGGTATAGCAGTTTTGCCAGCAATAGTAGTAGAAAAAGATATACGAGAGGGAACGATAAAAGAGTTACATCTAGAAAATACTATCAATCCAATTTTTACACAAATTGCTTGGCATAAAGATAAATGGATGACAGCGCCACTGCAACAATTTATTGATGTAACGAGGGAGTTTTTTACAACGGATTAAGTGGAGAAATATTTATTTTATATAAAAGAAAAAATGGCACTTTTGTATAGAGAGAACCGATGCTTGCGTGTAACAAGTATCGGTTCTTTTGTGTTTTAAATAAAGGATGCAATAAAATGTGTATTTCTCAACTTTTTTTCTTACAAGGATAAGTAAATTTCTTCGTATATTCCAATAACCATAAGGAAATTTACAACGTTTATTCGTTTCTGTAAGATGCCTCTAGGAAGCATGAAAGGAGGGGCGTACATAGGGGATAGATTGTCTTTATCATACGTATTTATTTTGAGGGAGGAGATTGGAAATGTTTAAAAGGTTCATGAAAGTATGTGTGTTAAGTGTAGCGAGTGTAGGGGTATTATTTAGTTTTCAAGGGAGTACATTTGCAGCTACCGATCTTAGTAGTTATTATGACGGGAAAAATCCGGCTACAACGAAAGTGTATGGGGGTAGTGCAACATGTGATGCAGATGGATTTAATGCAAAGTCTACAGCGGTGTATGAAGGTAGCAAAAAAGTAGGAACAGTGTATTTACGTTACAGTAATAAATGTCATGCAGCATGGGCAAAGTTTGTTTTAGATCAACCAGCACCTGCTGTTTCGGGAGGAGTGTACGCGTACGCTGTTGTAAATAAATATAAAAATGGTGTATTCCAAAAATCAGTCACTTCAAATCAGGGGAATGGCACAATAAAAACAGGTCAAACGAGCACGTATACAGGAATGGTATTTGACTTAACTGCTGATTTCGGATACACAGCAGATGCTGAAGCGGTTACGTTTAATAATGGTTACGGGAAAACTGGACGTTATTAATAAAGGAGTGGAATTCTATGAAACTTTTAAAAAAAGTAAGCGCATGTCTTTGTCTGGCTTTGCTCATTGTAACTAGTGTGTTGAGTACAACCAATAATGATAAAGCATATGCGGAAGACCATTCGTATGATGGGAAAAGTCCGTATTATAATAGTTGTGATCAATCAGCAGTAACGAAAGAAAAGAAGTGGATTGATTCCAATTCTTATGTGGAATTAAAATTTAGCACGACGTGTAAAACAGCGTGGGCAAAAGTTACTGTAACCCGTGCAGCAGTTTATAATAACGAAGCTGATGCAAGGATCGTCAGAAAAACTGATGGAAAGGCATATACTTGTGGGAGTGCTGGAGGAAATGGTGTTGTGAATAAAGGGCAAACATCATGCTATACGCCAATGGTATATGATTTTGATCCAAGAAAGGCGCAAGCGCAGGGGAAACATGCCATTCCAAATAGTGATGCATATAATTATGCTGAGACTATTTGGTATTGATGAGGATATGAAAATAGTAGGATAGGAGATTTTAAGAGCATGTTTTGGAAAATAAACAAAACATGCTCGATCTTTTTGGTAGTTTAGAAAAATCGAATTAAATAAGATCTGTATCAGGAGGATTGTATCCAAGGTGACGAGCCATAGATACAATTTGTCCTTTATGATGAAACTCATGAGTCTCCGTATGAGTTAAAAGCCATAGCGGGGTTGTGCTCCAATGTTCTTTTTGCCATTTCACTTCATTTGCTATATTTTCAAGCAAACGGTCATTGTATTCATCTAAAAAACGTTGTACAACCTCATCGACTAACTTAAACCTAGCACGAACTTTCTCGATATCTGCATGCTCAATTTCATAATCACTAGCGAATGAAAAATCTGCTCGTTTTTGCTTAAATGCGAATGATCCAAGCCAGTATCGGTAGCAATCGGCTACATGAAGGTGCGTCTTTATTATGCTACCGCTTCCGAAATTCGGAATAGTGCTATGTAATTTTTCTAGTGGGATTTTTTCCAAAAATGAAAATAGAGTTTCTCTTGTAGAGCTAATAAGATTATATTGTTGTTTTAAAATATCTAACATGCAATTACACTCCTCTTTTATTTACTAAACCATTTGTGTAGTAAGTAATTCTATATTTATGAGGAGTGAACCTTTGTTATTATTTTTACTAAGCATATTAGATGTATTTCTTAATTGTTTCTGATAGATTATACAAGGTGAAACTTTAATAAGTTGAACACTCTTAGCTCATAATAAATTGTACATAAAAAAGGGGAGCGATAAAATGAATAGACTAGTTGGTTTAAAACAATTTGAAATAACGCGTGGGGAATTGCTTAAATTTATGGAGACGCTAGACGATAAAACTGTGGATACGCAGCCAGAAGGCTTTAACAATACAATTCGTTGGCATATTGGTCACGTGTTAACAGCAGCAGAAACTTTTATGTTTGGAAGAGAGTTTAAACAATTACCAACGGAATATCCAGGTATGTTTGGATATGGATCAAGACCATCTAAATGGACAACAGAAGGACCATCATTAGAAGTGTTAACGGCCCAATTAAAAGAACAAGCAAAACGTATTAACGAAATTCCAGCAGAAGCATTTGAAAACAAACTTCCAGAGCCATTCCTAGGATTGGAAACAGTTGGTGAGCTTTACGGTATGATGCTTTATCATGAAGCAGATCATATTGGGCAAATGAAGGCCATGGAACGTATTATTAAGGTTCTTTAGTTTTGGATGAAATTTATTTGCGTATAAAAACGAACTCCAGATGTTTTATCAAAATTGAGGTGTAGATAGTTACAACTTTCTTTTTCACAATAATATATAGACAAAAAAAGGATAGATAATTTATTATCTATCCTTTTTGGGTTGTTGAAATTCTTGAAGGATTAGGGATTATGAGCGCTTATTATCTTGATGTTTCTGATGTAATTATTTTTTGTTTTATTTAATAGAAAATACCGAAGAAAGTATAGATTGCAAAAACTGTATGAAATATAGTATTCCTAAATATGGAATATACGTATAATAAAAGAGAAGAACTAGAAATAGGGGTGAATACTATGATTACATTGGAACAAAAGTTGGAGCAATACACACATACATATGCACAGTTAAAGGAAGAACTAAAATGGAAAACGAGTGATTCTCGAACAGGAATGATGATTGCTGCTATGTATGCAAGCAGTGATAAATTATTTGATCTCGGACGTTTTTTAGAACTTAGTAGTTATATTAAGAATCAGGTAGGAATGTTTTCATACTTAAAGTCTTATCATCGCTTTGTGGTAGCCGCAACATTAGATATACACTTTACAGATTACAAGAAAGCTTTTCGAAACTTTTTAGATTTATATGAAAAATTGGTCGCTGGTGGTTTTAGCCGGAGTATATTTACTTATCTTGCAGCAGCTGTGCTTTTAACAGAAGATAATGAACAGTATGGCACGCACATTCAGCGTTCGATGCAAGTATATAAACGAATGAAAGAGGATCATCTTTTTCTTACAGGTACAAATGATTATCCGCTCGCGGTTTTACTAGCAGGGCAATCAGAGAATGTAGAAGCACTTATGGACCGAGTGGAACGTCTTTATCAGAAACTAGCGGCAGCTGGTTTGCGTAAAGGGAATGATCTTCAATTTCTAAGTCATATTCTTTCACTAAAGAAGGATGTCCGTGAAGAAATGTTAGTTGCAACATGCACAAACATATGGAAGTTATTAAAGCGAGAAAAGGTAAAAGTGAAACAGATGCATTATCCCGCTATCGGGCTACTAGCGTTACTTGAGGATGGAGAAAAAGAGATTCATTCTATTAAAGCATTGATTGAAAAATTGCAGGGGGAGAAATTGTTCCGTTGGCATACAGATACCAATATTCTTATTGCTATTCAACTGTTCGTAAGTCAGAAAAGTGGGGAAAGTAAAGCTACCAACACAGGCTTACAAACAATGATAGAAGTCCTCATACAGGCACAACAGGCAGCTATGATGGCAACGATTGCCGCTTCATCTGTAGCAACCTCCTCCGCTAGTAGTAGTTCATAATGTGCAACTGCTTATGCACTTGTAAATTATGATGAATTTATAACTCCTTTGATGAGGGCGGTTTAAAAAATATTATTAAAAAAGGCACATCACTCTCTAATGAGTGATGTGCTAACTTTTTTACATAATCAGCATTATCTTTTCGACTCTTTCAAATGTTTAAGTTGTGTAACAATCATAATGCTAATAACAACGAGTAAAAACCATGAACTAATTTTGCTTAAGTGAACGAGATTCCATGCTTCCCGTTGATTTGGATATTGCCATGCTCCGAAAAATGTTGCGATGTTTTCTGCAATCCAAATAAAGAATCCGATAAGGAAAAAGGAGAGAACGAGCGGCATTTTATATGTAACGCCTCGTAATGAAAACTCCACAAATGTCCGAAAGAAAACGATGAATAGAAGTAAAGTTAATACCCATCTAAAGTCATATAGAAAATGATGTGTGAAAAAATTGAAGTAAATCATTGCTCCTAGAGGTATTGCAAAAATAGCTTTCGGCCAATGGTACATTTGTAAATGCATTCTTCTCCACGCTTGGCATATGTAACTCGCGACACTTGCATACATAAACCCGCTGTAAAGTGGAACTCCAAACACTTTTGAATATGCCTCTTCAGGATAACTCCATGAACCGAAATGTACTTTATATATTTCTAGTAAAAGGCCGATGAGGTGGAAGACAGTAATTACTTTTAATTCGTCTTTCGTCTCAAGTCCAGTCTTATACATAAACAACTGCATAAGAAGACATACGATGAGTATGAAATCATAGCGATATAACCCTGGGATAGAAACGATTTTTGAAAGGGCTAGTGTTAAAAAAATAACGACTGGAAATAAGCAAGATAATGCTTGCTCGTAAGTGAAATGTAGTAGTTGTTTTATATAGAACATTGTGTCTCCTTCGATATTTTTTGTTAGAAAACTCAAAATAATGACTAAGTATACTACAATTTTAAAAATAAGCTAGTAGTCTATTTTGCGTGTATTTGTAAGTTTTGGAAGGGAATTGTAATAAGTATTTTAATATTTAGCGAAGTGAAAAAATAGTTTGCTATTTAAAAAAAGTGGCGATATAATATCTAAATGAAAATGATAATTATTATCAATATTAATTATAAATAAAAAATAATTATAAAAAACAACTGAATATAAAGGATGAAATGAAACATGTTACATAAGTCTACTATACGTGCTGGCAATAACCGCTGGATACATATTAAGTTTATATGTTTTATGAGCTTAACAATTATATGTTTAATTGGATCTATATTTTTGGCCGTCGCATTTGGTGCAAAGGATATTCATTTGCAAACGGTGTGGACAGCGGTTTTTGATTACAATCCGAAATTAACGCAGCATCAAATCATTTACGAATTAAGGCTCCCAAGGGTAATTGGCGCAGCAGTTGTAGGAGCGGCTTTTGCAGTCGCTGGGGCTGTTATGCAAGGAGTAACACGAAATCCTTTAGCTGATGCAGGTGTACTTGGCATAAATGCAGGTGCGATGTTTGTAGTAGCACTTAGTTTTGCCTTTTTTCCGCATATGCCGTATTCCTATTTGATGATTGTCTCCTTTATTGGAGCGGTTTTAAGTACAGTACTCATTTTTATTATCGGATCAGCAACATCAGGCGGATTAACACCGATGAGGTTAACGATTGCTGGAGCGGTTATGGCAGCACTTTTACATTCGTTAAGTTCAGGTATTGCAATTTATTATGATTTAAGCCAAGATTTAGCGTTTTGGTATGCTGGTGGTGTTGCGGGGGTTAAGTGGGAACACCTGAAATTTTTAGTTCCTATTATTTTCATAACAATTGTTTTTGCTGCATCGATAGGGCGGTCTATTTCACTCATATCAATGGGGGATGACGTCGCTACAAATTTAGGAGTGAAAACGAGCCGAACGAGAATACTAGGGATGATTATAGTAGTCATCCTTGCAGGTGTATCTGTTTCAGCTGTTGGTTCTATTGGATTTGTAGGACTAGTCATTCCGCATATTGCTAGAAAATTAGTTGGTGTTAATTATCGACTCATTATTCCTATGTCGGCGTTATTAGGAGCTATGTTATTAGTTTTAGCTGACCTAGGGGCAAGAACAGTAAATCCTCCTAAAGAACTTGCGATAGGAATTATGGTAGCTCTTGTTGGAGTCCCGTTCTTCCTCTATATAGCACGTAAAGTTGGGAGGGAGTTGTAAGTGAAGAAGATTTTAAACACGGATAAAAAGAGAGCCGTTACTGTAACTACAATATTTGGGTGTGTTGGTATCGCTGTCATTTTGCTTGGCTTAAATACGGGGACACTTAGCATTGCACCGCTCAAAGTAATTCAAACGCTTTTCGGTTATGGTGATTTTGAAAGTGCAACCGTGCTATACGATTATCGTATGCCAAGAATTATAATCACAATGTTAGCTGGTATTGGCCTTGGAGTTTCCGGTGCGATTTTGCAAGGGTTATCACGTAATGCACTTGCAGATCCTGGTATTCTTGGACTGCATGCAGGTGCATCTTTTGGGCTAATTCTATTCGTTACTTTCTTTCATTCTATTAATGAGAATGCATCGATTTTAATACCGTTATTTACATTTGGCGGGGGAGTGTTAGCTGCATTTTTAATTATTTTACTTGCGAGTGATCGATCAAAAGGTTTACTTCCCATTAGACTTATTCTCGTTGGTATTGCTGTTTCAGCTGGATTTAGTGCGATTTCGTTATTTTTCTCTCTCAAGTTAAATGATGAGACGTATATATTCGCTTCTAGATGGCTCGTTGGTAACGTGTGGGGAAGGGATTGGATTCATGTTCTAGCATTATTACCTTGGATTTTCATACTAACCCCGTATGCGTGGCTAAAATCTAAAACGTTAAATGCACTGTCATTAGGTGATAGTGTAGCAGCAGGACTTGGTGTTTCTGTTCAAAAAGAACGGTTGCTACTTTTAGCTACAGCGGTTGGATTATCGTGCGCAAGTGTATCGATGGCAGGAGGGATTGGTTTTATCGGTTTAGTTGCCCCGCATATCGCAAGAAAGTTAGTAGGCACTACCTATCAACATTTCCTTCCGCTAGCTGGCATTATCGGCATGATTATTTTAGTACTAGCAGATACGATAGGTCGTTCTATATTTGAGCCAAATTCTATTCCAGCTGGTGTAGTAGTGGCCGCTTTAGGAGCACCTTATTTTCTTTATTTACTTACAAAAACAAAATAAATACTTCAAAGAGGAGAACATATGAAAAAGAAACTTACTATTTTATTTAGCATTATGTGTATTTTAGTATTAGCAGCATGTGGTCAAACGAGATCTAATGAAGAGGCAACGAAAAAAACAGAAAAAAGTAATGATCCAAAAATTGCTTCTATGTCTATTCATTTAACGAATAATTTACTTGCATTAGGAATTACACCGGTAGGTTCTGTAATTGGTGGAGATTTAAAAGATTTCCTACCACACGCAAAAGAACAGCTGAAAGATACGAAGAAACTTGGTGTTGTAACAGATCCGAATATGGAAGCGTTACTTCAGTTAAAACCATCTGAAATTTATGTAGATGAAAAATACGCGGGCAAAGATTTAGCGAAATACGAAAAAATTGCAAAAACACATTCTTTCAACTTAGATGAAGGTACGTGGAGAGATCAGTTAAAACAAGTTGGTAAACTTGTAAACCGTGAGAAAGAAGCGGATAAATATATTCAAGATTACGAAGAGCAATCAAAACGAGTAAAAAGTTTAATAGATAAAGAGTTAGGTAATAACGAAAAAGTAATGGCAATTCGCGTTACTGCAAAAGAATTACGAGTATTTAGCACGAAAAGACCGATGGGACCAATTTTATTCCAAGACTTAGGATTACAACCTGCAAATGGTGTAGAGAAAATCGATGGAAATCGTCCTTTTGAAGTCATTTCACAAGAAGTATTACCTGACTTTGATGCAGATGCGATTTTCGTTGTTGTAAACAGAGACGATAAAGCAAAAGCGGCATTTAAACAATTACAAGAAACACCAATTTGGAAAGACTTAAAAGCTGTTAAAGGCAAGCACGTATACATTATCAATGACCAACCATGGCTTGACTATTCTGCTTTAGGTAACAAAATGGCAATGGATGAAGCGGAGAAAATGTTTACGAAATAATAGAGTTTTGCTATTAGGAAAGGCCCTCTGAATTTGGAGGGCCTTTTTGTTATTGTTAGAATAAATAAAAAATTATACAATGAATTTAATTTAATGTAGAGGAGATGTGCCAATGTCAGCGCTTATTGTAAGTATCCCGTTTATAAAACAGTTTATGGAACAAGGGGATAAATAGACTAAAATAAGTGTCCCCGTTATTAAAAAAGGGGGAATTTGAAATGACGATGAATCTTTTTCAAAATAAAACTGTTAAATTATCCGCTATTAGAGAATCAGATGCTAAAGTAATGGCTATGTGGCAAGAAGATAGTGAGTATTTAAGAAATGTCGATACAGATGTAGCGTTTCCACAATCGTTACAAGAAATAGCAAGTGATGGGCTATTAAAGGGACGGAGATCGAATAGTGTATCTTTCATGTTGAGGACAGTTCAAGATGATCGCTTAATTGGTTTTGTGGCAATTCATGGCATAGAGTGGAATAACAGAACGGGTTTATTAGCCATTGGTATAGGAGATGCAAATGATAGAGGGAAGGGATATGGAAGAGAAGCAATCCATCTTATCTTAAAATATGCTTTCTATGAATTGAATTTACACCGCGTTGGTCTGGATGTTATTTCTTATAATAAAGCTGCTATTGAGTTGTATAAAAAGATGGGTTTTCAGATAGAAGGCTGTATGAGAGAAGCAGTGCAAAGAGATGGGAAGTGTTTTGATCGTATCATTATGGGGATATTGCGGGATGAATGGATAGAGCTACAAGGTTAGAAAATACATTCTAAATTATATATGTAGTATGCAGGAGATATAATGATAATTGGCGAAAATTTACAGTGTACTGATTGAATTTATCCCGCGTTAACGGGCAGTAAAACTCCCACCTCAAAATTCAGTTGGAGCAAAGAAGTTAGGTGGGAGATCAACTGTCCGTAAACGTCCGATTGGTTCAACTAATAATCAGTGGGAGATGAACAAAACCCCCACTGATTAAAGTTTCACTTTATAAGGAGCTATGCAAAATGAATTTAGAAAAAGCAAAACCAGTAAATGAAGAGGTCGCTGAATTAAAAGAGCTAATTAAAGAATTGCACGGAAGTGTACATCAACTGCAAAGCGAAGTGCAGCAACTAAGGCACGAAAGACCGGTTGTTGAGGTGAGGAAAGGTGTTCAATTATCGCCAGCAATCGTCGGACAAATTGGTGGTATGATTTTAGGTGGATTAGCAATTATAGGTATATTTTGGTGATAAAAAAGGTATGCAGTTTAACGCTGCATACCTTTTTTAGTGTCGTTATTTGTTGGTAAATCGATATTCTCTGTCGAACCGTCGATATATTTAGAAAATCGTTGATATATTCGAAGAAACGATCGATATATTTTAAAAACCGTCGATATAATTTCACACACCATAACATCTACATTAAATAACGTAAATATATATAAGCGTGTGATAACAATAATGCAATAATTGTTAACGGAAAACCAATTTTTAAGAAGTCCATATAAGAGAAAGCATGTCCTTCACGTTTCGCAATACCAGCAACGACTACGTTTGCTGATGCTCCGATTAATGTTCCGTTTCCTCCTAAGCAAGCTCCAAGTGATAACGCCCACCATAGTACTTCGATTTGCGGGGAATCGACAGATAGTCCGAGCCCTGTAGCTAAATCTTGAATAAGCGGGATCATCGTTGCGACAAATGGGATGTTGTCAATTGTTGCAGATGCGATGCCAGATACCCATAAAATAAGTACCGCAGCGAAACCGATATCGCCATTTGTTACGTCGAGTACTTCTTTTGCGAGTGAAGAAATAAGCCCAATATCAATTAACCCGCCAACGAGAACGAATAGTCCGGCGAAGAAGAAAATGGTTACCCATTCAACGTGAGCAAATACATCTTCAATATCATGTTCTTTTACTCCGATTAGCATAAGAAGTGTAGCGCCTGTCATTGCAATTACCGCAGCGTCTACATGAATAATGGAATGAAGTACAAAGCCTAAAATAGTTAGTCCTAAAATCGAAATGGATTTTAAAAGGAGGCTTTGATCTTTAATATAATCTTTTTCGTTTAATTCCATTAATATTTTAATTTGTTCAGTTGTTGTTTTTAGTTTGTTGCGATACAGGAAGTAAATAATGCCAAGTGTAACGATAGAAATAATAATTACGATTGGAGCTAAGTTTAGTAAAAAGGCATTAAAATCTAAATGCTTATTTGCCGATCCGATCATTATGTTAGGTGGATCACCGATTAATGTTGCTGTTCCGCCTATATTTGAAAAAAGCACTTCTGAAATCAAATAAGGAACAGGGTTTACTTTTAAAATACGTGTAATGGATAGTGTAACAGGTACGATTAGTAAAACGGTTGTTACATTGTCCAAAAATGCTGATCCGACAGCAGTTAATAAGGATAGTAATAATAAAATGCGGATTGGTTTTCCGCCAGCTGCCTTCGCTGCTTTAATGGCCACAAATTCAAATACGCCCGATTGGCTCGTAATATGTACGAGAATCATCATCCCAATTAAAAGGGTGATCGTTTCCCATTGAATATGTGATGTGAAAGCAGTATGTAAGTCTACAATTCCAAAAATAATCATAATAGCAGCGCCGAATAGTGCGATTACAGCACGATTCAATTTCTCAGAAATAATAAATCCGTACGTGACTAAAAATACGGCAATTGCAAAATAATATTGCCAATTTGCTACTTCATGTGCTGATTGTTCCAATCATGTCACCTTCTTCAAAGTATGTATTAAATTGTCAAAATGTATCCCGTTATATGAATACGGGATAAAATATATTGTAGCAAATTCAAAAAAGAAAGAAAACTATTTAACAAAGTGAAGGAAAAAATGATGATTTTACATATGATATAAAAAAATAAAGAAACACAGTGCAAATTATTAGGAAAAGTGGGCGTTGTCCTCTAATATAGAGATAGCAATTTACATTATTTTTGCGTAAAATGGTTTAAAGAGGTGAATTCCGATGGAAATAGTAAAAGATAGTTCTCTTATTCAAAATGAAATTGAACGTTTTGTAAATAAAGATGTATATATTCATTTAGAAACGACGAACGGAGCGTACGCGTCACACTTTAATGAAAAGATGATGACAGTTGGAGCATTCATTCGAAATGCAATTATTCGCTTTGAACGCGGAAAGATTACTGGAACGAATCCATATCGAGTTGGTTTAAAAATGGATCATGGCTGGGTATATGCTGAAGGTATTACGCACTGGGAAGTAGACGATAAAGAACGTTTATTACTTGCAGGGCATGATAATCAAGGTCGTTTAGCAGTTGCGCTTGAGTTAAGCTTAACGCCATTTAAGTAAGAAGGAGGGAAACTTATGGAGAGACATGTACTTGTTGTATTTCCGCATCCAGATGATGAAGCATTTGCTGCGGGAGGAACAATTCGCTTATTAACAGATCAAGGAGTACCTGTAACATATGCATGTGGTACTTTAGGACAAATGGGACGTAACATGGGGAAAAACGTGTTCGCTAACCGTGAAACGATTCCAAATATCCGTAAAAAAGAATTGAAAGATGCATGTGAAGCGATGGGGATCAAAGATTTAAGAATGCTTGGTTTCCATGATAAAACGTTAGAATTTGAAGATGTTGATTTCGTTGCTGATAAAATTGAAGCGATCATTCAAGAAGTAAATCCATCTCGAATTATTACATTTTATCCAGAGCACGGCGTACATCCAGATCATGATGCATTTGGCCGCGCTGTTGTTCGCGCTGTATCGCGTATGCCAAAAGAAGAACGTCCAGTCATTCATGCGGTTGCGATTACGAAAAATCGCGAAGCTGTACTGGGTGAGCCGGATGTTGTAAATAATATTAGTGAAGTATTCGAGCATAAATTAGCTGCACTAGGTGCGCACCGTTCGCAAACAGAAGCGATGCTTGAAGAAACACACGCGAAAATCAAAAACAAAGATGCAGCAACATTAAAATGGTTGCAACTTGAACAATTTTGGACTTATAAATGGGAGTAGGCTAGAAGGGAATCTTCTAGTAGCTCTTACATAGAAAAAGCACCGTCATTTGTGACGGTGCTTTTTTTGTTGAAGACTATATATTTCTTAGAGATATGCTTCAAGGTTTTAAAATTAATGTGCAGTATAGCCTCCATCAACAAGAAGTGTTGTACCATTAACAAAACTAGCATCATCACTTGCTAAAAATAAGACAGCTTTTGCTACTTCTTCTGGTGTTCCAAGTCTGCCTTGTGGATGAAGTGAAGCTAAATATTCTTTCTGTTGAGGATTAACACTACTAAGTAAAGGGGTATCAATATAGCCAGGGCAGACCGCGTTAATACGTATTCCATATTTAGCGTAGGCAGTACATAAATTTTGAGTTAATAGTTTCACACCACCTTTTGCAGATGAGTATGCTGTTGGGGTAGGTAATGAAACAAAACTATGAATCGAACCAGCATTAACGATGACACCGCCTGTACCTTGTTTAAGAAATTGTTCAATCGAATATTTATCAGAAAGGAATACCCCAGACAAGTTAATATCAATGGTTCTTTTCCATTTTTCGTAGGATAATTCGTTTGCCGGTGCATCATCAGCAACGCCGGCATTAGCATACATAATATCTAATTTACCGTATGTACTTACTGTCTCATGGATTAGCTGTTTAATATCTGCCTCTTTTGTTACATCGGTTTTAATAAATAACGTATTATATCCATGTGCATTCAATTCATCTGATAGATCTTTTCCACGTTCAGAAAAGTCAGCAATAACTACTTTTGCACCTTCTTTGATAAAAAGACGAACAGTAGATTCGCCAATTCCACTTGCACCACCAGTTATGATCGCTACTTTGTCTTTTAATTTCATATAAACCTCTCCATTCATCAATGAATTTAAGTCGAATTTTTTTAATTTGGTTATATTACCATTAACCTTAAATAGTAAGTAGATAGAAGAAAAAGCTTGCGTTTACTTAATTGTGAGAGTGCTATTTTTTTTATTGTAATTTTTTATACAGTGATGGACGAAAATATTAATTAAGTCAATTTTATCATTAGATTGAATATTCTGTAAAGTGTTCTCGAATAGGGTGAGTGCTGAAGCTAAACTACTGATCTACATAGATATAACGAGGGAGATTTACATATAGTTGCTCTTTGTATTTTATTAATTAACAAATTTTCAAACTTGCTGATGATGTAGTGGAATTAAATGAGTCGGTTGTTTTCAGATTGAATCAGAACTAAAAACAGCAAAAATAAATTGTTGAATAATAATTATTTATTGAAAAACGATAAACAACATGTTAATATCAAATTGGAAATTAGTAAGAGAGGTGTTTTTTATAAAATGTAAAACGAATGTTATGTACTAAAAAGAAATTGATAGAAATTAGGAAAGTTATATATTTTAATAGCAAAAAAAGAAAAGGGAGTTAGAGCATGATTAATAAAACAGTAAAGAAAGTTATCTTGATTGCAGGTGGTTTGTATATTACATATTTAGTAGGTGTAGCCATATTAGCGGAATCTATACCATATCCTACATCTCAACAACTTAAAGAAGCCGAAAAAGTAGTTGAACGTTATATAGGTGAAAATAATGGAGTTAAACTGATAAATACATCTAGCAGCTTCACGGCTGAGATGTTCGATCGTTCAATTCATATTGAAGGGAATTCAAAAGAGAATCCGGAACAAGTATTTCGAATGGATTTAGATCGAGTTTCTAATGAAAATGAAAGAATAACAGAAAAATTGATAAATAATATTTGTAAATCAAATGATGGAGGCAAGAATTTTACGTGTGTTGATGCTGAATAGCTAAAGGTGGGATGTGTAGCAGCATAGTAACGGTTAATAACTACTTTCTAGTTAAATAGGAAAAAGCCTCACAGGGGGGCGAGGCTTTAAACAGGGTATTAAAAATTATCGATTCATTAAGAATAACTTCTTTTGAATAAACTAATTTTAGCATGATAACTCATGTATATGTGTTACGAATTTATGAACAAAAAATCAATGATAAGAATATAGAAAAGATAATAATTTATTTGTAATCTGTATCATTACATAAAGTTCGAGTGGCATAGAGAGTATACTTTTGTATGGTGTAATAAAGATATAGTCTGCCTACGGAAATAGGTAGGCTATTTTTTATAAAGAAAAGGCAACTTGAGGTAAAGTCCTTGTTAAGAAATAGGATAAGAACAAGACTTTTTAAGGAGAGATAAGGTCGTTCAACAGATAAAGATATTGTATTTGAAACACGTGATTATTCGTGGATTAAGTTCTATTTTTGATGAAAAATCTATAAAAGACATTACAATCCCTAGAACTGATATTTAGTAATGATTTGCAAGAAACATATATTTTGAATTATTTAATAGAATAATATATATTTATATTGATTTAATGATTATAGTTTGTTAAAAATGGGGAAATCAATATGAAGGTTAAATTTGCCGTAATAAAAGATGAGAACTTTGATTGTAGTTTATTGGAAACAAAATTATTGAAAACTTTTAAAGAAGTAGATTGTGAAGCAGATATTGTAAAGGTTGAGGATGAAATTTTTGAAAACAATGACATACAAATGAATTTATCAGAAATAACCATTAATGTTACTGGGGAAAATATGGGGTATAGGTTCGTTTCAGCTAGTATATTTATTGTTTTAGAGAGTTTATCAATACAGCTGTTTCGTATTAATATTAGTATACATTAAGCAGCTAAAAAAGTGGACTCTTCATAAAATTATACTGACTATATTGAGTTGTAAATATGAAAATGTTGATTAAAACAATAGAAATTATCGTAGGTGCTCCCGGATGTTGGATTGCACCTTGTTTGTTGTTAAATAAACAAGGGGTTCCTTTTCAAATTTTAATTTATCTTAATCGCATATTATCTTAACGCTGAAATTGACAGTCTCAAGGCTGAGCAAAAAGAAATTATGAGAGACATTCGAAATTTAGAAATGCGTACCACGGTTAATGAGAAAGACATAGCAACAATCAATAAGCAATTAGAAAAAATAAGTGCAAACACAACTTGGATTTTGCGGATTATTATTAGTGCGATAGTAATGTCAAAAAGGGATGATTTAATCTTGCGAAATAGGACGATATAAAAGAAAGAGGGGAGCTCCCTCTTACTTTTATATAAATGAGAAGCTATAAATTTTCCGTTTCTTTTTCATCTGCATACTTTTCCTCTAAAGAAATTAATAGAGTAATTAACCCAATTACTACGATAATTAATGTAATTATAAAAGATTTAGAAAGAGAGAAAGGACCTTCAATTAAAAGTGGTAAAAACTTGAATGAAAGTATACTAGCTATTAAGGAAATTACTAAAATACTAAAAAGGGATATATTTTTATTTTTTATAGATGTTTGTAGAAAATCTTTAATAAAGCCTGTAGCGACAAATATAGTTAGTATGATAAGAGAAATAAAATAATGTGTTACATTTGTCATACTAATAGTAGGATCGTCTATTATGTAGGCAAGTAATTTAGATAATAATATACCACCAAACAATAGAATGATAAAAGCGAGTAATTCTGTTGATATATAAGTGCTGAAACTATCTTTCTTTTTAAAGAGCTTGTAGCTTAGAGTAGCCTGGATCATTTGAATGACAAATAAAGCGATAATCCATACATAATATACAATTGGTAATTCTCCTGAGAATAGAGAGATTAGGAAGTTTATTACTGTCCTTAAAATTTCAATCATTACGAAATTCCTCCTGTTTGTAAGCTTTACGATATTAAAATATGGTAGTCTATCGTTTGATAATTAGATCTGTTAATTCGAACTATTTCTAATTATTCCATAAAAAGGAAGTGGTATCAAGTTATCCTTTTAAGAATTCCTCTAAGGTCTAGCACTAGAAAAAGAAACACAATATGTAATATAATTGAAAAAGTATATTTTAAAATCAATGTTAATATTACCCTCCTATAAGTATTAACATACGTAATCGAGGTGTTTTTTTTGTTGTTTTATGATCGAATTTCTATAATGGCCCCTCCTGTTCCGTAGCTAAGGAAAGTCTTTTTATTTCTGAGATTTTCAAAGTTATAGGAGGGTATGAAAAATGAAAAAAGTCTCAGTACCATCACTTTTGTTAATGATTATTCTTGTCGCGTTTCCGCAAATTAGTGAAACGATATATACACCGTCTTTACCTGACATTTCAAAGGCGTTACATGTAAGTAATAATGAGGTGCAGTTCACGCTAAGTGTGTATTTCGCTGGATTTGCTTTAGGTGTATTTTTTATTGGATGGTTATCAGACATAATTGGTCGTCGCCCGGCGATGTTATTTGGAATTGTCGTATATGGTGTAGGTAGTTTCTTATGCTTTATTGCAAATTCCATTGAAGTTTTATTGGTAAGTCGTTTTATTCAAGCGTTTGGAGCAAGTGCAGGATCAGTTGTAACGCAAACGATTCTTCGTGAAAGTGTAGAAGGGCATAAGAGGCATGTTATGTTTGCTCAAATCTCGGCAGTCATTGCTTTTACACCAGCGATAGGACCGTTAATTGGTGGCTTTCTTGATCAAATGTTTGGATTTAAAATAGTATTTTTAAGTTTAGTAGTTATGAGTATCGGGATTTTTCTGTATACGTTTGTTTCTCTTCCCGAAACAAAAACGGACTCAGTGACGAATAAAATAAATGTCTATTCAGTATGGAAAAGGTTAATTACAAATCCGAAAGTAGTAACATATGGGCTATTAATTGGGGGAGCAAATGGTGTTTTATTTAGCTATTATGCAGAAGCGCCGTTTATCTTTATTGAATACTTTCAGTTATCGCCTAGTATGTATGGATTTTTAGGGATTGTTGTTGCGTCTGCTTCTATTATTGGGGCGAAAGTTTCAAAACGTTTACTTGCTACTTATAAACTAGAGAAAATTATATATATTGGTTGTCTTGTAATGACAGGGGGAGCTATTCTTTTATCTGTTATTACGTTTGTTGGATCAAATCCAAATGTAATATATATGATAGTATTTTTAATAGCGATGTTTATATTGCTATTAGGAATTGGAGTAGCGTTACCTAATTGTTTAAGTTTAGCGTTAGTAGATTTTCAAGATGTTATTGGTACTGCGGGAGCATTGTTTAGCTTGGGGTACTATGTAATTGTAACGATGACAATATGGGGAATGAGTCAGCTGCATACAGGATCGTTACTGGTGATGCCACTTTATTTTCTAGCTATAGTAGTTATCATGATGGTGTTTACTAAAGTGTTTATTTTAGGTAAACGAACTTCAAAAACGATTTAAATATGAAATGGTAAAAGAGTCTCATTAAAAAATGAGACTCTTTTATATTTTATCCCGCTGTTTTGAGGTAGTAAGATTCCTGCTTCAAAATGGGGCTGGAGTAAAGAAGTTAGTAGTTTATTAATATATTAAATTTCTGATTGGTATATGAATGGGACGAGTGGGAATTTACGTTATCAACTATAAAGATTGAAGTACATGCGGTCTGAAACCGAGGAAGAAATGCTCTCGTCGATTATTTATATTGTAATAATATTCATGACGGAATCATATTGAATAGATGTATTTTATTGTTAATTTAGTTAAAAATTGATCAGACTTATGTATAATAATTTATCGAAAAAATAATTGAATTTTTCAGATTAATGAATTAATATAAGGTAAGTAATTTTAAGATTTATAGAATGTTGGAAGATGAAAGGTTTTGAGAATTTTATAAGAAGCAGAAAAACGATTTTAGGATAGCTTTAAAGCTAGTGTAAAATGACGTTTGCTTCATCATTTTCAGGGCCGAAAGGAATTAGGGGAAAGCATCTTGTTTTAAAATGCGGCTATGAATCATCTAAGAGGGGGAAGTGAAGTGGCAAACAAAGAATTGAAAAGAGGTTTAGAAGCACGTCATATTCAAATGATTGCTTTAGGCGGAACAATTGGTGTTGGTTTGTTTATGGGGTCAGCCAGCACGATTAAATGGACAGGTCCGTCAGTTATGCTTGCGTATGCAATTGCAGGTATTTTTATCTTCTTCATCATGCGTGCCATGGGAGAAATGTTGTATATGGAGCCAAGTACAGGTTCATTTGCGACATTCGGTCATAAGTATATGCATCCGCTAGCTGGTTATATGACAGCGTGGAGTAACTGGTTCCAGTGGGTCATCGTTGGGATGTCAGAGATTATCGCGGTTGGAGCGTATATGCAATATTGGTTCCCGGATTTACCAGCTTGGATACCAGGTGTAATCGCAATGGTTATTCTTGGCGCAGCTAACTTAATTTCTGTTAAGTCATTTGGTGAATTTGAATTTTGGTTTGCGATGATTAAAATCGTTACGATTCTATTAATGATTATTGCGGGATTTGGACTTATTTTCTTTGGAATTGGTAACGGCGGAGAAGCGATTGGCATATCGAATCTTTGGTCAAATGGCGGTTTCTTTACAGGTGGTTTTTCTGGATTCTTCTTTGCATTATCACTTGTAGTTGGAGCGTATCAAGGTGTGGAATTAATCGGTATTACTGCTGGTGAAGCGAAGGATCCGAAGAAGACACTTACAAGAGCGATTCAAAGTACAATTTGGCGTATTTTAATTTTCTATATTGGTGCTATTTTCGTTATTGTAACTGTGTATCCGTGGGATCAATTAAGTACAATTGGTAGCCCGTTCGTAGCGACTTTTGCGAAAGTTGGTATTACGGCTGCGGCTGGACTTATTAACTTCGTTGTTATTACAGCAGCAATGTCTGGTTGTAATAGTGGTATTTATAGTGCTGGACGTATGCTGTATACGTTAGGTGTAAATGGACAAGCACCGAAATATTTCACGAAACTTTCTGGAAATGGTGTGCCTTTATTCGGTACAGTTGGCGTAATTATCGGATTAGCGGTCGGTGTAGTTCTAAGTTATATTGCACCAAAAAACTTATTCGTATATGTATATAGTGCGAGTGTACTTCCTGGTATGGTACCATGGTTTGTCATTTTAATTAGTCAAATTAATTTTAGAAAAGAAAAGGGAGCAGAGATGAAAGATCATCCGTTCAAAATGCCATTTGCTCCTGTTACAAACTATTTGACGATTGCCTTTTTAATTATGGTATTAATCGGAATGTGGTTTAACGATGATACTCGTATTTCATTAGTTGTAGGTATTATTTTCTTAGCTATCGTTACAATTAGTTTCTATGCTTTCGGAATAGGGAAGCGTGCTCCGTTAGACATACAAAAAGATAATGAAATTTCAAGTAAATAAAGATAGTGAAAAGTCCGATTTCTTATTTAGAAATCGGACTTTTTGTTATTAAAATTTCTCTAAAACAATTTTCCCAATGGTGCGCCCACTTTCAAGTAGTGTATGTGCTTTCTTTACGTTTTCAGCGTTAATTGGTGTTATTGTTTCGTTTAAAGTAGTTTTTAAAATGCCTTCATCTAGTAGTTCGCTTACCTTATTTAATAATTCGTGCTGTGTAATCATATCGCCAGTTTCATACATCGCTTTTGTGAACATAAACTCCCAAACGAGTGTAGCACTTTTACTTTTTAAAATACCCATCTCAAGAGGGTGTTCATTTTCTACGATAGAGCAAATTTTCCCTTGTGGTTTAATGAGGTCACATATTGCTCGCCAATGCTGATCTGTATTATTTAAGCAGAAAATATAATCTACATCTTTTAGCCCAAACTCTACTATTTGTTCTTGTAAAGGTTGGTGATGGTTAATGATATAATCGGCACCGAATTTTTCAACCCAGTGTATCGTTTCATTGCGGGATGCAGTTGCGATTACATTCAATCCAGCCCATTTCGCAAGTTGAATGGCAATTGAACCGACACCACCAGCTCCGCCTATAATTAAAATGTTTTTAAATGTATTTGTATCTTTCTTATTATAATCAATGCCTAAACGTTCGAATAAACCTTCCCAAGCCGTAATAGCTGTTAAAGGAATTGCTGCAGATTCAGCATCATTTAACGTTTTTGGTTTTTTACCAACAATTCTTTCATCAACTAAATGGTATTCACTATATGTACCTTGTCTCGTAATACTACCGGCGTAAAACACTTCGTCGCCTTCTTTAAATAATGTACAACCTTCGCCAGTTTGCACAACAACACCACTCGCATCCCAGCCAAGTATTTTCGCTACCTCTTCTTTTTTATCTTTCGGAGAGCGAACTTTTGTATCAACTGGATTAACGGAAATAGCATTAACTTTTATGAGTAAATCTCTTCCGCTGGCAACAGGCTTTTCAATTTCCATATCAATTAAACTGTTTTCATCTTCAATAGGTAAGTATTCATGTAAACCAATTGCTTTCATTTGTATTCCCTCCATTAAAGTAAGAGTTTTTCTCTTTTATTATAGTAGGTAAAGTGTCATTATGTAAAAAAGTTAAGTCCTTTCCATTTTGTCAAAGGCCTGTTTCAGCCTCATATAGAACTTTGTAACTGGGGAGGACTAGTCATCGTTTGATTTTATAAGCATTGAATGAAAGGTATACTTATTTTTCCAGTGTACCTTGCAATGAACAATACCGAGTGTTATATTATACTTGTAGTTACTTATTATAAAACAGTACTGAATAATAAACAGTAGTGAATGTCAATTAGAATAGGGTGAATGAATATTGAATGTACAATTTAAAAAAGGAGTTTTAGAACTTTGTGTTCTTGTCTTACTGGATAAGCAAGACCGTTATGGATATGAATTAGTTAGAAATATTTCCAATCAAATTGAAATATCAGAAGGGTCTGTTTATCCTCTACTTCGTAGATTAACTAAAGAAGAATATTTTACAACGTATTTACAGGAGTCTTCAGAAGGGCCTTCAAGGAAGTATTATGCACTGACGGATAAAGGTAGAACGTATTTGTACCAACTATTGGAGGAATGGAATGAGTTCTCACAAGGTGTCAATCAATTAATAAAAGAAGGTGTACGTAATGACGAAAAATAAATTTTTACAACAATTAAATGCATCTCTAAAAAGATTATCTGAAAAAGAGCGTGCAGATATTTTAAAAGATTATGAAGAACATTTTACTTTCGGATTAGAGGAAGGAAAAAGTGAAGAAGAAATTGTAGCTTCATTAGGTTCTCCAGCTCAAATCGCCAAAGAGTTATTAGCAGATTATCATATTGAGAAAGTAACAACAAGTGCAACAACAGGAAATGTTTTTCGTGCAATTTGGGCAGTAATTGGATTAGGTTTTTTCAATTTGTTAATCGTACTTGGACCTGCAATTACATTAGCGGCATTGATTTTTTCAGGTTGGGTTCTAGGTATCTCATTTTTAGGTGCACCATTACTTGTTTTAGTTGATACTATTATACATCCAAATACATTCTTGTTATTTAATCTTTTCGTTTCTTTAGCACTTTGTGGACTTGGATATTTCATTGTTATTGCTATGTTATTTTTAACGAAGCTATCAACGAATGGATTTGTTCGTTATTTAAAGTTCAATATAGTACTAGTAAAAGGTGGTTTGAAGCATGATAAATAAAAAGAGTCTTTCAATCATTGCAGGTATTATTTTCATTATTGGCATTATCGGAAGTTTATTCACTTATCGTTCAATTGCTGCAGTACCAATTTCAGAAGAAAAGGTCATTAATAATAATGTGTCAAGCGTCATTATCGATACGAATAACGTTCGTGTTAACATCAATCCTACAACAGATAGTAACGTGAAGGTAAAATTAGATGGCGAGGTTAATCCAAACGTAAAAAAAACATTAGCTATGGATGAGAAAGATTCAACGCTTCTCATTTCTTATAAAGAAAAACAACAGAGCTGGTTCAATTTTAATATTTCTGAAGTATTGGCACCATTAACATTAAATGTGTATCTACCTGAAAAACAATATGATTCATTAAAAGTTTCTAATAGTAATGGTTTCGTTTCTATAAAAAAATTAAACACAACGTATTTGAATGCCAATACAAACAATGGACGTGTTGAATTAAAAGAAATCAATTCGCCAAAAATTATCGCGGAAACAAATAATGGAATTATGGGATTTAAAGATATAATAGCGCAAAATATTCATGTGAAGTCGAATAATGGGAGAATTATGCTAGAGCATGTTAAAGGTGAAATAGAGGGACAGTCTAAGAATGGAAGCCTTACCCTTAAAACAAATGAACTGGATCGAAATCTCAATTTCACGACTCACAATGGAAAAATCAATATTGAAACTGAAAAAGAACCAACAAATGTTCAATTTAATGTTTCTGTCCACAATGGCAGCGCGAATATCCTGGATAAATATAACGGAAATACGATTATTGGAAAGGGAGAAAATGTAATTAAATTAAACACACGTAACGGAAATATTACAGTGAAAAAACAATAGCATATTATCTTTTATAATCTCAGCTCGCCACACATAAAGAGCAATAATAAATAAAAAAAGAACCGACTCCTTTTCTCAACATGTAGGTAGTCGGTTTTTTTATATGTAACATTCGGTTAAGTGTGTATCCTTTGTATCCTTTGTATATTTCAAAATACAAACAGTTGTTTTATTACTCTCGATTCTTAGGAAAATAACGAATAGTAATTAACAATGTAAGAAGAATTTGTGAATGACTCAAAAATAATCGTTGAAACAATGAAAGAAGAGAAGGAGTTTTTTTCTAACAGGAGGAATTTTTTACTGTGTACTTTATCCCAAATTAAATGTAAAGGTGGATACATAATGACAGTAAAGAAGCTTTATTTCCTTCCAGCTGGTCGGTGTATGTTAGATCATTCTTCTGTGAATAGTACACTCACACCGGGAAATTTATTGAATTTACCTGTATGGTGTTATCTTTTAGAGACAGAAGAGGGACCTATTTTAGTAGATACAGGTATGCCAGAAAGTGCAGTTAATAATGAAAACTTGTTTGAAGGGACATTTGCAGAAGGGCAGATTTTACCGGAAATGACTGAAGAAGATAGAATCGTCAATATTTTAAAACGTGTAGGGTATAAGCCGGAAGACCTTCTATATATTATTAATTCTCACTTGCATTTTGATCATGCAGGAGGAAACGGTGCTTTTACAAATACACCAATCATTGTGCAACGAGCGGAATATGAGGCAGCACTTCATAGAGAAGAATATATGAAAGAATGTATATTAACGCATTTGAACTACAAAATTATTGAAGGGGATTATGAAGTTATACCAGGTGTTCGGTTATTGTATACACCTGGTCATTCTCCAGGGCATCAGTCATTATTAATTGAGACGGAAAAATCCGGTCCTGTATTATTAACGATTGATGCATCTTATACGAAAGAAAATTTTGAAGATGAAGTGCCGTTTGCGGGATTTGATTCGGAATTAGCTTTATCTTCAATTAAGCGTTTAAAAGAAGTTGAGATGAAAGAGAAGCCGATTGTTTTCTTTGGACATGATATAGAACAGGAAAAGGGATGTAAAGTGTTCCCGGAATATATATAGTGGAAAAAGTCATGAGCTTACGTGCTCATGACTTTTTCGTTTAAATAATTTTTTTAAATAAGTTATAAACTTTTTTTGAACTATCTTTATTCAATTGATAATACGTAAGGGTTATATCATCAGGAGTATCTTGCTGAGCAATCATCACTTCGTTACTGTCATGATCAACTACCCATATGAAATATTTTTTATAAGTCCCATCCTCGAAAGTAATCCACATATCACAATCTATTAAATCTGATCCTTCTTCATCTAATGTTAATTTTCCTTTTTTTGCGGTATCCATACTATTAATAAACGTTTTTAATTCATCTGTTTTTGTGAGGAAGACATCCTTTTTTGTTTTAAGTGACTCGACATGTATATCTTTGATTTCCTGCTTTCCTAAAAAGACAGGAGGCTCATTTGGATCTCTTTGCGTTGAAATGATAGTCACTTTCTTTTTCGGTTTGTTTGCAGTATAAAGATCTTGAATAGATTTTCCAGAGTTTACAAACCATACGATTCCACAAATAATCAATGTGCTACAAAGCAGTAAAATGATTTTCTTAATAGAATATTCTCCTCTCTATTACTTCGTATGAAGAGCTTTTCTATTAATATATGATAGGTAAGCGTAAAGTATTATAGTTGAACGTGGCTATTCTTAACAGTTTTAAGGGGACGATCAACGAGTAAATTGTAAGTAAGCCCGACTAATACGAAAACACCGCCGATAATCTTTCCAGTTGAGAGTTCATTTGTCAGGAAGAAATCAATGATAGTCCCTGCAAATAATTGTCCGATAAAGATGAGTAACGTTAAATAAAATGCTGATATTTTAGGAGTAATATAGTTCGATAATGAAATAACGATAACGCCTACTAATCCGCCTAAATATACAGCGATAGGTATGGATTGTAACGTATGCATTGGAATATATAATGAATCTGAACTAAAAATTAAAAATAACATAGAGAAAAATAAGCCAGTAATATAATTGAAAAAAGTTCCTTCCCAATTGCCAATTTTCTTTGCTAAATTCGCGTTAATAATTCTAGCAACAACGATAGAAACACCAGCTAAAATAGCGATCGTAATATATAACATTTTCTTGCCTCCATTAATAAATTGTCATGATTATAATTCCAGAAGAGATGAAACATAATCCAATTAGCTTTTTCTTTTCAAACTTTGCAACTTTCATTCCTAATAAGCCGAAATGATCAATAACGATGGAAGTGATGGATTGGCCGAGTAAACTTAATGCAATCGTAATAGAGGCACCAAGGACGGAGAAACTTATATTATTAAACAGAACAGTGAATACTCCAATCGCTCCAGCGCTATATAAAAAAAGTGGAATACTTTTATCAAAATGGATTTTATTTTTGTTTATGATTAAAACGAAAATAACTGCAATTAAACCGACAAGATGAATGACAACGCTTGCTGTATACTTGCCAATTAACTCAGATAAAATCCCATTCAATGGGAGCATAACGGCGATGAGCACACCAATAAAGACAGAAAGAAAGTTATACAATGTAATATCCCCTTTATATTTCATATTTGTAATGACTGTATCATGCTGAAATTGTGTATTACTATGACATATGTCATAGTGGAAGAAGAAAATTTTGATTACAATGGGGATGAGTTGTAAAGGTGGGGGATTATGAAGAAAGTATGTAATTCTATTAAATTAGCAGAGTATATGAAACAAAATAATATTGACTCCTTTTTTAGTAATGATATGAATCCGTATATGGAACTAATATTTTTTAAAAAGAATGAGTTTATTTGTAGAGAAAATGAAGAGATAGATTATTTATATTTTTTTGTTGAAGGAAAAGCGAAAGCGTTTAATACATTAAGTAACGGGAAATCTGTATTATTATGTTTTTATGACAGTTTGCAGTTACTTGGAGATGTGGAGTTAATTCATTCACAAAGGATCACTTCAAATGTACAAGTAATGGCAGATTCATATTGTGTTGCTTTACCATTAGGAAAAGTGAGAAACCAGCTATTTCACGATGCGAAATTTTTAAGATGTATTTGCGGATCGTTAGCACATAAATTAAACCGACTTTCAAAAAATAGTACAATTAATTTACTATATCCACTTGAAAATAGACTTGCGAGTTACATGTTAGCAGCAGGAGAACGAGCAGTACAGCACGGAAATAGAATTGTATTTAGTGGGAATTTAACGGAAACAGCGGAATTGTTAGGGACGAGTTATCGGCACTTATTACGTACATTAAATATTTTTTGTGATAAAGAGATTATAAAGAAAAACAATGGTTGCTTTGAAGTAGTGAATGTGGATGTTTTGAGGGAATTGGCGGCAGATGTTTATAAATAATATAGTAAAGTGGGGGTTTAGATGAAAATAGCTATAATTTCAGACATTCATGGGAACAGTCACGCATTAAAAGGGGTATTAGAAGATATTGAACGTCGCAAGGTCGAAATGATAATAAATTTAGGGGATAGTGTGTATGGGCCGTTAGATCCTTTAGGGGCAATGGAAATATTAATAAAGAACGAAATGATACATATTAAGGGAAACTGTGATCGCATGCTTTGGGAACCTATAGAAGAGCAGTCTGCTACACTAACTTTTGTCCAAAACCAATTAACAAAAAATCATATAGATTGGTTAAAGCGACATCCTTCTCAATTTATTGTAGACAATATTTTATGTTGTCATGGTACGCCAACTTCAGATGAGGTGTATTTACTAGAAGAGATGGACGAGAATGGTGCGATATTAAAGAATGAAAAAAATATAATGGATCAACTCCAAAATATTGAGCAAAAAATAATAGTATGCGGTCATACACATATTCCTAGAGTTGTTTATTTATCTAACGGAAAGGTTATTATAAATCCAGGGAGTGTAGGACTTCCAGCATACAAAGATGAGTTACCTGTTATGCATAAAATGGAATCAGGAACTCCGCATGCAAAATATGTAGTGATAGAAAAGGTTTTGGGAGAATGGATAATTGAACAAATTTCAGTTCCGTATAATTGGGAAGAAGCTGCTGGATTAGCTGTTCAACAGGAAAGGTATGACTGGGCACAAGCGCTAAAGACTGGGAAGGTAGAATGAAGGGGAGTTTACTTGATGGTAAACTGCTCTTTTTATTTTGAATACATATTGAATGATATAAAAATAAAATGTTATTATTATGGAAACGTATGAATACATGAACAAGTATTCATATGTTTAAGAGGAGGAGGGATTAGAGTGAAAGATCTAATTATTATTGGGGCGGGTCAAGCTGGATTAACAATGGGATACTACTTGAAGCAAGAAGGATATAATTTTTTACTACTCGAGGCAGGAAACCGAGTTGGTGATTCATGGAGAAATCGATATGATTCTTTGCAGCTTTTTACCCCAAGGTCTTACAGTAGCTTGCCAGGTATGGCGTTAATAGGGGAAAAAAATGAATTTCCATATAAAGATGAAATTGCAACTTATTTAGAAGAATATGCAAGGCACTTTCAATTACCAGTCCAATTGCAAACTGAAGTTTTTAAAATAAAGAAAGAAAAAGATATATTCGAATTACATACTCCTACAGAAATTTTACAATCAAAAAAGGTTGTTATCGCAACAGGTGGTTTTCAGCAACCGTACATCCCCTCATTTTCACAACATCTTTCATCGTATGTTTTTCAAATACATTCATCACAATATAAATCATCATCACAAATTCCTAAGGGGAAAGTACTAGTAGTAGGTGGCGGGAATTCAGGAATGCAAATTGCAGTAGAACTTGCACAAACTCATGAAGTTACAATGTCTATTAGTCATCCTTTAACGTTTTTACCGTTACATATTTTTAGAAAAAGCATTTTTAGTTGGTTAGAAAAATTGGGTTTATTGTACGCTGAAGTAAATACAAAGAGAGGAAAATGGTTTCAGAAGAGAAAAGATCCCATTTTTGGTTTTGAAGGTAAGGAACTCATTCGTAATGGAGCAATTAAACTAGAGGGAAAAGTGGTTAGTGCATCAGAAAATGGCATTATGTTTCAAAATGGTGGTACGTATAGCGGAGGAAGCATTATATGGTCAACTGGTTTTATTCAGAACTATAAATGGATTGAAATAGAAAAGGCAGTGAATGAGAAAGGATTTCCTAATCATGTAAGAGGTATAAGTCCAGTAAAAGGATTATATTATATCGGTTTGCCGTGGCAATCTCAAAGAGGCTCTGCACTTATTTGTGGTGTAGGAAAGGATGCAGCTTATTTACTTTCCGAAATCAAAAAAATAGATCAGTAGCAGCGACTACTGATCATCCATATGTACATGAATTAGGAGAGGTCAAACATTTATTAACTTTATTATAATTGATTTTCATAAGAATAAAAACTGAAAATTCTAATTTTATGTTGAGAAAGTTTTTTGTATCGAAATATATAAAAGAATAGGGATTTTTAGTAAAAGGAAATATGATATTTATATTTTAATAAATTGTGATATAGTTTATAAAGAGTAGATTACATAAAATATTATTTTATTACATATAAAGGGAGGTGGATGATTGTGAAGTTTGATGATCAACGCCTACTAGGAATCCGATTAGGTTCGATGCTCGTAACAGAGGAAAATCAATATTTAGTAATTAAGAAAAAAGATCATTATGCATTATTGAACATACATACTCTAGAATGCACTCATGTTGAAGTGCAGCTAGAACATATTGAAGAAATGTTGCGGGAAGATTTCCAAGAAAGTATAAAAGAAATTATTGCACCAGAACATATAAAAATTGTTGCGAAAAATGTTATATAGAGAAAGAAGCTGGAAGAACAGCTTCTTTCTTTTTTATTATAAGGATAACGTTTTTATAACATCACCAATAATCCCTTCCATTTGATGAACACCTAAGTCAGCGTTCGTCATTATAACGGCACCATTACCTCGGTATGGATAGCATACCATTATACATTGAAATCCCACGCCCCATCCAAGTGAATAAATTTGTAAGTCCTCATCCGAATCATCTAGAAAAACACCTAATCCAGTCCATTTTGAGCAACCTTGAGGAGAAATCATGTCTTGTACTGTTTTTTGAGAAAGTTTTAGTTTTCCCTTTCCTTGTAAGGAATGAATGATTTCAATTACTAAAGTTGATAAGTCAGTTGGTGTTGTCCAAATGCCTGAAGCAGCTGCGAATGGATAAAATGGATACTTCTCATTTGTAACGGTGCCATCTTTATTATGTCCACAAGAGAATGTATCTAATTTATTTATATTTTTAGTAGAGAATGCGGTACTATTCTTCAGTTGCAATGGCTGAAAGATATATTTTTCAAGTAAAAGATTGAATGGTTTTCCAGTTATATCTTCAAGTAGTAGTTCAATAATACAAAAGTTTGCATCAGAGTAGTGAAATTCACTTTCTGGTTCATAATTCACATCTATAGGTACTGGGCAATATGATGTTTTACCGGCAAAGAGTTCTGACATGTTTGGTCGCCCTTGTGCAAGTGTATACTTCTCAAAACTATTAGGAGGATCAATAATTCCAGATTGGTGACTTAATAAATTTCGCAACGTGATTTTTTTCTGTGAGGTAAGTAGATTGGTAGGTGTGTTCCAAGATGTGAGTCTATCATTTATGTCTTCATCTAAATGCACGATTTCTTGATCTGACAACGTCAGTACAAGCATTGTAGTGAAGAATTTACTAATTGAACAAGAATTGAATATAGAATTCATAGTGACAGTTCTATTTGTTCCAGCTTCAAGTGTTCCAAAAGCAATCGCTTCGTCTAGTTTGCCGTCACGTATAACGGCAAGACTTAACCCTGCAACGGAATATTGGCTCATTTTCTCGTATATATTGTTACTTTTTAAGTTCATAGTGACTCCTTCCTTCAAAAAAGACAGAATGTTAGTTCTATTATACAGTAGTAAATAGAGAGAATGAGAGAAAAAGAAAAAACTTCATCTTTTATCGATGAAGTTTTTAAGTTAATCCGAAGTGAATGTTTTAAAAAATTTGTCTCGGTACATGTACATTAACCATGAGATTGTTAGTAAGGAAATAATGACTTCTTTATTTTTAATTGGCTCATTGAAAATAAGCCAACCAACTATATCAAATAATAAATGTAGTGCAATTGAAAGAACTACAAATTGTAGTAATGTCTTAAAAAATCTTTTCATAAAGTGTCCCCCTAAAATATAAGGTTTTATCAACAGTGTTGTATATTACTATTATACATTAAATGTGTCCTGTGGTAAAATTTACATAAGTTAGTGAAATAAAACAAATGAAAGCTAATGAGGAGGAATAGTCATGGAATTTTGGATGATCATACCGATAGCGATCTTTGGGTTTATTTATATCGTTGAAAAATTAAATAAAATTGAAAAGAAAACGGATGCACGTTTAAAGCGGATGGAAGATAGATTACAGCTAATTACGAAAGAAATGGGAATTGTAGATAGAGAACCCGAAATTAATAAAGAGTTGCGCCAGCTTATGGAAGAAGGAAAAACAGTTACAGCAGTTAAGAGAGTAAGAGAAGCATTTGGGTTTTCATTGTTAGAAGCGAAGCAATATGTTGATAAATTATAAAAAAAGATCATCCGATTGGATGGTCTTTTTTTACTGAACCATACGTGTATTTACATAAGCAGCGATTATAACGTGTCCAATTATAATGATAGGAAATACTATTTTTGCATTAGGTGTAATGAAGACACTACCAATTGTGGCGATAACACCGGCAGTTAAATTATAAAGACCCACTATTTTTGATAGCTTCACTTTATCTGGTACACGGCGTTCATTGAATCCTGATAAGAGCCAAGTGTATTGTTTTACTCCGATGAAATAAGCTAGTGCAAATGAAATAATTGCAAGAATAAATAATGATGGGGAAGCGAAGAGAGTCATTGAGAACACCTCCGTTAAAGGGCTATAAATAAATTATAGTATGATTATTATAATTTAACAAAATACATTTTTGATTTTAAATGTAATAGAAAAACGGAGTATATGTGATGAAGGAAGATTAAGTATGGATATTGTAGATTTAAGAAGTTTTTGGAATATAAAAGAGATGGAGAAAATAATTTCCCCATCTCTTTCTTTTAACTATATTTAAATGCTGAAGCTGTCGATTACACCTGCATACGTTACTGAGATTTTAATTCCAAGTATACAAATACCAGTACCGTCATAATTGCTATAACAACGTAAGTAGCATCAAGCATGATAAGTGTCTTTAAAGTTTCAGTCATCCTAATTCACCCCTGGTATAAAAATCATAAAGATAACAATGTACATGAAATTTCTTAAGTAGTTTCTATATAAATATATCATATAAATAATGTAAACAATGTTAAGATAATGTAAATGTATTGTAAATAAAGAGCTTTCCCAAAAAATCGGTAATCAAAAAATAGCTAGTTGGTAATAGTTCTCTAAATCTATTAACTAGCTATTTGAAAGTACCAACAAAGATGTACATTTTTCAGTAATGTTTTTAGAGTCAATAAAAATATTATGTCAACAATATGAATTGTCACAAATTTTTATATATTATTGTGATTGATATCACATCCTTTTATTTCACCGGGTATTATGCTTAGTTTGTAAGCAATGATTGGGAGAGGGTGGGATGATATGTTTTGTTATCAATGTGAGCAAACCCCAACAGGCGGATGTAAAATAATAGGTGTTTGCGGAAAGAATGAAACAATTGCAAGTTTACAAGATACAATTGTGTTTGGGTTAAAAGGAATTGCAGCTTATCGTACGCATGCTGCTCAGCTAGGGTATACGGATGCATTTGTAGATGCTACAACGCAAGAAGCACTATATATGACATTAACAAATTCAAACTTTAATGAACAAGAACATATTGATATGGCTATGAAAGTAGGGAAATCAGCTTTACGAGTGATGGAGTTGTTGGATGAGGCACATACGAATCACTTTGGCGTTCCAGAGCCTGTTCAAATTACACAAAACCATGTAGAAGGTAAGGCAATTGTAGTTACTGGTCATAATTTATTTGCATTAGAAGAACTATTAAAGCAAACAGAAGGAAAAGACATTAATATTTATACGCATTCTGAAATGCTGCCAGCACACGGTTATCCGCAGCTGAAAAAATATAAACATTTAAAAGGGAATATTGGTAAGGCATGGTATGATCAACGACGTCTTTTCGAAAAATTTACAGGTGCTATATTAGCGACAACGAATTGTGTTATGCCAATTAAAGGATCATACTCTGATCGATTCTTTTCATATGATATTGCAGGTTTAGAGGGTGTACAAAAAATTGAAAATGATGATTTTGAACCATTGATTCAAAAAGCGCTAGAACTTCCAGAAGTACATATGGAGTCGGATGAGCAGTTAGTAACAGGGTTTCATCATAATACAGTATTATCATTAGCTCCGGAAATTATTAATGCAGTAAAAGAAGGAAAGATTAAGCGATTCTTTGTCATCGCAGGTTGTGATGCACCAGGAAAAGGCGGAGAATATTATCGTGAATTAGCAACGTCACTTCCGCCAGAAACAGTTATTTTAACAACTTCTTGCGGGAAATTCCGCTTTAATGATGTGAGTTATGGTGTTGTACCTGGTACAGAGATTCCGCGTTACATTGACTTAGGGCAATGCAATAATTCAATTTCTACAGTGAAAATAGCGGCTGCTTTAGCAGATGCTTTCCAATGTGAAGTGAATGAATTGCCAGTTAGTATTGTCTTATCATGGTTTGAACAAAAAGCGGTTGCCATTTTACTTGGGCTATTTAGTCTTGGAATTCAAGATATTCGCATCGGTCCAAAGGCTCCAGAATTTATTTCACCTGGCGTGCTTGATGTATTACAAGAAACATTCGGTTTAAAACTAATTACAACTGCAGCAGAAGATATGGATATGATGTTATCGTAACGAAAAAATGTTTTTATTTAATTATGGCTGTATAAATCATTTGTATGTGCGTGAGTAAACGTACATACAAATGATTTATCTTATTAATAAAAGGAAGCTGCTATATCTATAAAATTTATGATTTTATAAGGCTTTTAAAGGGTCCCACCACATGCCCACCAACTTAAGATTTGTAAGTATCCACAAAATGAAATTTCCACATGAATATCTATAATTTCACCTCTTTTTCATTTGAATTGAAAATATTGAAAAAAGCCCAACTCATTTTGATTACACTTTTCAACATGTAGGGCTTTTTTTACTGTAACAAAAAGTTGGGGTACAGACGCATACCCATCAACCTTTTATTATAAAGTAACCTCTGAACGTATTATATTATTGTTTTTTCTTGACAGACATAAAAATGATTTATTTGTCTTGTTGATAATTAGTAAACAATATTATAAAATGTTTATGTATATACAAACTTATTTTATTTTCGTTTGGTTTTATTGGATGTACAGGAAATGTTAATGACAATAAAATAATGGGTATATCACCTGCAAAAAGAGTGGAACTAATACGGAAAGGATGCGTTTGTTAAAAAATTAAAAAGTAAGCATTGTTAGCTCTTGAAGAAAAATGAATAAAAAAGTTACAAGCATATGGAGAATAGGTGTATATAAAAAAGTTCTAAAGGGGGACGGAATTATGAAACAAAGAAAGTATTTGGTAACACCTCAAGATCGAATGAATTATGTATTAGGTCTTTATTCTGCAGATCAACAAATTAATGCAGTTCTTTATTTTCCTGTAGGTATATCAAAGGAAAAACTTGAAGAATCAGTAAGGATAACGTTACAATTGCAGCCAGTTTTGAACAGCCGGTTTGTAGCAAATGATATTCCTTACTGGGAGGAACATTCATCTGGCACTAAATCACCCATTTTCTTTTTTGCAGAAGGAAATAATCAAGAACTTGAAATAATGGCAATGGATTTTATTAAGGAACCTGGTGATCGTATTGATGGGCCTATGGTTCAAACAAAATTATTACGAGGCACTACAATAGATATGTTAGTTGTGAAATTATCTCATCTATGTTCAGATGGTACAGGAGTCAAGGAATATATTAATTTACTTGGAACAATTTATACTCAACTTTCCTTGGGACGATCTAAGAATCAAATTATAAAGGAATTTGGTAAGGAAAATGAGAGTTTTCGAGATCAATCACATGTATTCAAATATGCTGGAATATCGGACATAAAAAGTGCGTATCGTCCTAACCAAGAACAACAGGCATCGTTATGGTCTTTTCCATCTAAACCTAATAAAAATAAATTCCCCCAAATGTCCGTACGACGGTTGAGCCATGAGCAAACTCTACGTCTAACCCAATGGGCAAAAGGACAACAGGCTACCTTGAATGATGTAATCATGGCTGCATACTTCCGAGCTTTATCACATTTCACTGTGTATGCAGAACCTCGCACCGCAGAAAAAATGATTGGTTTGACAATTGATTTACGTCGATATCTGCCTAATAATACAACTGGTGCTATTTGCAACTTATCTGGTATGGAAATGCCAGTGATTAAATTGGAAGAAGATGAAACATTTAATCAGACTCTTGTTCGAGTTAAACAATCAATGGATAAAATAAAGTCTCAAAATCCAGGTCTTTCTTCAGCTGCAGGAATGGAGCTACTGGCAGAAATGAAGCTATCTACTGTGAAAGAAATGTATAATCAGCAATACGAACAGGCTGTACAGATGGGGATGGCGTTGCCATTACTGACAAATTTGGGAGTAATCGCTGATGAAGCTATTCAGTTTGGTCAAATTCAAGCTGAGGACGGGTATATGACATCGCCTATTATGTATGCACCATTCTTTTCAATGGGAGCAAGCTCTTATAATGGAAGACTTACATTTACGATTGGTTATCATGCGCCGGATACATCAAAAGAAAAGGTAGAAGAATTTTTAGATAGTGTTGTGAATCAACTATCAGAAATAAAATAAAAGAGAATATAGAGAAAAAATTTCTAGCAGAGTTGTATTTTAGGGGCTCGTATCATGTACGGCTAATCTCTGGAAATTTTCTCTGATCACACTTGCCTTTATGCTTTATATACAAGGGGAATCGTAGTGAGAAACAATTTGTATCGTGAAAAAACAAGATATATCGGTATAAAAACAATAAAACAGAGCAGATTTAAATTACCCTTTGAATCAGCTCTGTTTTGCTAGTTTGATGGCCCTTACAACAAAAAATGTATATGTTTTTGTTGTAGAGCATTCTTTAACTTACTAGTTATATGGATAGTTCAACATAAAAATAGTAGCCTGTATCCGATTGGGATATAGCGGATTTTAAATTTTTTTGAAAATAAAGTTGACATTCTCTCTACTCAGTCATACAATGTAGTTGTAATAAGTAATACTGAATAGTGTGGTTTTACTCAAAAGCTATTCAGTAAAAATTCGCCTTAGTACTCTGTGATACTGAATATAAGTCAGACAGAATAGGGGGTAAAGGAGGATCAGAACATGGAAAATTTAACTGAAATGCTGAAAGGTTCACTGGAAGGGTGTGTGCTGGAAATCATTAGCCGCCGTGAAACGTATGGTTATGAGATTACCCGCCACTTAAATGATCTAGGGTTTACCGAAGTCGTGGAAGGAACGGTCTATACCATCCTCGTACGATTAGAGAAGAAAAAGCTTGTAAATATTGAAAAGAAACCATCAGATATGGGGCCGCCTCGTAAGTTTTATTCATTAAATGAGGATGGACGTCAGGAACTTGAATTGTTTTGGGAAAAATGGGATTTTGTATCGTCAAAAATTAACGTCTTGAAGTCAAACTAGCCTCATAATATTAAATGTTCCGGCTCGTATTTGGAGAGTTTCTTGTTCGGCTTTATAAAAAAGGAGGAAAATAAGATGTTGGAAATGTTCAAAAAATTAATTGGTGATAAAAAAGAGTACAAAATGATGATGGCACGTGTTGCAGCACTGCCAGAGGACTATCAGTTTGTGTTTAAGAAAATTCAAAACTACATGTGGAATTTTTCGACCGGAAACGGGATGGATATGCTGCACATTCAGTATGAATTAATTGATTTGTTTGAAGCCGGTGCAGCTGAAGGCAGAGAAGTGCTTGATATTACTGGGGAAGATGTGGCATCCTTTGCTGACGAACTAGTGGCAAATGCTAAAACGTATGTCTCTAAATATCGTGAAGATTTGAATGAAAGTATCATGAAAAAATTGAGAAAAAAATAAATGCAATAAGTAATACCGACTGATTAGCTGGTTACAAATGTGAACTACCGCCATCGCTATTCAGTTATATTTTTAAACCACTACTAAGTAATACGGATTATCAGTGATACTAAATAGAGGGTGAAGGTAATTTATTTTTATAAGGGGGAAAAAGTATGAGCAATGCAGCGGTTTCTGTAAAAGGGCTAAAAAAATCTTTTAAAGATAAAGAAGTTTTAAAGGGAGTGGATTTTGAGGTGCAGCGTGGCGAAATTTTCGCGCTACTAGGTTCAAATGGTGCTGGCAAGACGACGACGGTCAACATCCTCTCGACGCTAATGAAGCAAGATGGCGGTGAAGTAAGTATTTGCGGGTTTGATGTCCAGAGTCAACCAGATTATGTTCGCCAAAGCATCAGTTTGACAGGACAGTTCGCAGCTTTAGACGGTATGCTTACTGGCCGAGAAAACTTGATAATGATCGCCAAGTTACGTGGTGTTTCTAATCCCGCTCAAGTCGCTGACAATCTACTTGCAAGATTTAGTCTGACTGATGCGGCAAACCAAAGGGCAGATCAGTATTCAGGCGGGATGAAGCGCCGGCTTGATATCGCGATGAGTTTGATTGGGGCGCCAGCAGTTATTTTTCTTGACGAACCAACTACTGGACTTGATCCGGAAGCGCGAATCGAAGTGTGGGATACAGTCAAGGAACTTGCTGGTGGAGGAACAACCATTTTACTAACAACCCAGTACTTGGAGGAAGCAGAACAACTAGCTGATCGTATCGCGATTTTGCATGGTGGAAAAATCATTACGACAGGCACTCTTACTGAATTGAAAGAGATGTTCCCGCCAGCAAAAGTAGAGTATATCGAGAAGCAGCCGACATTGGAAGAAATATTCCTTGCGATCATTGGCAAAAAGGAGGAGATGTAAATGAAAAGCAAAACAGGTGTATTACTTGGGCGCTTAATGCGCAATATTATGCGTAGTCCGGATACAATTATTACGGTAGCGATTACACCGATTATGATGATGCTATTGTTTGTTTATGTATTTGGTGGTGCTATACAGACAGGAACAGATAACTACGTCAATTATTTATTGCCGGGAATTTTGCTAATGGCGATTGCATCTGGTGTCGCTTATACATCCGTACGGTTGTTTTCAGATGTAAAGAGCGGGCTTATGGCACGTTTCATTACGATGCCTATCAAACGCTCATCGATATTGTGGGCTCACGTATTAACCTCACTCGTTGCTAATGTACTTACTATCGTGGTGGTTATTCTTGTTGCACTCTTAATGGGCTTTCGTTCCAGTGCTAATATTTTAGATTGGCTTGCAGTAGCTGGAATACTAGGGATGTTTACGTTAGCGCTAACATGGTTGGCTATCATTCCAGGGCTGAAAGCGAAGTCTATGGAAGGGGCAACAGCCTACTCGTACCCACTAATTTTCCTCCCATTTATTAGTTCGGCCTTCGTACCTACCGAAACGATGCCCAAAATTGTCCGTGCGTTTGCTGAGAATCAGCCTGTAACTTCAATCGTGAATGCGATTCGTGCTCTTTTATATGAAGGAACTGTTGGCAACGATATTTGGATTGCACTCGCTTGGTGTGTAGGCATAATGATCATCTCTTACTTTTTCGCTAGTAAGGCATTTAAACGTCAGTTAGGGTAAGTAAATTAAATCTTCCGAAATAATATATATCTTTGAAAAAGCACGGGAAGGTTTTCCGTGCTTTAATACTACATTCATACTTCGCTTAATTGTAGTAGTTTTAAAGTAAATAGGAGAATAATAAATCAAATACACATGCCTTGAAGTATAGTATGTTAACATTCAACTGAAATAAACAGAATATTCTATATGAAAATAGAGATTAAAGATGTTATGTGCTATATTTATACTTATAAGGTATAAAATGTATAAAACAATCGTTTAGGGGATGGAAAAGGGAGAGGTTCAAATGAAATGGTATTTATATACTCTCAAAAACTATGCGAAATTTAGTGGGAGAGCTACGAGAAAAGAGTACTGGATTTTTACTTTAGTTAATAAGGTTACGTTTTGGTCATTAATATATTTGGCCTATTATTCTTCGTCTGCCTTTTACTTAAGAGCCAATATTACTTTGCTATTTATTGCAATTTTTATTGTTCCTACTCTGGCAGTGGGAGCTCGTCGATTACATGATAGTGGAAAAACGGGATGGTGGCAGCTATTAAATTTGGTGCCATTTGGAGGAGCGGTTCTACTTGTGTTTTGTATCATTGAAAGTGATGAAGGTGAGAATAAGTATGGACCAAATCCACATTCAAATCTTAAACAAGCAATTTAATGTGTTTATAGTAAACTCTAATATAAAAAGGTGTGAACTAAGAGCTAGTTCACACCTTTTTTATTGTATTATTCCTAGAAGCTTCGTTCAGCGATGATAGCAAATATAATGTTTTCCCTAGGTATTAGAAAAATATAGACAACTGGTAATGAATTAAACTCAATATTTTGGGGTTACACCAATCAATGCTTATGGGGAGTATAAACATAATCTCTCTTGTAAAGCTGCTAATATTTCTTCAGGCATTTCCCTGATTGTAATATCCTTCCCTAGGAAAAGCACCCAATTTATTATTTCCGTCACTTCATCGGAATTGTTAACATTGATAAATGTTTTTAAAATGGCTGTGGATTGGTAAGGATTTGTATAAGATATTGAAATTTTGAAAGGGTGGTATTTTTTGAACTGGGCAATTGCTTTTGGACCAAGTTCAAGTACAAGATTAATTGCTTCATCCTTCTTACTTAGTTTTTCTAAAATCTTTTTCTTATTTAGCTTTTTTTTCGTCGTGTATGGTTCGATATTGATGAGATGATCCACAGGAAACATCCTCTTCTTTTCTTCTTTTAAGTCAAACCCTTCAATGATCCATTGGCTTTTTTCTTGATACAGGTGTAATAGATAAATGGAATAAGACTTGATTTCTTTCTCTTCTTTGATGGTAATCAATAAATGGCTATCCAAAAGAAGCATTTGAATGAGTTTTTCTAACATAGGGTGGGGGAGATCAGAAAGCTCAAGTAAATCAGGATTATGAGGGTTAGTCCCTTCAAACAGCAAGAGTTGATTTAAAAGAACAATATCATCTTGCTGGGTTTCAGAGATAAGTCCTAACAGTTTTTCAGCTAAAGATTGACGACTTTTTAGATAGGGAAGTTGTTGATTTCTTGTAGCCATAAAAGCAATAAAAAGAGCTTTCACTTCGTTATCAGTAAAGCGAACAACGGGCAGGATAGTGTTATGCATGACAAAATATCCACCAGTCCTCCCAACTTCAGCGACAAGTGGCATGCCCATAGCTTCAATTTCTCTAATGTCTCTAATAGCTGTCGATCGTGATATGTTAAATTCTCGTATGATTTCTGAAATTGTAAAGTGGGAGCGGTTGTTGATATACCGCATAATTGTATTAATCCGTTCAACTTTTTTCATTTTAGTCTCCTAAACAGTATCATTTTTTGACATGATTTAAAGATATTATAAACTCATCAGATGAAAAGAGAAATCATTTGATTCATTTTAAAAAAAGGGAGGTTTTGAATATGAAAAATTATACGATTGAAGAAAAAGATAGCTTTATTGTGTTAGGTATTGGAACTGAAATTAAAAGTGAATATACAGATTTTGTTGGAATCAATAAAGAAAAGGAAGACTTTTGGTCGGCTGTTAAAGAAGATGGGAGGCTGGATACTTTAAAAGCTCTAGCTACAAATGATTACATTTTTTCTGTGAGCGAAGCGGTGAATAACAAGATGATGTATTATGCGGGTGTTATGACAGAAGCACAAATAGAAGAAGAATCTAGAGGGATCCAGTTTCCTAAGGGAGAATACTTAGTAGTAAAAGGGGAAGACAAAACAGCTGAAGAGCTAAGTAATAAGCTTACTGGCATCGCCTTCGGTCAGGCCTTACGAGAAGCAACAGATTTTGCTTATGTTGGTGGGCCAAATACAACGGTTGAGATGGGGGAAAGAAACGGTTTAGTATTTGGTGAAATGTGGATTCCGGTTGTTAGGAAGTAAAGTGATAAAAGATATGATTATGGAATGTAGAGGCTAACAATCTTGAATTGTTGGCCTTTTTGACGTGAGTATAATATTCATATACTACTACACATTATGTTCTGATAAAATGGAATAAAAGGGAATTATCAGAAGTTGGTGGTTCAGTGAAAGCTGGATCAAGTGGATTTAAGATTAGTCTTCCTTGGGGGCCAGGAGCAAGTCTTGTTGGCTCAGTTGTAAGATTTAAAAGTTGGGAACAACTTGTAATGATATATGGTAGAAAGCAAATAGATTCTAAAACTAAAGAAGAGTGGGATTATGTAGCTTGTTATTATCCAATTGGTAATATTTCAACTGAATATAATTTATTTTTTAATCATGAACATGTATCGGAGATTGTTTTTACTGGATATATTAATGATGAGGAAATCAAACTGAGTGAAGATTTAAAAAGATAAATTATAACTATAATTGTTTATTGATTTCGATATATTTCCAGTCAAGTATAGCCATTTTAGTATGATTTATTTTTTTAGTAAAGGAAGAGTTAATATTGAAAATATTAAAAGGTATAATGTTATTAGCTTGTTGTTTATTAATTGTCAGTGGATGTTCTTCTAGAGAAGGAAAAGTTGTTGGTGGAAAAGTAAAAAGTTCTTCAAATAGAATATTAGGAGATTATAGAGAGTTTACTGGTTCCGCAAGTCGTGATATGGAAGTCAAAAAAGGAGAGAATTGGGTGTTTTCTTTTGATGAAACAACAAAGAAAGGAACTGTAGTTGCTTATGTTGTGGATTCAAATGATAATACAATATTAGAATTTAATAATGGTAAAGATGATAAAAGCCTTAAAGTGCCTAAGGACGATAGATATAAAGTGAAAATTAAAACAGAAGAACATGGTGGGAAATTTTTAATAGAGTGGAAAAAATCATCTTAAATTGAAGAGGAAAATTAATGACGAAAATGGTTAGGTATCCAGACATGAAAATCAATTTAGGAATGGTCACTTATTTATTGGTCTTTTTGTTATTTGAAAAGGAGTATATGGTCTGGGAGTAAGAATCTATTCGCTTGTTAAATTTTAAAAGGCCGCATTATGGAATGTAAAGGCTAACAATCTTGAATTGTTGGCCTTTTTGACATGAGTATAATATTCATATACTACGACATATTATGTTCTGATAAAATGGAATAAAAGGGAATTGTTGTAAGGTGGTGGCGGAGTGAATAAAAAAAAGACTATTTGAGTTATTCATAGTAACGTTTGTTTTTCTATTCCTTCATGTAAGCACATTTACTAATGAAAAATTTAATGATAAATTGGGTTCCTTTACTTTCATTGTGCTATTTCTTATGGTTTATATCCATGCTAAATTTATAGACCGGTATTTTGATGATATACAGAAGTGGGTTCGAAATATTATAATTTGTTTTGCTTAGTTAGTTGTTATTGGAGTATCACTATGGATCGATTACTTTTAATCCTTACTTAAGAGAATGAGAAGTATGTGATTACAATACATTTAACCCGATAATATTCCTTAGCTACATCGGCTTATATTAATCTTTTCTCTCCTCAATCATGATAAAATGTACAATAGGAAATTTTATGTAAGATAAAGGGGGAAGGTTTATGGTCAGCATGAGTACTTTGATAGCTTTTGCAATTGTTTCGCTTAGCATGGTTTGTTCACCGGGGCCTAATATGATGTATCTCATTTCCCGTTCCATTACGCAGGGACGTATGGCAGGATTTATTTCTTTATTGGGCATCATGCTTGGTTTCGTAATCTATATAATCGCAACAATGTTCGGACTTACAGTTCTTTTCCTTGCCGTTCCCGCTGTCTATGAAGCAGTCAAATGGGCAGGTGCCGCTTACTTGCTCTGGCTAGCTTGGAATTTGATTAAACCTGGTGCTACATCTATCATGGAGCCTAGTACGATTTCTAATGAGCCGCCACGGAAATTATTTTTGATGGGACTCATGACCAATCTTCTGAATCCAAAGATTGCTATTTTGTATGTATCACTTCTACCTCAATTTGAAGATCCTGAGAAGGGATCGTTGCTTCTACAAGGTGCAGTTTTGGGTCTTACGCAAATCACTGTTAGTTTTATAGTCAACCTCCTAATTGTGTTGACAGCAAGTCGGATTGCGAAATGGTTTGGCACACGCCCAACGTGGCTACGAGTGCAGCGTTGGCTTATGGCAAGTGTTTTAACGGGGCTTGCTGTACGTCTTGCTTTTGAACGTCGACAGTAAGAGAAGAGGTATGTAAAAAAACAGATTGGTTGTATGCATAATATACAACGTCTAAAAAGCTACCTTTGCTAAAAACTATTCACCCCTCTCATAAACAGAAGCCACTTTTTATGAGAGGGGTTTATTCAATTTAAGTCTATAAAAATTGAATGAAAGCAATATAAGTTCTCACTTATTTAGAATAAGAGGAAAGATGATGTTTTATTTGTTCAATAAAATATTGATGATGTATATTATCGTTAGATACTCGACTTGCCATAATAGCGCCCTCCATTGAAGATGCAAGAAAAGAAGCGAGCGATATAATGTCTATATCTTCTTTAAGTTCTTGTTTCTCTATTCCTTCTTTTATGAGAGAAGCCATTAACATTACTGTATCATCATAGCCTTTTGCTGCTGCTGTTTGTAATTCTGGAAATACTCCAGTACTTTCAATTGCGCTATTAAGCAATGGACAGCCTCCAGCAATAGGGGGATTATTAGCTGCATCTTGATATACAAGGAAAATTGCAAGGATTTTATCAATTGCTGTCTTTTTATTTTCCATTGCTTTATGAAAATGACTCCACATAATCTCACCACTTTTGTCGTAGGCAGCAAGGACAATTTCTTCTTTATTTTTGAATCTACGATAAATAGATCCTTTAGGTAGTTCGGTAGCTGTCATTATATCCTGGATGGATGTGCGTGTTATTCCATTGGTATTAAATAAATATAAAGATATTTCAATAATCTTTTCTTTTACCTTATCAACTTTAGTCATGCTTTGTAATCCTCCTAATAAAAACGAGCTTAATATTTCAGGTAATATTTACCCTCTATTTTCTTGATTTTTTTGTAAGTATAAATAAGTTTGGAGCAAAAATATCTTATCAATCCCTATCTTATGGAAACCTCAAACGATACAGTTTGAAAAGAGGTTAATCAAATTGTATTATCTGTATTATTCGAGTGAATTTTCTGTCAAAATCAACGTGACCAATTGTTTAATTGAGTCACTTTATACAAATAATGTTACTTGAAATCGTATAATGTGTAAAAATATATAGTTAATTTTAACGTATAGACATATGAGTAGTATATATAATTTTAATTAATATGTTTAGCTAAAATGTTGGAACTACTCCCACTTTCACTTTGTTTAATTAGGATATCTTGTGGTTAAAAGCCGTATCATTTCATACTATAAAAAATTAATCGTTAATAATGAATGAGTACGGGAATTTGATTGTAAATAAGAAACTGAGGTATAAATTTATTTGTTTTTTCCCGTTTTGATTGTGTTAATAATTTGTAAAAGGGTGTTTAAAAAACTAGAAACTTATAGTATCATTAGATTCCGGACCGAACCGTCCGGTTTGAAATCTTATATAAATATATTTAGAAGGAGTACGTTATGCAGAAAGAAAATTCAAAGATTCTAGGTAATTTCATTATGGAGGTAATAAAGTGAACTTTATTAAAATGAATACAAAAGAACTTATTATGCTAATAGTTTATACAATGTTTGCATTACTTCAAATTGGCTTGTTCATATTATTTGGCATATCACTTTTAACTAACAGCAATTTAGTTGAATCAGAATTTGCTCTTAGTGCCATCGGTTTGACTGTACCTGCTATTGTAGGAATAATTTTCTTTAGGAAAGAAATTATTGAAGGTTTTACTTATTTTAAAGAGAAGACAATTTTGAAAATAGTAAGTATTCCTATGGTGGTTTTATTTACGGTAATTGTAGAACAGGCTGTTATGCGTTTTCTAGCAACTGGTCAGCCAGAGAACCAAGAACAGCTCCTTGAAACGGGCGCGGAGATACCTCTTATATTTACATTGCTTGTATTTGGTATTCTCGGTCCGATACTTGAAGAAATTATATTTCGTTATATAATATTAAATCGTTTTTCACATTATATTGGTACTGCTATTGCATCTATCATTTCGATTATAATTTTTACACTTCTTCATACGAACCAGCTTTCGGATATTGCTATTTATTTACCTGGTGCAGTGATACTTACTGCGGCTTATCTTATTTCTAAAAGATCCCTTGCATATGTCATGGCGATACATATATTAAACAATTGCCTTGGTTTCATTCTGTAAGAAATTAAACTTAGCTCTGTTACGAAGTTGAAAACTAGATACAGATATTGATAAATGAGGAGTACAATTTAGACAGTGACTTATGATTCATGTAATTCCTTGTACTTCAAAAAACCACAGTTTGGGTGTAAACTGTGGTTTTTTATATAGAGGCCCCACACCTCGCTATTAAGCTAAGCCCCTACAACGTCAATTTTGATTTTGTTAGCTTAATAGTAGCCCTATTACACTTAACATAATATGTCCATATTGTTTTAATTACTTTTTTAATAATATAACTTAATAAATTTAAATATATGTTATGTATAACAGATATTTATCTAAAATAAGGGGGGAATATCATGACTGAAACAAAGGAATCTTCAGGAAGAGATTTACAAAAAGATGTGAAGTTTTCTATTATAATCCCTGCACATAATGAAGAAAAGTACATTAGAAAATGTTTAGATTCAATTGCAAAGGCATCAGAGGCATATAAAGAGCAAACGGAAGTTATAGTTGTTTTAAATCGTTGCACAGATAAAACAGAGGAAATAGCAAAATCTTATAATTGTATTACATTGAAAAATAACGATAAAAACTTATCTAAAATCCGAAATGCAGGGGCAGAAATAGCTAGTGGAGAAATAATCGTTACTATAGACGCTGATACTATAATGACAGATTCCGTGTTGTCTAATGTAGATAAATATTTATCTTCAGGTAAATACATTGGTGGTGGGGTGAATGGGAAGTTTGAAAGAATATCTTTAGGAATATTCTTTTCTGCAATGTTAATAATAATCCCCTTACTTTTTAAGTATGGAGCTATATCTGTAGGGATTTTTTGGTGCTATAAAAAAGATTTTATGGCAATTAACGGATTTAATGAAAACATGCTTATGGCAGAAGATGCAGATTTTGCTAAACGGTTAAAAGAATGGGGAAAGCGAAATAATAAGAAATTCGGTACCATTAAAAATGGAATGATAACTTCATGCAGAAGATTTGATACATATGGAGACTGGGACTTACTTAAAAATCCAAAAGTAATATTAGCTTATATAAAAGGAAATGATCAAAAATATGCAGATAAGACATATTATGATAATCAAGAAAGATAACGATAGAGAAAATCGGCAGGAAATAGTGAGAACAGCAGATTTTCTTATACATAATGAGAGCCCAACTTAATTTAATAGATATGATAAGAAAACCATCAATTTGATTAGTCCTTTTTCAAATCAATGGTTTTTATTTTTGAAATAAAAATCTATTTTTTTATAAAAATATTTTTTGACCCCCATAAAACTTTGTATTGCTCCGAATATGTATAGTGAAGAAAATAAATAGAAGAAAACTGACTCTGAAAGAATATTGAAGTGTTAATAAAATTACTAGATTAAGTGGGGCATCCGAAATAAAAGGATGAAATTACCAATGATATAGAGAAGAGTTATTCAAGGATTGCAGATAAAATAGAAACAGAGCAAGCAAAACAAGGGGAAGAAAATAAGAAAGTACATTAAAATATAAGCTGAACTATAGTGCCGAGAGAAAAGCAAGATCATTAGGAAAACAGTGAAAAAAGTTAGTCTCGAAAAAATATAAGTAACAGCAAGAAGACAAGACCAAAGAAAAGTACTAACAAAATGTGGTTAAATGGTCACTTGTTTAGTGACCATTTTTCTATTTAAAGCAGAAGGAGGCTGAGAGATTACCAGTGTTGAGTTTAGTAATGAAGATCTTAAGAAAACCGAAAATAGAAGATATCGTATGTAACATACAAAACAATGGAGAAGATAAGGAAGCCTTTATCGTTCAGTATCAGCCTTTTATTAGAAAATCAATATCGTCTGTCTGCCGCCGATATATTACAGAACAGGATGATGAATATAGTATTGGATTGTTTGCGTTTAACGAAGCAATTGAACAGTATTCGTATAAAAAAGGAAAATCTTTTCTAGCGTTTGCTGATCTTCTTATAAAAAGAGATGTAATTGACTATATACGCAAGGAGTCAAAGCATAACCGTGTCTTTTTAAAAGAAGATGAGCAAGAGGAAATGTTAGAAATGCAAGTATCGCTTACAGAGTATATGAAAGAGATGGACAATAGTAATCGTAAGGAAGAAATTCTTCATTTTCAAAGTGTGTTAGCTGAGTTTAAAATCACATTTTCAGAGCTTGCTAAAGAATCTCCTAAGCATCGTGACACGCGTGAGCACTTAATAGAAATTGTAAAGATAATTATAAAAGAAGAGGAAATGATGGAGGAGCTGTTCCGAAAGAAAAAGTTACCGCTTAAACATATTGAACCGCGTGTTAGGGTAAGTCGTAAAACGTTGGAGCGGCATAGAAAATATATCATTGCAATGTGTATTATCTTCGCAAACAACTATACATACATTCTTGATTATATAAGGGGAGGGAAGCATGATGAATAAAGGAATTGTGATGGATATAAAAAAACATAGCGTAGTTGTTTTAACACCAAATGGAGAATTTATTACGTGTAAAAGAAAAGGGGATTCTTGCATGATTGGAGAGGAAATCTCGTTTGAAGAACAAGAACAAAAAGCATCACGTTTTTCAATCCCTTATTTCTTAAAGCCGGCATCATTACTTGTTGCTTGTTTTCTATGTGCGCTGTTATTTTTCTACAACCAACCGGAAGAAAAAGTATTTGCTTACGTCTCAGTTGATATAAATCCAAGTTTAGAGGTGAGCGTAACGAAGGATCTTCGCGTTATAGATTTGCAAGCTTGTAATGATGATGGAAGGCGTATTTTAAAAGAATTGAAGCAATGGGAAAATAAACAATTGCAAGACGTAATACGTACGATTATAAAACAAAGTCAAGAGGATAAGTATTTAACGAATGATAAGCAAGTTATGCTAACGGCTGTTGCAAAGGACAAGTTGCTAGAACCACAGTTGGTAAAGGAAATGAAAGAATTAAAGAAAGAATATGAGCTAAAACATATTACAGTCGAATATCAAAGTAGCACGATGCAAGTACGAGAGGATGCTAGAAAAGCTGGAATTGGCACAGGAGTCTATATAAAGCAAGAGAATGAGAAGAACAAATCGCTTACTCCACCTGCCACGCCGTCTAATCCAGTGGAAAACGAAGAAGAGGTGCAATCGCAGCAGGAGTCAGCTTCTGATGCATCATCAGATTTGTCTCCTGTAAAAGAAAAAAAATATGAGAAACCAGAGCATAAAGAACAAAAGAAACCAGAGGAACAGCCATCTAGGCAAATAAAAGAAAATAATGGTAGAGGATCTCAGCAAGAAAATAGAGGGAATCAGCAGGAGAATAACGGTAGAGAATCTCAACAAGGGAGTAATGGAAATCAGCAAGGGAACAACGGTAGAGAATCTCAACAAGGAAATAATGGAAATCAGCAAGAAAACAACGGTAGGGGATCCCAACAAGGGAATAATGGAAATCAGCAAGGGGACAATGGAAGAGGATCCCAGAAAGAAAATGTTGGAAATCAACAAGGGAACAATGGTAGAGATCCTCAACAAGGAAATAATGGGAATCAGCAAGGGAACAACGGTAGAAATCCTCAACAAGGAAATAACGGGAATCAGCAAGGGAACAACGGTAGAGGATCTCAACAAGGGAATAATGGAAATCAGCAAGGGGACAATGGAAGAGGATCCCAGAAAGAAAATGTTGGAAATCAACAAGGGAACAATGGTAGGGGGTCTCAACAAGAAAATAGAGGTCACCAGCAAGGGAATGAAAAGAATAATCAATAGAATATTGAGAGATTCATTTCAAAGCTAAAAGGATTTATCTCGCTATTGCGGGCAGTAAAACTCCCATCTCAAAATTTGGCTGGGGCAAAGAAGTTAGGTGGGAGTTGGGCTGCTTAAAGTTGCACTTTATTATTCTATAGTTCTATTAAGAAGGAGTATGTGAAAAATATAATGGAGAAAAACATTCAACAAGGGAAAGATAAAGCAAAACCTATTTTTTATGATCCGAAAGGAAGGAGAAACATAGCTTTTATTTGGTTTCTATGTATCTCAATAGTTAGCGTAAGTATTGTATTTTATTTTTTCTTTCAAAGTATTTTTTCAACACCAGAAATTCCAAATATGAATACCGCTGTACAACAAGATAATAAACTTGTACCAATTAATCAAAAACTTAGTGATCAGCAGTTAAAGAAGGAAGGATTTAAACCAAATACCGAAATGAAGGATAACAAAAATTTGGTGAATTCGACGAACGATAGTAAACAACCTAAAGAAGTGTATGGTTTTTATGTAAACTGGGATGAAAATAGTACCGCTTCTTTAAAAGAAAATATCGATTCATTAACCACGCTAGTACCAGAGTGGTATCATTTAAAAGCAGATTTAACGATTAGAAGTGAGATAAAACCTGAGATAGTAAAGTTAGCAGAAAAAAATCAAGTGAAAATTATGCCGTTACTTACTAACTATACAGAGGAAGCTTCTGGTCCTGATAGTGGGCTGATTCATAAGTTACTGAATTCGCCAAATGATGTAAAGACAAAGTTTATAAATGATTTAGTAAAGCAAGTTGAAAAGAATCGATTTGCGGGTATTAATATTGACTTTGAGGCGATACCTGAAAGTGATAGAGAAAACTTAACAAATTTTATGAAAGAACTTACTACGGTCTTTCATAAACATGATTTGCTCGTTACACAAGATGTTCCAGCTAACGATAAGGCTTTTGATTATAGTGCGTTAGCGAAGGTAATAGATCGAATGATTGTAATGATGTACGATGAGCACTATGGAGCGGGGGAACCAGGGCCAATTGCTTCGAATAAATGGTTCCAACATACATTGAAAGAACTGAATATTCCGTCTAATAAGCTTATAGTTGCTTTCGGTAACTATGGATATGATTGGAAAGTGAACAGTAAAGAACCTGCGAAGTCTTTAACTTTTTCAGAAGTTATGGCAATGGCTCATAATTCAAATATGAAAATTCAATGGGATAAGATTAGTGGAAATCCTTATTTTAGATATAAAACAGGAGAGAAAGAACATACAGCTTGGTTCTTAGACAGTGTTACTCTCTATAATCAAGTGAAAATCGCAATGGATAACAATGCAAAGGGGTTTGCGCTATGGAGATTAGGAGCAGAAGATCCTACAATATGGAAAGTTTTAAAAAATCCTATTGGGGCACAAAAAAATCCTGATGTATTACATAAAATCACTAGTTTAGATGAAGTGAATTATTCTGGCCAAGGTGAAATTTTACAGATTGAGAATGAAAAGCAAAATGGATTGAGAGATTTTAAAGTAGGCAAAGATGGTTATCTTACAGATGAAGTATATCAATCCTTACCATCTGCATACGAAGTGCAACGATATGGAAAACCAAAGGGGAAACAAGTAGTATTAACATTTGATGATGGACCAGACCCGAAATATACGCCAGAAATTTTAGATATATTAAAAGAGAATAAAATAAAAGCTGCTTTTTTTGTACTTGGTGAAAACGCGCAACTAAATCCTAGTATTGTAAAAAGAATATACGATGAGGGGCATGAAATTGGTAATCATACTTTCAAGCATCCTAACATAGCTGATACGTCTTTACTACGAACAAAAGTAGAACTTAATACGACGCAACGTTTAATTCAGGAAGTAACTGGACATTCTACGGTTTTATTTAGACCACCATATGAAGCCGATGCTAACCCAGATTCGTCAAATGAAATATTGCCTATTTTACGTGCGCAAAATATGAACTATACAATGGTAGCGGAAAAAGTTGATCCTGAAGACTGGGCAACACCATCAACAAATGAATTAGTAAAGCGTGCTCTTAATCCCGTTTATAAGGGAGAGGGAAATATTATTCTTCTCCATGATGCGGGAGGGAATCGTACCCATACAGTAGAGGCGCTGCCAATCATTATCAAAGACCTTAAAAAGCATGGATATAGTTTTGTAACAATTTCAGATTTAATGAATAAAGAACGAGATGAAATTATGCCTCCTGTTTCTTCTGAGGGTAAGCAATATTTACTTTACAATAAAGCTGTCTTTTCAGGGGCGGGATATTTTAAACATATATTAACAACTATTTTTTATGTTGCTATTGGATTAGGTATTTTTCGATTCTTATTCTTAATTTATTTTGCATGGAAGCAGAAAAGAAAAACGCTATCTCGCTATATTAATTCGTCCTATCAACCTTTTGTTAGTGTTGTCATAGCAGCATATAATGAAGAAAAGGTGATAGCTAAGACGATTCGCTCAATTTTGGATAGTAATTATAGAGAATTTGAAGTTATTGTTGTGGATGACGGATCGACAGATGGTACGTCAAAAGTAATACAAGAAACATTTTATAAACACCCTAAAGTTCGTTTCATTCAGAAAGAAAACGGCGGGAAATCATCGGCAATAAACCTAGGATTTCAACAATCGCGAGGAGAGATCATTGTCACTTTAGATGCGGATACTATTATTGCGCAAGACGCCATTTCTCTAATGGTTAGACACTTTGAAGATCAGAATGTAGCAGCAGTTTCAGGTAATGTCAAAGTGGGGAATAGACGAAACTTGTTAACTACTTGGCAACATGTTGAGTATATTACAGGGTTTAATTTAGAACGTAGAGCTTTTGATGAGTTAAATTGTATTACAGTAGTTCCAGGAGCTATTGGGGCGTGGCGTAAGAAGAATGTAGTTGAATCTGGATATTTAAGCGAAGATACGTTAGCAGAAGATACAGATCTTACTATTACATTTTTACGTCAAGGACATAGAATTGTATATGAAGAAAAGGCTTACGCTTTTACGGAGTCACCTGAAGATGTGAAAAGTCTCATTAAACAGCGATATCGTTGGTCATATGGTACACTTCAATGTCTTTGGAAACATCGAAAAGCGTTATGTAATTCAAAGCATAAAACATTAGGATTTATCGCATTGCCAAATATGTGGTTATTCCAATATGTTCTGCAATTCATTGCTCCTTTTGCAGATATATTAATGATTGTGGGACTATTTAGTAATAATCCACTAAAAGTTTTAGGATTTTATTTTGTATTCTTTTTAATGGATCTTCTCGCATCTCTGTTTGCATTTAAATTAGAGGAAGAGAATCCGAAACCATTAGTATGGTTAATTTTACAACGCTTTATTTATCGTCAATTTATGACTTATGTTGTCGTTAAATCTATATTCTCATCGATTCGAGGAGTAGCGGTAGGGTGGAATAAGTTAAAGAGAATGGGAAGTGTAAAACATTCCACGGAACATAAGGAGGCATCTTAAGAGAGCAGGTTATCTGCTCTCTTTTTTATTGATTTTAGTGAGCTGAGTGTAGAGTAGATACGTCTGTATCTATAGGGGTACTGATAGTGAGCCATTATGTTAAGTTACTCCTTTAGTTTCGGGAAAAAGTTTTTTTATATTTTTTTTAAATGACGGACATAAAATCGTATATACCTTCGAATTATATATATGGATAACATAAATATGTATATAAAAGGGGAGAAATAAGATGAAAGAACAAAAAGAAATGTTTGAAGAAATCGCTGAAGTACTAAAGGTATTGGCGCATCCTGTTCGTTTATCCTTAGTGAAAATAATGCTTTCAAAAGGTCCTACTAATGTAACAACAATGTATGGGGATTTGGAAATGCCTCAAAGTACAATTAGTCAACATTTATCTAAACTAAAAGCTGCTAAAATGGTTACAGGTACTCGGAAAGGATTAGAAATTTATTATGAGGTAACTGACAATCGCACAAAATCAATATTAGCATGTTTAGTTTAAATGCTGACTGTCTAGACATTAAGAAGAGAATGCTAAAGCAATTCTGTGACTACAATTTTTAAGATGTTATACAAAAGTAATTTGTGTAAGTGTATGTGATTTTCTTACTAACATAAGTTGTATTTAGCCTGATTATTAATTTGTTATACTTCTTAATTAGATTATTTTATTTAATAATATTGTATGATCTTCACCTTGTTAAATTTAATATTATTTTATTAAAAATTAGTAAGATGAAGGTTCATTTATGTACACATGAAATATTTTATAAAGAGTACGACTTTACTCCAAAGTTACATTTTTAGTTTTTTCATCTATAGATCTAATACTAAAGGGAAAATAACTGAAATATAAATGTAATTGAAAGGAGTGGAATAATAATGGAGGTAAGCCTTTTTTTAGGTTTTTTTGGGGGATGGGTAACGGTTATCATCACAGGAATACTTTTTGTGCGACCATCTGTACTACGTGAACTGAAAAAATTAGTGGTAGAAGACAGGGGATTTGGAATTATGTATGGCTTTCTATCAATTTTCCTAGGATTAGGTACTGTTATCCTGCATAATGTTTGGACACTTAATTGGCAGGGACTCATTACACTTATTGCATGGCTCGCACTACTAAAAGGGATTTATGTAATTGCATATCCTGAACCATCCAAGAAAACCAATTTTGAAGTAAGGGTACTATCTACTCGAATAGTGCTTGCTATACTTGGTGTTTTATCTTTTTGGATGCTTATATTACTTTATATGAAATAGAGACAAATATTGTTGAACATGGGAGTATATAGGTGGGGTTTTTTTGTAGTCCTTCGGAACGAAATTTTATAGTTAACTGTAAATTTAGTGTTTCTTACCTTGTAGACATGTTTTTATAAATAGTGAGATGGGCAAAACGAAAAGAATCTTAAATAAATAGGATTCTTTTCGTTTTATAAAAATGAATTTATTTTGTATCACTAATACAATGGATAATTATTTTTCCGGACTATTCGCAGTTATCTATCTTGGTATATTCAATGGTGGCTATGTGACCATCCGGTCGAATCAAAACGGTATCTATATTTTGCAACTTGGAATCTTGTATTTCTCCTACTATCACCTTTATGTGCGAATCAATATTCATTTTATTTATCTTATCTATATAAGAAGGGTGTATTAATAAAATAAATTTACCATCCTGCATTAATTCAAAGAGTTTATAACTTTTCTTATTTTGAGAAGAAATAGTGAGATTTGTACATCTTTTTCCTATCAATGGATGCCTTTCTATATCGTGCATCGACGAATACCTAACCCCTAAACCACTTACTCTTTCAGATAAATCGTTATTTATCTCGGGGTATGTAAGTAAGTGCGAAAATAACTCTCTTAATTCCATTCCTGCGTTTGAAAAGTTTATCATTAATTGTTCTTGCGCTTGTACTTCTTTGAAAAATTGTTTTCCCACAGCATGTCGTTCAATATGATAACTTTTTAATAGACTTTCATATTTTTTGTGTTTTATTGCGAGTCCTAATTTCCATCCTATATTAAAAGCATCTTGTAGACCTACATTCAAGCCTTGTCCTCCAGCAGGGAAATGAATATGTGCTGCATCACCTGCTAAAAATACACGCTTATGTTGATAAGTATTTGCTAGTTTGGTTGCATTGCCAAAACGAGAAAGCCATAATGTGCTCTTAATTTGAATATGTTCACCTGTAATCCTATAAATACTATCTATAAACTCTTTTTCTGTAACAGCAACATGAACGGGTATTGCCTGATTCTTAGGATCAACAATTGCAAAACGAATTACATCAGGTGCAATAGGCACCATCATTAATATCCCATTTATATTAGAAGTAGATAAAAATGGAGTATCTGGTATATCTTCTAAAATAATATCACCTAATATAGCAGTAGTTGTTGTGTTTGTTCCATTAAACGGTATATTTGATAATTCACGAACTACACTTCTTGCTCCGTCAGCTCCTATTACATATGGAACTTCTATTTTATATATTGTTTCTCTTTGTTCTATTTCTAGTTGTACGAATGTTTCATACTGTTTTAAGTCTTTCAGAGTATGCCCACGTTTAATGTCTACACCTAATTCCAATGCACGTTCTTCTAATATTTCTTCTGTAATAGATTGGGGAATAAACAGTGTATACGGAAAATCAGTATCTAAATTTTTAAAGTTTAATCTTGTATCTAAGGCAGCAAAATGACTTGTATCTAATTTCTTTCCTCTAGATAAAAATCGATTTTCAATGCCTCTCATGGCCATCAATTCCAGTGAGCGGGGGTGTAGTGTTAGTGCTCTAGAATTTCGTATGCGATCCACTCTTCTCTCCAAAACGACAACGTTTATACCTTGAATAGCTAATTCACATGCTGTCATAAGTCCAACTGGACCACCACCAACTACCGCTACATCATAATAATTTTCCATATCATGCCCTCCATTTATTTAAGTGATTAAGAGCTAATGAAAAAAAATGTAAATAGATTTGTAAATGCTATCTATTGTACGTATATAATTATACTCCATTTTAGTTTCCTTGGAAACTAAAATGGAGTTCCTTAGAAGAATTTACATAGTAAGTGTGTAGTTAATGCGATATAGCGTGTCTGCAGCAGTTCCTTGTGGGAGTTGTAAAGGCCTTTCCACTATTCGTAGTTTTAATGACGTAGTAGTGGTTTTAACTCGATTTCAAATAAGTCGCTTTCAATTTCATTAAGTGCATACATTGATACAGGGTAGGGAGAGGTATTAGATAAGACTTTTGATGAAAGAAGTTCTCCTGATGATGAGTAAAATGTAACAAACACTTGTGAAAATGGAGGGACCATAATGATTACACGGTCAGTTTTTTGCAACGTATTAACCAACTCCAAAATAATATAGTTTTATAAAAAATCGAAAAACATTAGATAAGTATAAAGATATTATTATGGGTGCTTTTCCAATAGTGAATTAATAAATTCTTTATTTCATTGTAAACAGTCTAAGAGCACACATATATGCGTGCTCTTAGATTAGAAAGGTAGTTTTCTATGAGTAGGGATTCCCTATATAATAAAATATGCTTGTCCAATTTAAATGTGAGAAGTTTTTTAATAAAAACGCTATTTGGTAAATATATGTAAAAAAACGCCTTGTACAGACACTCTTTGCAAAGTGTTTTGTCTACTGTAGTAATTTTAAAAAAGCGATGGAAGTTGTTATCCGACTTATAAAACTAGGCAGTAAGCTCCCAAAAAAAGAAACTCCATCGCCCAGTTACTAGGGTGACAGTTAAGACAAAGAGTGGTATTAAAATAATCATTATTAAAGATGTTACTTTATATGAAGTGAATCCCGAAAACAGGACACATATCAAAAAACCTAAACCATCTATTCCCTAAATTCTTTAGGGGATAGGTGGTTTAGGTTTTCTTGAATTCGCACACGAGTGGAGTCCCTTTATCGCTTATGATTACGGCTAATTATATGGAGCATGTAGAACTAGGATTGAAGAAAGTCCCGATATTTGTGCACATTCCCCTTCAGATTATTATACCGGTAATTTTTATTTGTTGTTGCTATAATTCGCAAAAGGATACATCCATAGGGGGATATTTTAAAAGATTAGCGATGATCAATAAAAGTGTCTGAATTAAATATCAGGTGAAAAGTATAGGATACTTTTGTTATAAAGAGTATCTATAGATGAATGTTATTGATTTTTACTTCTGAAAGATTTGGGATTCTAAATTACGAGCTGTTGGAGTATCTCTATTTTAAAATTTCAGTAGAAATATTAAAATACTAATATGAATGTAGAAGATTTAATAAAGACGGTAATATTTTGTTAGTCATGTAATCTTTTGATTTGATGACCTTTTCCCCATTCAAATAGTTCATCCATAATTTTCATTAAAGATTTTCCGTGCTCACTTAGTGTGTACTCAACCTTTGGTGGTACTTCTTGATATACGGTACGATGGATAATCCCATCAGCTTCAAGTTGCCGAAGTTGTTGTGTAAGAACTTTTTGTGTAAGGTTTGGAATTTCTCGTTTAATTTCATTTGTTCGCATTTTTCCATCCATCAAAACACATAAAATATAAACTTTCCATTTTCCGCCGATTACATCGAGTGTCGTTGCAATTGGGCAGTCATCATTTTGATTCATATAACACCTCCAAAGGTACCTCAAGGTTCCTATAGTACCTGAAAGTACGTACTTTTCAATTATATGTAACTCATTCATACTAATACGTAAAGGATTGATTAATTTATAAAGGGGATGGAAAATGATGAGAACACTTGTAATTGTAGCACACCCTGATATTGAAAAATCACAAATTAATAAAAGATGGATAGAAGAACTTGAGAAACATTCGGATGAAATTACGGTGCATGAATTATATAAAGCGGCACCAAATTGGGAATTTAATATTGAAAAGGAACAAAGACTGTTAGTAGAACACGACAGATATATATTTCAATTTCCGCTTTACTGGTACAGCTCACCACCATTATTAAAAAAATGGTTTGATGATGTATTAACATATGGATTTGCGTACGGATCAAAAGGGGATAAAGTGAAGGGAAAAGAGTTTGGTGTAGCTATTTCTATAGGTGGATTAGAAAAAGACTATAACAATAGCGGAATCACAATGGATGACTTGACGAAACCATTCCAAGCTACATGCCTATATACAGGTATGGAATTTATACCTTCATTTTATTTATATGGTGCGGAATATAAACTAAGTGATGAAGAGATTGATAAAAGTGCGCCTGAGTATGTGCAATATGTGATGAACAAGAAGTATTCTAATATATAAGGAGAAACAGCCATTTACTTGTTAAGTAGATGGCTGTTTTTTTGTTTGTTTTATATTCACTAAGTGTAATCTTTAGTAAATTAATAGTTAATCTGGTAAAATAAAAAACCTAACATATATAAAGGGGAGTTTTACTTGAGAACGATGCGACAATTATTACAAAAAAGAGCAATGCAATCACCAAATTTGGAAGCGCTTGTAGGGGGAGAGAAAAGGTATTCGTTTCAGCAGTATAATGAACGAGTAAATCAGCTTGCACAGTATTTGTTACAAAACGGTGTGCAAAGAGGCGATCGTATAGGAATCCTTTGCAAAAATAATCACCCATTTCCAAGTATTATGATGGCAAGCTTAAAAATTGGAGCGGTATTTATTCCGCTAAATCATCAGCTTACTGTTTATGAACTAGAAACGATTGTAAAAGAAGCGAAATTAAAAGTATTAGTTATTGATGAAGAATTTAGTGAAGTTTTATTAAAAATTGATGCCGTTAAAGAAATTTCTTATGTAATTAAAACGACAAAAGAAGGCTTTGGTTCATTTGAATTAGAATTGCAAGAACAGCCAATTACAGAACCGAACGTAGAAGTGCATGAAGAGGATGATGCAATTTACTTATTTACTTCCGGAACAACTGGACAGGCAAAAGCATGCGTAATCGGACATAAAAACTTACATCATTATTTTGCTGAGATTGCGGGGCAAAGGGAAATTCCAGCAGGTGAACGCTTTTTATCCGTGCATCCATTGTTTCATATGAGTGGCGTGCTTTCTATTTTAAATTGTATTTATCATGGTGTTACGATGATTTTCTTAGCTGATTCGAATCCTACTCTTATTTGGGATAAGATTGAAGAAGAGAAAATTACTACGATGCTTGCATTCCCGGCTGTTTATAGCTACATGCTTGATGAACTAAATAAAAAAGAACGTAACATTTCAACCTTTAAAGTAGCACAAAGCGGTGGAACAAAAGTGCCAGAAACGCTTATCCAAAAATATATGGAAAAAGGAATCTATATGGTGCAAGGCTATGGTAGTACAGAAGGTTGGGTTGTAACTTCATGGCATCCAATGATGGGAAAAGAAAAGATGTCTTCTGTAGGGAAAACCTTGAAAAATGTAGAGGTGAAAATTGTTCATCCAGAAACAGGACATGAACTAACAACTAATGAAGTTGGGGAGATTCACGTAAGAAGTCCATACATGTTTAAAGGATATTGGAATAATGAAAAGGCGACAAAGAAGGTAGTAAAGGATAATTGGTTTAACATGGGCGATGCTGGCATGTTAGATGACGATGGATTCTTGCATATTATGGGAAGATATAAAGACGTTATTATACGCGGTGGTGACAACGTATATCCAGATCAAGTAGAAGATGTTATTCATGAAATACATGGTGTTTTAGAAGTTGCAGTAGTTGGAGTTCCAGATGACTTTTGGGGAGAGGTTCCAAGAGCTTACATTGTGAAAGATAGCGAAAGAACATTAACAGAAGAAAGTATTATTCAGTATTGTAAGGAGAAATTAGCAAGTTATAAAATACCAGAAGTGGTATTCGTAGAAGAGTTACCGAAAAACGCTTTAGGGAAAGTGTTGAAGAGAGAATTAAGGGATGTAGTTCTTGTGAAATAAAAATGTTATTAAACAATGAAGAACCCAGTTATGTATAAAGCATGACTGGGTTTTTGTCTATCAAAAACATAATAATTTACTAGATTTTGTATTTTGTGTAAGATGATAAAGAATATTCAATTAATAATCGAGGGATGAGATGTAAATGAAGCTACCGCTATTACAAGTAGAGACAGAGAGACTCATTATCCGTCCATTTCAAAAAGATGATTATGAAAGTTGGTTATATGGATTTAATAAGAGGCTACCATCTCAGTATAAATATGACGATGGTTATCAAGTTATGGCATCATCAACAAAAGAATGGTTCACGGAATGGATAAGAGGTTTTGATGAAGCAGCACATCGAGATGAGATGTATGTATTAGGCATTTTTCGTAAAGAAGACGGAGCTAATATTGGAAAGCTAGAGCTTATAAAAATTTTACGTATGGACTATCAGTGGGCGATGATGGGGTATGCCATACATAATCAATATTGGAAAAATGGATACGGTATTGAAAGTGTGAAAGCTGCGATATCGTTATTTTTTAATAGTCTTCATTTTCATAGAATCGAATTACATATACGTGTTGATAATGAGCCATCAGTGCGTCTTGCAGAAAGAGCAGGCTTTTCATTTGAATGCAAGAGAGAGGCGTTTTCTTTGGAGAATGGTAAGTGGATGGATTTTCTTATTTATTATAAAAATAAGGAGATGAATATATGAGAGTGTTTATTACAGGTGGCAGCCGCGGGTTAGGGTTACAGTTAGTAAAAGTATTTCATGAAAATGGGCATATCGTTTATCCATTAGTTAGAACTGAGGTTGCGGTAACGCAATTGAAGCAAATGTTTAGTGGTAGATGTTTTCCTATATTGGCAGACTTATCGGCTGATGAGAGTACGGAGCAAATTAAGAAGCAGCTTGAGGAATATACAGAGTATGTTGATCTAGTTATAAATAACGCTGGCATTACTGGGAAGGAGACTGAGATTTTACATACAAATTCAGAAGAGTTAACGGACTTATTTAATATTCATTGCTTAGGTGTAATTCGGGCTGTAAAAGGTACATATGTGGCGTTAGCTAAATCGGATCATCCGAGAATAATAAATGTGTCCTCTCGATTAGGATCATTACATAAAATGGCGAACAAAGAGTTTCCGCAAGGCCAGTTCTCATATTCATATCGAATTGCTAAAGCTGCACAAAATATGTTAACACTCTGCTTACAACAAGAGTTTGAGAATAAAGGAATTCGTGTAACTGCCATTCACCCAGGAAAATTAAAAACTGATATTGGTGCCTTTGATGCGAATATGACTCCGGCTGAAGGAGCAAAAAATATATATGATTGGGTAATAGATTCAAATGAGGATATTTCAGGGAAGTTTATTGAGCCTGGTGTGGGGGAATTGAAGTGGTGATATACGCTCTTGCAATCATTCAGAATCTATTTGGCCCTTCTAAAAAAGTATTAAATGGCTTACCAAATGCAGTAACGATTGAAGAAATAGAAGAAGATGTTTTGTATAACGTACAAATATATAAAGAAAAGATAAGTAGATTTGAAGAGGTTTGTTTTAATTTGGAGTTAAAAAGAGCAAGTATTGTATTAAACAAAAGGTTTAGTAGTTATAACTCAAGTGTGAGAGTGTTACTTGATGCCGGTTTTTCTTTGTATGCCGCAAAGATAGAAGTATGTAGAGAATTGAACAATGTAGAAGAGCCTGAAAGACAATATACATATCGATCAATAGCAGAAGGAACGTTATCGGAAAAAGAATTTAAATATATTTGGGAACAATGTATGTCGGGTTCAGGGAATCAAACTTCAATTTTAACTATCGATGAGCATTTTTATTCAGTGCAAACAGAGTTAGGTAAGGGCTGGGAAAAGTCATGTATTGTTTTTTATGATAAAAATGAGCCGATTGGTATGTCCATACCGCATATAGAAACTGGAACAGAAAGTGAAGGACGATTATTTTATTTTGGGGTAATGCCTTATTATCGCGAGAAAGGAATTGCTTCCCATATGCATCTTCAATCGTTGCATATGTTAAAGAAAATGGGGGCTACTTATTATATCGGAAGTACACATACTTCAAATGAAAAGATGCAGAGGATATTTTGGAGGAATAATTGTTCGTTGAAAACGGAGATAGAGCTTTATTATAAAATTTTTAAAGAAGATTAGGAGAAAAGAAAATGAAGACTATAAAGGTATTTCATTACGATGCATTTACGAATAAACCAAATATGGGGAATCCAGCAGGTGTTGTATTAGAGGCGGATGGATTAACAGAAGGGGAGATGCAGCGTACTGCTGAAAAAGTTGGATTTAACGAAACATCTTTCGTTCTTTCTTCAGAAGTAGCAGATATAAGAATGCGTTATTTTACACCTGGTTATGAAATGGATTTATGTGGACACGGGACAGTTGGGACTATATATGCCTTGCGTGAAAGAGGTTTATTAGAAGAGAAAGCAAACCTTACGATTGAAACGAAGGCCGGGATTTTACCGATACAAATAGTTGTAAATGAAAATGAAGAAACCTTTATTAAAATGGGGCAGGCAGCACCTCAGTTTAAAGATTTTGCAGGTTCAACAGAAGCATTAGCTCATAGTATTGGTTTAGAAGAAAATGATTTAGATGTAAGTTTACCAATTGTATATGGAAGTACGGGGAACTGGACTGTAATTGTACCGATTAAAAATCTAGATGCATGTGAGAGAATGAGACCTCATAATGATGCATTCCCATCCGTATTAAAAGAAATACCTAATGCTTCTATTCATCCAGTTTGTTTAGAAACTTATGATGAACAGGTGCAAATGCATGGGCGTCATTTCTCATCAGCTTATGCTGGAACGATTGAAGATCCAGTGACAGGAACAGCTTCAGGTGTAATGGGAGCGTATTATGCGACGTATTTGGAGAAAGATTTTAATCATGAAATGGAGTTAATCGTTGAACAAGGACAGGAAATGAATAAAGATGGTCGTGTAACGGTATATGTAACGAAAGATGTAGAAAATGAGAATTTACAAATTGATATTGCGGGAACAGCGGTGTATGTGAAAGAGTTTGAAGTTTCAATATAAAAAGAAAGCCCGGAATACGTCCGGACTTTCATTATCTGTTCAATACTTCAATATACGAAGCATCTCCAGTTGTTCTTAAAGCAGAGCGGAAATTGTTGTTTTCTAACGTTTCAGCGACTTGTTTTAACTGCTGTGCATCATCATGATGGATAAGTAAGCTGTCGGCACCACTTTCCTCTATATGAATGTGTTCGACATTTCCGATGGCATCATGTACAGCTTTTAAAAATTCAGGTTTCATAGTGTCCTCCTATATGTATGTAACGTTGTTGTTAGTATTTCCTTATTTTTGAAATGTAAAAGTGAATGAATTTTTGTTATATTATGATTTTGGAAGGGGTTTCCTATTCGTTTGTCAAATAATAGTAAAGTTGTCTTTTGAATTGAAGGAATCTTCGGAATTAAAGGGTGAGGGAATGGACATTTCAGTAATCGCTACACAACTAGTTAAGGAGGAAGTTATTTCACGTTATCCAAATAGCATAAAAGTGTTGAATGGAGGAACGACAAGTACTGTATATTTGTTGGATGGAAAATACGTTGTAAAGCTGAATAAAGCGGAAGTAATACGTGAAGAAGCTAATTTTCTTTCTTTTTATGAGGGAAACGCTATATTTTCAAATCTTTTGTATAAGGAACCTTTACATACATATATTGTGTATTCTTTCCTTGAAGGTAGTACTTCGTGCAAACAGGGACATAAACGAATTACGCTTAGTACTCTTGTAAATGAAGTTATTAATAAGTATGAAATAGTTTCAGATATAGATGGTTGGGGATGGAAAGAAAGTCCGGTTCAATCTTGGAATGAATTTTTAACGAAAAATGTGATGGAAGCTTATGAAAATGTAAGACGTTACATAAGTAAAGAAGAGTATAGAATTGTTCTTAAATTAGCAAAGAGGGACGCTGAAATAAATCAGCCATTTTTATTGCATGGTGATCTTGGATTCCATAATTGTATATTTCAAGGAAATAAGCTGCACGGTGTAATTGATCCTTTACCAGTGTTAGGAGATCCTATATACGATTTAATTTATGCGTTCTGTTCAACTCCGGAAGATTTAACGAAAGAAACGATTGATTATGTGATGAAACAATGTGTATTTCATAAAAAAGACAGTGAGTTATATGAAGAAATAGTTATTTGCTTATATTTGCGTATAGATACGTGTTTAAGGCACCACCCGAAAGATTTAGAAGATTATTTAGTAGCTTGGCGGTATTGGATGGACGAGGTTGAGGTGACTTTATAATACAAATATTTTGGGGGAGATGGTGAGATGAATGTTTCAGAAGCGAAAAAGGATTTAGCAATAAAAACGAAGAGGGGCTTGCCAATTATATTAGCTGGCGTTTTATTTTGGATAGTTATGAGTATAACGGGTTTTGTTCTTTCTGAAAAACAAGTGGTATGGGTATATTTAATCGGTATGGGTTGTGTATTTCCTTTTGGCTTAATGATAGGTGCTATATTGAAAATTGATATGTTTGCGAAAGGAAATCCGTTAGGGGTTTTGGCAGGATTAATTGGTGGGATAAATGTATTGAATATTCCGCTTGTATTACTTGCCTATTTTCAATTTCCAGAATGGTTACCTTTTGTAGTAGCAATGTTAATAGGTGTTCATTTTATCCCGTACGTATGGATTTATGAAAGTAAAAGTTATGGTTTATTGTCAGTAGGGACTGTATTTGTAACGTCAGTTTGCGGGATTCTTTTTGCAGAAAAAGGATTTACTGTAATTCCATTATCGGTTACAGTTGTCTATTTCCTTACTTTTATAAGTTTGTTAATTGAAAATAAAAAAGCAGATCATTACCAACAAAAATCAGCTTAATAAAGAAATAGGGATAGGGGGAATTATGATGAAAAATTTCGTTTGTACAACGTGTGGTGTGCAGTATGCAGCGAGTGTAGAAGAACCGGTGAGTTGTCATATTTGTGATGAAGAGAGGCAATATGTTAATCCGAAAGGGCAGTCTTGGACGACTTTAGAAAACTTGCAAACAGATGATACATACAAAAATGAAATAATTGAAGAAGAAAATGGGCTTTATAGTATTACGACAAAACCAGAGTTTGCAATCGGGCAAACGGCATTTGTAGTGAAAACAGAATCATATCGTTTACTATGGGACTGTATTACTTATTTAGATGAAACGACAATTGAGAAGATAAAAGAGCTTGGCGGATTAGATGCGATTGCATTGTCTCATCCTCATTATTATTCAACACAAGTAGAATGGGCGGAGACGTTCGATGTACCAATTTATATACACGAAGATGATAAAGAATGGGTAATGCGCCCGAGTAGTCGTATTATTTATTGGTCTGGTGAGTCTTTACAATTAGCTGATGGATTGGTCATCCATCGTTTAGGAGGCCATTTCAAAGGAGGATCTGTATTACATTGGGAAGAAGGTAATGATGGAAAAGGAATTTTGTTAACAGGTGATATTATTCAAGTTGTAGCGGATGAACGATGGGTAAGCTTCATGTACAGCTATCCAAACTTGATTCCATTACCAGCGAAAAAAGTGGAAGAAATGGTGAATCGAGTGAAGCCGTTACAGTTTAATCGTTTATACAACGCTTTTCATCGAGTAGTAAAAGAAAATGCAAATGAGGCAGTTGAACGTTCTGCTGAAAGATATATTAAGGCGGTAGAAGGAAAGTTGTTTCATACGTAAAAAGTAATTTGATAAGCGGCAAAGCACTGGATGCTTTGCTGTTTTTATAGTGCTGAAACGTCGTTATTTGTCGGTAAGTCGATATCCTTTGTCGAAACGTCAATATATTGAAAAAATCGTTGATATATTTCAAATTGTGATCGATATAATTGAAAAATCGTCGATATAATTTCATATACCTAAAAACAATGAAAAGCAAAGCGATATCGCTCTGCTTTTCATTGTTTTTAGTAGATCAATCTAAAAATGCTTGTTGCAATGCCTTCAGTCCATCGCTGTAGATGCTATGAAACAGATTAATTGCCTCTTCATCACTAACCTCTACAGGAGTGAAAGTACCAGACCATTCTACTAACGATGTGTTACTTTCGGTACCTTCTTTAACTTTGATTGTAGATAGATAATTAGTGACTGGGAATGGTGCATTCATGATTGAATACGTGTAGTAGCGTTCCTTATCATTGAATACTTCTAAGCGCTCTATAATCGTATCACCATCTGGATTAGCTAGATGACGTACACGACCGCCTTCAGTTAATTTACTGCTAGGTATATAAGGTAACCAGTCTGGAAGGGAGTTGAAACCTCCGATTAATTGCCATACTTGTTCAGGTGAACCGAAAATTTCCATAGATGTAGTAGTATGTGCCATGTTCATTACGCTCCTTTTTATCTCGATATTTGCGAGCAAATAATCAGTGGGGGATGACCCTACTGATTAAGGTTTCAAATTATTTTACGTTGATTGGTAGTGGTGCATTAGGTGCTACTAGTTTTTGTTCGCGCATTTCTTCCCAGAATGCTGCTGGAATTACTGTGCTTAATGCAGTTTGGTCTTCTGCAATACGTTCCGGTTTACTTGCACCAGGAACAACGGCAGCAACTGCTGGATTTGCTAATGAAAATTGTAATGCAGCAGCCTTGATGCTGATTTCGTGACGATCTGCAAGAGCTTTGATTTTCTCAACTTTTGCAATAATTTCTGGTGATGCTTTTTGGTATTCAAAGTGAGCACCTCCAGCAAGAATACCTGAGCTATATGGGCCACCAACGACAATATCCATATTATGCTTTACAGCTGCTGGCATTACTCGTTGCAATGCACGCTCGTGGTCTAGTAATGAATAACGACCAGCTAGTAAGGAGATATTTGGCTTCGCTTCTTCTAAATCAAGCATAAGTTCAATCGATTCTACTTTGTTTACTCCAAGTCCCCAGCCTTTAATGACGCCTTCTTCACGTAAGCGTGTTAGCGCACGGAATGCTCCTGTTCGAGCAATTTCAAATTGTGAAATCCACTCATCACCATAAAAGTCTTGTGCTAAATCATGAATGAAAACAAAGTCTAGTCGATCTGTTTTTAAACGTTTCAAACTTTGCTCGATAGAGCGAAGTGTTGCATCTGCGCTGTAGTCATTGATCATTTTATTTTTACGACCAAATTCGAACAGTCCGCCTTTTTCACCTAAATCACGTGCAGATGGATCTTCTAGTTCATCTGAAATCGTTCGACCTACTTTTGTACTTAAAAAGTAATCATCACGATTTCTTTTTGATAGTGCTTCACCAAGACGAATTTCTGCTAAACCAGATCCATAAAGTGGAGCTGTATCAAAGTAACGAACGCCATTCTCCCAAGCAGCATCCACTGTAGCGATTGCCTCTTCTTCTGGGATATTACGGTACATATTTCCTAGTGGTGCTGTACCAAAACCAATTTTTTCTTTTAGTAATTTACTCATTATAGATATCCTCCTAAAATGTATTTAAAAATTAATAAATCATTGTGAATGGATGTGAAAATGAAAACATGTCATTTCATCGTCTGACAAAATGCATGATAAAAGTATTGAAACAGCTAAAAAAGTACGCACTTTAAAGTACGGTACTAAAATGTAATTTCTAATACTGCATGACTCACTCAACTCTTACAAATGCTATTATGAAATGTATTTTACATAATGAAAAGTACGTACTTTAAAGTGATATAGATACTAAAAAGTAATACAGGTACTTTTTAGTGCCGTACTACTCAGTTACTGTTTACGTATGCTATTATGAAACATGTTTAACACAATAAAAAGTACGTACTTTAAGGTGCTATAGATACTTAAAAGTAATATTTAAATCTTTAGCTTACTTGCCTTATAACATTATTAAAGGAGATTTTTATATGAAAACATACAATATTCCTGTAGAGGCGACTTTAGAGGTTATCGGTGGGAAGTGGAAAGTAGTTATCCTTTGTCATTTGAAGAAAGACAAAAAGAGAACGTGCGAATTAAAACAATTAATGTCTGGTATTACACAAAAGATGTTAACACAACAATTACGTGAATTAGAAGAAGATGGTGTAATCGAGAGAAAAGTGTATAATCAAGTGCCGCCAAAAGTAGAGTATTCTTTAACTGATTACGGTCATTCTTTAGATTCTATACTCGATTCTCTTTGTCACTGGGGAGAAAATCATCTCGACAAGAATAGGAACACATCTATGCTCATAACAGCAGCTGAATAAACAAGGAAAAAACGAACAAAAATATGTTCGTTTTTTTCTTGTTGTTTTGTCATGTATATATAGGGAGATTTTTTAAGCAGCATAATTACTTTTTGGTAATATAGGTACTTTTTTGTGCTGTAGGAACTAAAATGTGCCGTATAGAAAATTATTTGTTTTTACGCAACAATAGAGAAGAAATTTAGAAAAAAGGAGAGGAGCACGGGTGAAACAATATAATATACCGATAGAAGCAACTTTAGAAATTATCGGGGGAAAGTGGAAGGTCGTTATTTTATGTCACTTAACGAAAGGGACAAAGAGAACGAGTGAGTTGCAACGTTTGATTCCTGAAATTTCTGTTAGAATGTTGACTCAGCAATTACGTGAGTTAGAAGAAGATGGTGTGATTACACGTAAAATCTATACAGAAATTCCACCTCGGGTAGAATACTCCTTAACTGATTATGGTTGGTCTTTACAAAATGTATTAAACCAATTAACAGTATGGGGAGAACGATGCATAGATAGAAAAAATGGTAAAGTTAAGTGAAATCTATATATGTAATATTGAAAACACCACCCCATGAAGAGGTGGTGTTTTTTCAGTATAAAACGTTAGAAAGTTACTATGGTGAAAAGTAAGGGTCTATACCATATCAGCAGCTGTTTTAGTAGGGTGAATGTTTAATTTATCATTCATCATAGGTACTTAAAAGTGCCTTCATCACTTTAAAGTACGTACTATGCTTCATAATATAACCGTTTTATAATGACACTCGTAGCAAGAAGCCATAACGGTTTTAAGCTATGTTCAAAAAGACTTATTAACTAGAATAGTTTTTTGTTCAATTTTTTTAGTAGGAGATGTTTATATGGTTGAAGAACTTTTTTATAAAAAAATACTTAAAAATCTTTTTTCAGATCCAGTTCAAATTACACTTTGGAATGGAGAAACAATCCAATATGGAGAAGGGGAACCTCAATTTCATGTAACATTCCATAAGCCGCTTTCAAAAAAAGAGCTTGCAAAGGGTCCTTCTATTGCATTCGGTGAAGCATATATGAATGGGGACCTTGAAATAAAGGGTAACCTTGAAAAAGCAATTCAATCTATTTATAAAAGGCAGGATAGCTTTTTAGGTGATAGTAAGTTGCAATATTCCAAAAGTAAATGGAATTTCTCAAAACAAAAAAATAAAGATGATATTGCTCATCATTATGATATTGGGAACGATTTCTATAAATTGTGGCTTGATGAAACGATGACGTATTCTTGTGCGTATTTCCAAAATGAGCAAGATTCTTTAACGACAGCTCAGCATAATAAAGTGAATCATATTTTGAAAAAGTTGAACCTTCAAAAAGGTGATACGTTATTAGACATTGGTTGTGGTTGGGGTGAGCTCATTACAGCTGCCGCTAAGCAGTACGGTGTAAAAGCGATGGGAGTAACGTTAAGTGAGGAACAATATGCAAAAACTTCCGAGCGAATTAAACAAGAGGGACTTACAGATTTAGTTGAAGTATCCTTACTTGATTACCGTGATATTAAGAATCTTAAATTTGATAAAATTGTTAGTGTAGGTATGATTGAACATGTAGGAAAAGACAACATTACGCAATAATTTGAGACAGTGAATGAACTGCTAAACGATGGTGGGATTTCTCTTCTTCATTGTATTACTTCTCCGGCTAATGGTGGTGCTACGAATGGTTGGATTGAAAAATATATATTCCCAGGTGGATATGTTCCTGCTGTTAATGAATTAATCACGAACATGACAAATGAACAATTTTTCATTGTTGATGTGGAAAGCTTACGTAGACATTACGGGAAAACATTACAACATTGGGCTCAAAATTTTGAAAACGTACTGGAGGAAGTTCGCAAAACGAAAGATGAGCGATTCATTCGTATGTGGCGTTTATATTTAAATGCATGTGCAGCTTCGTTCTTTACAGGTAATATTGATTTACATCAATTTGTATTTACAAAAGGTATTAACGATACAATTCCGATGACACGTTCTTATATGTATCAATAAGAGTGTGATCTAATAGCTCTTAAGCAATGTTTAAATTTATAGGTTCATAACTTAAAGTAAAAAAGTCGGGATGAAAATCGAAATGATTTGTATCCCGACTTTTTTTATTTATTATATATATTTAAAATCAAAACTATATACTTTTAATAATAAAAATATATAATAAAAATAGAAACAAAATTTTATAAGCAAGGAAGTTGAAGAATATGACATTAACAATGGGCTTTATTGGATTTGGAAAATCAGCTAAACGCTATCATTTACCGTATGTAAATACACGTAAAAATATAAAAGTAAAAACGATTTTTGGCCGCCAAATTAGTGAAGAATTAGCGGCTCCATATAAGAGTAAAGGTGTTTATTTCACTACTGATTTGGACGAATTGTTGAATGACAAAGAAATCCAAGTAGTGACAATCTGTACGCCAGCACATACGCATTACGAATTAGCGAAAAAAGTTATACTTGCTGGGAAATCGGTTATCGTTGAAAAACCATTTTGCGATACAGTAGAACATGCGAAAGAATTATTAGCTTTAGGACGAGAGAAAGGTGTAGTAGTTATGCCTTATCAAAACCGTCGTTTTGATGGTGATTTCTTAGCTGTTAAGCAAGTTGTGGAACAAGGATTCCTTGGTGATATTGTTGAGGTTGAATCACACATTGATTACTTCCGTCCTGGCTCCATCTCTCATGAAGCTCCAAAAGAAGAAGGTTCATTCTACAGTTTAGGTATTCATACGATGGACCGTATGATTTCATTATTTGGCCGTCCAGATACTGTTACATACGATATTCGTAATAATGAAGTGGAAGGTGCGGTTGATAATTATTTCGATGTTGGTCTACATTACGGAAATCAGTTGAAAATTAATCTGAAAACGAACCATGTTGTAGCGAAAGATTATCCACGCTTTATCGTTCATGGAACAAATGGATCGTTTATTAAATACGGTGAAGATCAGCAGGAAAATGATTTGAAAGCGGGTATTATGCCTGAGAGTGCAGGATTTGGTGAAGATTCACCGATGTACTATGGAGTTGCTAAATATCGTAATGCAAATGGTGACTGGATTGAAAAACAAATTAAAACGCCGCTTGGTGATTACGGTCGTTTCTATGATGCAGCGTATGACACAATTGTAAATGGTGCACCAAAACTTGTGAAAGACGAAGAAGCGGTAACGAATATTGAAATCTTGGAAAACGGATTTGTTGCTCCATCACCTTCAGTTTACAAACTTGAGGCTTTAAACTTGAATGAATAGAAGAGGGGATACAGCATAAAGGAGGTATGGAAATGGCAAGCGGATCAACACAAGTAAAATACCTCGGCATTTACCAAAAAATTAAACAGCAAATTTTAGACGGCGAATATAAAATTAATGAAAAAATTCCAAGTAGCCCCGTCCTTGCTGAAGAATTTGGTGTTTCAGCTCTTACTATTAAAAAAGCGCTGGATCTGTTAGTGAGAGACGGATACATCATCCGCCGCCGCGGAAGTGGAACAGTCGTTCAAGATTGGCGTCAGCAGGAAAAGGCACGAATGATTCAAACTTTAACAGGTACGAAAGCCGTTTATGGCAGTGAGGTAGAAAGTGAAATTATCGAGTTTACGATTGTCGGTGCCGATGAAATCATTGCTGAAAAATTGGGCATTTCAGTGGGGGATTTTGTATATAAAATCATCCGTCTCCGCATCATTCACAGTATTCCAACGATTATGGAGCATACATGGATGCCTATTTCGGTCATCCCAGGTGTTGAAGCTTCGGTTTTAGAGGAATCGATCTACTCGCACATTCAAAATAAACTTGGACTTGAAGTAGGAACATCCGTTGTTAGGGTCAAAGGGGTTCGCCCAGATGATAGGGAAAAGCAATTTATGAACTTAACAATTCAAGATTTCTTAATGAGAGTTGAACAAGTAGCCTATTTAACGGACGGGCGCACTTTTGAGTACTCTTATGCTGATCACCTGCCGGAAACCTTTGAATTCGAAACAGTCATTACCGCAAAAAGTTATAGAGAGGCATAAAAAATAGGTTGGGGCAAGTATTGCCTCGACCTATTTTTTGTTTTCAATATAGTAGGAACAGTTACTATTCATCAGCTGTAATAAGCATGGACGTATTCCCGTTTTTTTCAAGATGAACTTCTCCCCAAGTGCAGAGGGAATCGAGTATGGCTCCTAAAGAAGAACCGTAATCCGTTAAAGAGTACTCTACTTTTGGTGGCACTTGGTCATACACTTTTCTTTGGATTACATCGTCTTCTTCTAGTTCACGTAATTGCTGTGTTAACATTTTTTGTGTAATACCAGGCATTAAACGTTTTAATTCGCTCGTTCTTTTTGTTCCTTTCTTTAAATGGCAAAGGATAACAACTTTCCATTTTCCGCCAATAACTTCTAAAGTCGCTTCTACAGGAATATTATATGTTTTCATAAAAAAACTCCTTTGATGAATTTAGATTACAGTTTTGGACCTAAATACGTTGTAATGCTAAAATTATTTCTTTTTAGTGCCTATAACACTTTAAAGTGCTTACTATTTATTGTGCTAAATATCGTTCATAATAACCGATGTAAGAGAGAAGTAAGCAGAACTACACTAGAAAGTTTATACGTTACTTTTTAGTACCTATAACACTTTAAAGTGCGTACTTGTTATTATGTTAAATATCGTCCATAATAACACATGTAAGTAAGAAATGAATAAAATGCACTTTGAAGTGCATTGGAAATTGGTTAGCATAATACTATGGGAACCATCCACACAAAAAAATGATTAATTAATCCAAGACTTAACATTTGATTAATAGAACTGTAAGGTTTAAAATTACAGTATAGATTTAAGAAGTGAGTTGTCATCATCTGTAAATGTAATTTCAATCATTTTATAAAAGAAGCATGAAAAGAAACGAATAGTAGAAATAAACGAAACATTGCCGAATAAATAATATTACGTGTATTTGATTCTAAACTGTAATTTTTTTTAATACATTTCAATAACCGATATTTAAAATGTACGTTTCATAAAGAACATTAAAGGAGTGAGTGAAATATGGTGGTTTTATATACAACAGCAAGCTGTGGTTCATGCCGAAAAGCGAAAGCATGGCTGGAGGAGAATCAAATTGATTATACTGAAAAAAATATCGTATCCAATTCTATGACAGTGGATGAACTTAAATCCATTCTTCGTTTAACTGAAGAGGGTGCTACTGAAATTATTTCAACTAGATCCAAAACTTTTCAAGACTTAAATATAAATATAGATGAGCTTTCGCTGAATGAATTTTATAAATTAATAATTGAGCATCCGCTAATGTTGCGTCGCCCAATTATGCTGGACGAGAAAAGATTACAGATTGGTTTTAATGAAGAAGAAATTCGTAAATTTTTACCACGTAGCGTTCGAACGTTCTTAAATATTGAACTGCAAAAGTTGGCTAATTAATAAGTAATATTTTTCAAGAAAAGTTTTTTGAAAGGAGGAAACCGGAGATGATAGAAGTATGTGTTACAGTCAATTATAACGATAGAAATTATCAAACAAATGTTATTGTGAATAAAGATACGATATGGACAAAAATCAAACAGTTGGCAGAAGAACAAGTCAAAAAACAGTGGGGCTTTTAATTTGGATTATTTAAAAATTGAAGTTATAGGTTAGAGACTATAACTAAACCCAAGATTTGTCAGCGATTAAATATAAAAAAATTTTTTGAAAGGAGGAAGCAAAAAATGATAGAAGTATGCGTTACAGTTAATTATAACGATAGAAATTATCAAACAAATGTTATTGTGAATAAAGATACGATATGGACAAAAATCAAACAGTTGGCAGAAGAGCAAGTGAAGAAACAATGGAGTCTTTAAATGTATTTTTAATTTAAAAAGCTAAATGGAGTTATGGGATATAGGTGAGTTCGGATAGAATATAAAAGAATTTATTTCTTCATGATTAGAATGAATTTTATATATTTTAATGTTCGACTAACGTATCTGTAATATTTATGGCTACAGTAAGTTAACATGCCAGAAACATTATTCTTTATCGTAGGAGGAAAACCATGAGCAGCGACTTTACCTTGGCCATTCACAGTTTAACTTATTTAGCTCTACAGCCAGACCGAATGTCAACAAGTAATACTATTTCAGAAAGTGCAGGTGTTCACCCAGTACGCATTCGTAAAGTGCTAAGTTTGTTAAAAAAACATAAGTTTATTCAATCAAAAGAGGGGACTGGTGGAGGTTTTATTTTCGCTCGGGATTTAAGTGAAGTTAACCTCTGGCATATTTATCAAATAACCTCTGAAGGTGCGTTGCAACCTAAGTGTCCGGAATCAAATGATCAGTGTATTGTAGGTTTGAATATGCAAAAAGTTCTCTTCACTATTTTTTTAGGTGCGGAAGAACATCTAGGTGAATACTTAAAGAACTATACAATGCAAGAAATTGTTGATCTTATCAATCAAGAACGTTAAACGGCTTAAATGTTATATAGTCGTAAGTTTTTAAAAATTAAATGTAATAGAAAATATTACAGTTTAATTTTGTTTTTTATTTCTTGTTTATCGTCATTAAAAATAATTTTAAGAAGGTGAAAAAGTATGATGTCAAATAATAATCATGTTTTAAAAGTAGGAGATTGGGTTCGAGGAGTATCAAATGAGGGTGAATTCATAGTTGGTTACATTGTATCACTTGATGAAGCGGAAGATGTAGTTACAGTTAGTATAGTGAAACATGACGACAAGTACACAATAAACGAAGCGATTTTACTCTTTAGTAAACATGTTAACAAACTCCCTGAATCAAAGGTAATAAATAAGGAGCAAATCCTTTATCTTATAGACCTTGCATTATTAACAGGAGACGAAGAATGGTTTATCGAGCTTTCTTCAAAATTAAACTCGATCAAAGAGTTAGTTAATGAGGGGTTTTAATTTGTTAGGTTGTGCAATAATCAATAAAATCCTCTCTTTTGTTGCATCTTAATAAAAGAGAGGATTGATGTTATGGAAATAAGACTAACAATGGTTAGCATTATGTGTTTTCTTAGTTTTATATTACCCTGTATTTCTGTTCAGGCAATTGTAAAAAAGGAAAACAATATAAACGTAAACTTTGACATAGAGATATTCCTGAAGAAGAGTTAAAAAAACTAGAATTAAGATGACATTGTATTGAGGTGTTTGCACACTCCTGATAATGATTATTATGTAAATAAGCTGCCCGATATGGGTAGCTTATTTTATTTTTTTTCGTTTAGCGTAGGTTTTTGTAAAATGTTAGTGGTCTCTTATTGCCATAAAGTAAAAAACGTATCTTCCTAAAAATGTATATGAATGCAATAGCGATAATCTATATCCTGAAAAATGGTTTATACATTCAAAACGATATTTGTTTTTAACCACATTAATTGTTTATTAGAATATCTTTTCTAGTTTGAAATAAAATTTTTTGACAAATAATGATATAAATATTTTTATGATGAGTAACTTGAATAAGTAATATATTAGTGTATTTTATGCTAATTAATTCAATTTTAAGTGATAGGAACAAGGGTTGCGTGCTAACTGTAAATTATTATCCATATAAAATTATACCCATTAAATATTTCTGAAAATATAAAAATATTAATTTTATAAATATACACGTTATAATGAGGGCGTCGAGAGAAATTTTATTATCTCTGGAGAAAATATAAAAAATGCGATTATTAGTAAGAAAGGTGTGTGATTAGAGGCGAAATGTATGTAAAGTGCTTCAGTGGCTTGTGTAATCAATACCATAAATGCTGCCGAAGTTATTAAAGTGATGTATAGAATTGAGAAAGAAATGACTCGCAAATTAAGAGAGGCCGGTTTAGCTAAATTTACTGTTAAAAGTAAAAAAGAGAAACCATTAAAGTAATACACTGTTATTAGAAATGTTGCAACGTATTTATGAAGTCTATTCTATATTGTTCTCTTAAGGGTCTTTATATAAAGAGCGGATATTACGAGTAAACTTTTTTGTGAACGCTAACAATTATATTAGGACGCTAACTAGCGAATGTTTCAATTTGGATTTATTATGATGAAGGACATGCAATGTGGGGCAACTTGTAAGGAATTCATTTTCCAAAAAAGGAAAATATTCGTTAGCTAAAAAGGGAGATGCAGGAATAGATACAAGGGGGAGTTATTATATGAACGGGAATACTGCAAAGAAAATAGAAGTTCAAGCTGAAAATACCGCACTAAAAAATGAGCAATATGCAGATCCGAAAAAGTGGCATAAGCAGGATACTACATGGGCATTGAGTCTATTTGGAACTGCAATTGGAGCAGGGGTGCTCTTTTTACCGATTAATGCAGGTTCAGGTGGTTTATTATCTTTACTACTAATTACATTACTTGCATATCCAGTTATGTACTACTCACATAGGGCACTTGCTAAAATGATATACGCTTCTAATTCTGCTGATGAGGGGATCACAGGTACAATTAGAGAGTATTTCGGAAATAAAGCGAGTATCATTTTTAACATCGTATATTTCGGTTCAATTTATACAATCGTACTAATGTATTCGGTTGCGCTTACAAATACTGCAAGTAGTTTTATCGTGCATCAATTGCACATGCCAGAACCTCCAAGGGCTATTTTATCACTTGTATTAGTTCTTGGTCTTATCGCTATACTGAATTTTGGTCAAGATATTACTGTAAAGGTAATGAGTATGCTAGTGTATCCTTTCATAGCTTCTCTACTTTTTATCGCAATATCTTTAATTCCACAGTGGAATACGTCAATGCTTAGTTTTTCAGCTGTTTCTACTGCTTCAACAGGAACAGGATATTTTGGAACGATATTAATGATTCTACCAATCATCGTATTCTCATTTAATCATTCACCTATGATTTCATCATTTGTTGTGAAACAGAGAGCTACGTATGGGATCGAAGCCACTGATGCTAAATGTGCGCAAATACAAAAGGTTTGTTATATCATGACATTTGCGGTTGTTATGTTCTTCGTCTGGAGCAGTACATTGAGTTTGACTCCAGATGATATTAAAATGGCAAAAGAGCAGAACTTATCAATCCTTTCATATCTTGCTAATGAGCTTAATTCGCCTGTAATCACTATTGCAGCTCCTATCATTGCTTTTGTGGCTATTACAAAGTCTTTCCTTGGCCACTATATCGGAGCATATGAGGTAATGCGTGACGTGATTATGAAGTTTGGTAAAACACGTGGAAAAGATATAGAAGAAAAAACAATTAAGACAATAATCCTTACTTTTGTCGTATTAACATGCTGGTATGTTGCTTATGCAAATCCAAGTATTCTTGGAATTATTGATTCACTTAGCGGTCCATTAGTTGCTGCTATCTTATGTCTATTACCGATGTATGCAATCAATAAAGTAGCGGTACTAGCTAAATACAAAGGGAAAATGAGCAACGTATTTGTTATTATTGTAGGTGTCCTTACTGTTTTAGCAAGTATTAAGTCATTATTCTAATTCACGATTGTTAGTTCTAATGCAAAATAAAATAGAACGATTTTGGGACAGGCTTCTCCGTTTGGAGAGTCTGTCCCTTTTTAAATTAACGACAAAAGATTATCTTTCACATAGGTGCTATTTGTACATAAGGTTGCTTTAATGCGTAACACTTTTATCCGTATTGATTTTATGAGATTTTTACGCATAATTGTAACTAAGGGAGATGATTCCAAGTTGAGTAATTCGAATATAAGCACAACGGTTTCAGGAGATATAAATTGTTACCCGTCTTATCGGCAAGATTAAAACAGATGATGTTTATGAATGGTTTAATGGTTTCGAGCAGGTTTGTCAGCAGTTCATTTCCGAGGGGCGGAAATACAGATTGTTGGTAGATAGAAAAGGATACACGCCAGATCATTTTTCTGTTCAAAAAGCATGGAAAGAGAAGTTTTTCAATGAAACGATTTTGAATCACAGTAAGGCAATTGCTTTTCTCCATGAAGAAGGGGAGATAATGAATTATTTACAACAATCTAATACAAAAGAATCTGTAAAATTTTTTGATGATTATGAACAAGCATTCATTTGGTTGAATGAATATCCCATATGAAATTGTTAGCGAACCAGTTGCTCGATCAACTGGTTTTTTTATGCTTGTAATGTTGTCGTTGTCTATGTATTTTGTACCATCCGGATCACGGAAGTAAAAAACTTCTATACGAAATGTTTAGTACGAAAGGACATACATTTTTAATGTGTTAAATATAATTCATAATAGCACCAAGAAGAAAAGAATACGCTTTACGGTAGAAAGTTCGTACGATAGAGTCACATAAATTCAAAAATATCAATGTGGCATAAAGTGATTAAGGGGGATAAAGATATGAGTACTTCAAATCTAAATGAAATAAGTAAACAAATTTTAATAGAAGAGGAAACACTTCAATTTTCTTCTTTTACAAATGAAGATGCTTTGCAAATAGGTTTATTTATCGTTGAAACAGCGAGGCAAGAGGGGAAATTGATTGCTGTTGATATAGCAAAAAATGGTGTGCAACTATTTCATTTCAAGATGACGGGGACAACTGAGGAAAATACGAAATGGATTGAGCGTAAAAAACGAGTCGTTTCCCTGCACAATCATAGCTCGTATTATATGCAAATACAAAGTGAAATAACTGGAATTCCATATAATGAAAAATATCTTTTAGATAGCTCGGAATATGCTGCGTTTGGTGGTTGCGTTCCTGTCCAAATAAAAGACGTAGGAGTTATTGGAATGATAACAGTTTCAGGATTACCACCAGAAGAAGATCATGAGTTGGTTATAAGGGCAGTTAAAAATCATTTGAAGCAATAATAAAAAGGCAAAACCAAACAAGAATATGTTAGGTTTTGCCTTTTTATTATTCATTTTATGTAATGAACATATTTCTAATCTTTCCTAACAAATAGACAAGCCCGAAAAGATGTTACGGAATGATAAATCTTTAATTCGAGACACTTTACTTGACGATTATAATCTATGTAGTTAATATGATATACATAAAATAACTTAATTACTTTTAATAATTAAGTTATTTTATATAAGCTTAACTGAGTAAGTAGGATGTGGGGAAAATGCTTTGAATTGCCACTATTAATATTGGGGACAATTAGAAAGCGAAAGGTATAAAAAGAATTGGAATTTGATAACTCTTTGTTTTTTATAAAAACATGAGCTTCTGTACAATTCATTTTGAATATATTGACCAGTATTATACAACAAGAGGGGGACTAAAATTGGAATCAATGACCTTTGTTTTATTTGGAGCGACAGGGGACTTAGCGAAACGCAAAATTTACCCCGCACTATATAACTTATATAGAGATCAAAAGCTTCCAAAGCAAATATCCGTTATCGGGCTTGGGAGACGTCAAGTATCTCATGAAGATTTTCAAAAAAGAATAAAAGAATCAATAGAGACGTTTTCCCGTCATAGAGAAGAAGGTACTCCAGAACTCGAAAGTTTTTTAGATAATTTTCGTTATTGCCCATTAGATGTGAGTAAGCCGGAAGACTATGAGAGATTATTACAAGTTGTTCGTGAAAGGGAAGAAGAACTACATATACAAGGTAATAGAATGTTCTATCTTTCAGTTGCACCTGAATTTTTCGAGACAATTGCTTTAAATATTAAGGAAAGCGGACTCGATAAAACGGATGGATGGAAACGTCTGATGATCGAGAAACCGTTTGGGCACGATCTTAAATCTGCGCGTGAGCTTAACGATAAGCTTAGTCGAACGTTTGAAGAAGACGAGATATACCGTATTGATCATTATTTAGGTAAGCCGATGATTCAAAACCTTGAAGCACTTGAATTTGCAAATCCTGTTCTTCAATCGATTTGGAATAAAGAACATATAGCGAATGTACAAATCACAGCGAGTGAAACAGTTGGGGTTGAAGAAAGAGCAGGATATTATGATCAGGCAGGAGCCATTCGTGATATGGTTCAAAATCATATGTTACAAATATTAATGATGACTGCTATGAATCTGCCGGAAAAAATTAACGCATGTGAAATTCGAGAGGAAAAGCGAAAGGTAATGGAAACGCTTCGTAAAGTGAAAAAAGAAGACGTTCACAACCATATCATTCGCGGACAGTACTCTTCAGGAGAGATAAATGGTCAACAAGTTGTATCATATAAAGAGGAGCCAGGAGTAAATCCTTCTTCTAACATAGACACATTTGTTGCTGCTCGCTTGTGGATCGATAATCCATTTTGGACAGGCGTTCCTTTCTATATCCGAACAGGAAAACGAATGAAAGAAAAGTCTACTCGTATTGTAATCGAATTTAAAAATACGTTAAAACAACAATATCAAGATAATAATCCAAATGCAGCACCTAACTTATTAATAATTGAAATTAGCCCAGGTGAGAATGTTTCATTACAGTTAAATAGTAAAAATCCATTGAAAAATGGAGAAATTGAACCGATCCGTATTAACTTTACTTGTGAGCAAGCGGATGTGGGAGTACCTGAAGCGTATGAAAGACTCATTCATGATGCTGTGAGTGGAGACGCTACATTCTTTGCACATTGGAGAGAAGTTGAATTGTCATGGGAATGGGTACAACCAATTCTTGAAGCATTTGAGGAAAACTTATTGCCACTTCATGAATATGAGTCGGGTTCATATGGTCCAGATGCGTCTAATGAACTATTGCAAGAAAGTGAATTTAAATGGTGGTTAGATCAAAAAACGGAAAAATAAGTACTTTCTTTAATGAAAGCATTTAGGGGGACGATTACTATGACACAAAATATAAATCAATTAGCAGTGAATACACTTCGTACGTTATCAATTGATGCTATTAATGCGGCAAATTCAGGTCATCCGGGTCTTCCGATGGGAGCAGCACCAATGGCTTATGCACTATGGGCGAATCATTTAAATCACAATCCTAATCATCCAAAATGGTTTAACCGTGATCGATTCGTTTTATCGGCGGGACATGGATCGAGCCTACTATATAGCTTACTTCATTTAGCTGGATATGACGTTTCAATTGATGACTTGAAAAGCTTCAGAAAGTTAAATAGTAAAACACCAGGACATCCTGAGTTTGGTCATACTTCCGGAGTTGAAGCGACTACAGGCCCGTTAGGACAAGGAATTGCCAATGCTGTCGGAATGGCAATGGCAGAAGCGCATTTAGCAGCGAAGTTTAATAAGGATGGTCACTCTATTATAGATCATAATACGTACGCTTTAGTTGGAGACGGTGATTTAATGGAGGGTGTCGCTTATGAAGCGATGTCAATGGCGGGGCATATGAAACTTGGCAAGTTAATTGTGCTGTATGATTCAAATGAAATTTCACTTGATGGTGAATTAAACATTGCTTTCTCTGAAGATATTCAGAAAAGGGTAGAATCTGCCCATTGGCAATATGTAAGAGTTGAGGATGGAAACGATGTTGATGCTATTACAAAAGCTATTCAATTAGCGAAAGACAATACGGACCAACCTACTCTTATAGAAATTAGAACCATTATAGGTTACGGAAGTCCAAAAGTTGCTGGAACGAACAAAGCACATGGCAACCCGCTTGGAGTAGAAGAGGCAACAGCGACAAAACAAGTGTATGGTTGGCATTATGAGGAAGACTTCTTTGTACCGGAAGAAGTAACAGCTCATTTTAATGAACTGAAACAAAAAGGTATTGAAAAAGAGAACGAATGGAATGAGCAGTTCAACTTATACAGAGAGTCGAACCCTGCACTAGCAGATGAATTAGAAAAAGCGATTACAGGTGAGGTTTTAATTGAAGCGAAAGACATTTTATCCTTCGATACTGAAAAAACGATTTCAACTCGTGTTGCAAGTGGGGAAGCTATTAATCATTATGTGAAATCGATTCCTTCTATTTTCGGTGGAAGTGCGGATCTTTCTCATTCCACGATGACAGATATAAAAGGTGAAGCAGTGTATGCAGTAGAATCGTATGCTGGCCGAAATATATACTTCGGTGTACGTGAACATGCAATGGGCGCGGCAGCGAATGGACTGGCTCTTCATGGAGGAGTAAAACCGTTCGTAAGTACATTCTTTGTATTTAATGATTACCTTCGTCCGTCTATTCGACTGGCTGCATTGCAAAAGTTACCTGTTACTTACGTATTCACACATGATTCGATCGCTGTAGGAGAAGATGGTCCAACGCATGAACCAATTGAACAATTGGCAGCTCTTCGGGCAATTCCTGGTTTAACAGTTATCCGCCCATCAGATGCAAATGAAACAGCAAGTGCGTGGGCTTATGCTTTACAGCAAACGGATGGTCCAGTCGTTTTAGTACTCAGCCGTCAAAATTTACCGGTGTTTCATGAAACGAAAGCGAACATAGAGAATCTTTCTAAAGGCGCTTACGTATTAGCACAAACGAATGAAAATCCGGATGTAATTTTAATTGCAACAGGTTCTGAAGTATCCTTAGCTGCTAGTGCAAAAGCGAAACTAGAAGAAGACAATGTCTCTGTTCGTATCGTTGCAATGCCAAGCTGGGAGCTATTCGATCACCAATCGAAAGAATATAAAGAATCCGTTCTTCCGTCTTCTGTAACGAAACGAGTATCTCTTGAGATGGGTGTATCTCTCGGTTGGGAACGTTATGTAGGACAAGAAGGAAAAATATTATCAATTGAAACATTTGGAGCTTCAGGAACTGGGGCTGAAGTCATGAATCTATTTGGATTTACGACAGAAAATGTTGTTCAAATTACAAAAAATGTATTGAATTCTTAAGCTATGACTGTGAATACCTTTCTGGACAGATCAACTTATCAGTGCTGAAAGGTATTCAAAATCGTAGTGATATGGATTTTTAATAAAAGATGATTTGAGGAGGAATTATATTATGCAAGTAGGATTAATTGGTTTAGGTAAAATGGGATTAAATTTAGGGAAAAATTTAATGGATCATAAACACGAGGTAGCAGCATTTGATTTAAATACGAGCGCAGTAGAAGAAATGAAAGAGTATGGGGCTACAGGTACATCTAGTTTAAGTGAACTTGTTCAGTCATTACAATCACCAAGAATTCTTTGGGTAATGGTACCACACGCTGTTGTTGATTCTGTTATTGATGAGGTTACACCATTGCTTTCAAAAGGAGATATTTTAATTGAAGCGGGTAATTCACATTATAAAGAGTCTATTCGCCGATATGAGCAATTAAAGAAAGATGGCATTCACTTTATGGATGCAGGAACTTCTGGCGGAATGGAAGGCGCTCGTAATGGTGCTTGTTACATGATCGGAGGAGATCAAGAAGCTTGGGACATTGTTGAACCTATCTTCCGCGATACTGCTGTAGAAAATGGATTCTTATATGCTGGAAAAGCTGGTAGTGGTCACTTCTTAAAAATGGTTCACAACGGAATTGAATACGGTATGATGGCTGCTATTGGTGAAGGATTTGAGATTCTAGAGAAAAGTGAATTTGACTACGATTATGAAAAAGTATCAAAAGTATGGAACAACGGTTCAGTAATCCGTTCATGGTTAATGGAATTAACAGAAAATGCATTTTCTAAAGATGCAAAACTGGATGAAATTAAGGGTGTTATGCATTCTTCTGGTGAAGGAAAATGGACAGTAGAAACAGCATTAGATCTTCAAACAGCAACTCCTGTCATCGCAATGTCGTTATTAATGCGCTATCGCTCATTAGACAATGATACATTTACAGGAAAAGTAGTAGCAGCTCTGCGCAATGAATTTGGCGGACATGCTGTAGAAAAGAAATAAACATCTTAAAAATTTAACTCATTGACGTTTAAAAAATGGAGGGAATAGATCATGAAGTTTTTTATTGATACTGCAAATCTTGAGGACATAAAAAAAGCATATAAACTTGGAGTTTTAGCTGGTGTTACAACAAATCCGTCTTTAGTAGCGAAAGAGGGCATTAAGTTTGAAGACCGAATTGCAGAAATTTGTCAGGCAGTACCTAAAGTTGAATCTGTTTCGGCAGAAGTAACGCCAGATGCTGTTACAGCTGAAGAGATGATCGCCCAAGCAGAAGAACTGATTAAAATTAACGGTGGCGATGAAAAAGTTACAATTAAACTTCCGATGACACTAGCAGGATTAGAAGCTTGTCGCTACCTTACTGAAAAAGGTGTTAAAACGAACGTTACACTTATCTTCACGGTGAACCAAGCACTTTTAGCTGCCCGAGCAGGTGCAACGTACGTTTCTCCATTTTTAGGACGTTTAGATGATATTTCTGAAGATGGTGTGCTCTTAGTTGCGAAAATTGCTGAGCTATTCGATATTCATCAATTAGATACACAAATTATTGCAGCTTCTGTCAGACACCCAGATCATGTAACTCGTGTAGCGATGGCAGGTGCTCACATTGCAACAATCCCTTATAAAGTAATTGAACAACTTGCTATGCATCCATTAACAGATCAAGGTATTGAAAAGTTCGCTGCAGATTGGGCAAAAGCACCTAAATTATAATATATGAAAGTGAAGGAGGCTTTCCGAAAATTGCTTTTCATGAGAGGACAGATTCCTAGGTAACTTCATCGTTTAACTTGGATCCCGAGTTTGGAGTCTTACTACGTGAAAACAGCAAGAGAAGAAAGTGTCATTCACTTTTGAAGAAGGAAAAGTTGCTCACGTGAAGCGTTTATCACAATAACGTTATAATTATTAAAGAGAAATCCCCTTATTAGAGAGATGGGTTAAAGTGTATCTCTGATAAGGGAGATTCTTTTTATATAAATCATTATGATGTGAATCTGCTTTTTAAGTGTATATCAATATGTAAATGTATCTTTTACTCAAGAAAGAACTATATAGGTTCTCTTAATTATAAAGTAATTTTGAAAGGGTTTACATAAAGGGTTAGGTGGAATTGAGTATGAATATGTATCTTTTAATTATTACATTATTATCGATTGTAATTGTTATTTTAGGGGTGTCGTGGTGGAGATGGCATGCATTTATTAGTTTAACGATTGCAAGTTTGTTTTTAGCAATTATGTCTGGAATGCCAATGGATAAAATAGTGAGTGCTTATGAAACGGGAGTCGGAAGTGTTCTCGGGCATTTAGTAGGTATTTTAGTTTTAGGTACAATTTTAGGGAAAATGATGGCAGAATCAGGTGCAGGAATGCAAGTGGCAGAGTTCTTTATTAAATCCTTTGGAATAAAAAACTTACCATGGGCGATGTTAATTGCAGGTTTTATTATTGGAATTCCGGTGTTTTTTGAAGTAGGCATTTTAATATTATTGCCGTTAGTAATTTCTATTCATAAAACAACGAAACAAAATATTTTATTGATAACATTACCAGCAATTGCTGGGCTATCTGTCGTACACGGCCTTGTTCCTCCGCATCCAGGGGCAATCGTTGCAATTGGTATTTATAAAGCGAATCTTGGGAAGGTACTATTGTATTCACTCATTATTACATTTTTTGCAGCGATTATTGCAGGTCCTATATTCGCTAAATGGATTCACAAACGTGTAATTCCTGAAAATGAGCCAGAATTGATTCGTGTAAATACAAAATCAACGAAATTACCAGGAATAGGAGTTTCATTTTTAGTTATTTTGTTACCTGTTATGTTAATGGTTTTAGCTGCAGCAGCTCCTTATGTGCCTCTTTCTACTACTTTGATGAAGATTGTCACATTAATCGGTAGTCCTATAATTGCGCTATTGATTGCATGTTTTGCAGCGTTCTATTTTCTTGGATTTCGTCAAGGTATCGATAAAAAGGCGATTAAGAAGGTAACAGAAGATAGCTTATTACCAATCGGTTCTATTGTTGCGATTATTGGTGCTGGCGGCGGATTTAAGCAAATTCTTATCGATAGTGGCGTAGGGAATGCTATTGCTCAAATGTCTGAGCATTTAGCTCTATCCCCAATTGTATTAGCATTTATGGTAGCTGGATTAATTCGAATTGCGACAGGATCAGCGACAGTCGCCTTAACAACAGCAGCGGGTATCGTTTCACCAATCGTTGAAAATACGACAGGTGTGAATTTAGAATTACTCGTCATTGCAACAGGTGCAGGAGCATTAATGTTTTCTCACGTAAACGATGCTGGGTTCTGGATGGTAAAAGAATACCTAGGGTTAACAGTGAAAGAAACATTTAAAACATGGACAGTATTAGAAACATTACTTTCATTTATCGCTTTTGGAGGCGTTTTATTACTCGATATGTTTGTTTAAAATAAGGATACTTTTATATGAATTTAGAAAGATAGCTGTAGCGATTTTTTTGTTAGGAGGAAGAAATGGTGAGTTCAAAATATATGATTGGTGTAGATATTGGGACAACTAGTACAAAATCAGTTCTATTTTCTACTGATGGATCTGTTATTGCAAGTCATGGAATTGAATATCCTTTATATTCTCCCACGCCAGAAACAGCAGAACAAGACCCAGAAGAAATTTTTCATGCAGTAATAAATACGATTAAAGAAACTGTACGAGTAAGTAGTGTACAGCCGAATGATATTCTTTGTGTCTCTTTTAGTTCGGCAATGCATAGTATCATTGCTGTAGATGAAAAGGGGAATCCATTAACGAGATGTATTACATGGGCAGATAATAGAAGTGCAAGCTGGGCAGAAAAAATAAAGAATGATATGAATGGTCATGAAATTTATTTACGTACTGGGACACCAATCCATCCGATGTCACCACTTTCGAAATTAGTTTGGTTACAGAATGAGCAGGCAGAATTGTTCGCAAAAAGTTATAAATTTATTTCGATCAAAGAATATGTTTTTTATAAGTTATATAAGGAATATGTAATTGATTATTCAATAGCATCAGCAACAGGAATGTTCAATTTGAAATCTTTAAAATGGGATGAGGAAGCTCTTCGTGTTGCAGGGATTTCTGATGAAAAGCTTTCTAAACTTGTTCCAACGACGCACAGCTTAATAGGACTAGATGAAGAACTTGCAAAAGAGATGAATGTACTTGTTTCTACGCCTTTTGTAGTAGGAGCGAGTGATGGAGTACTATCAAACTTAGGTGTAAATGCAATAGATCCTGGGGTTGTGGCTGTTACAATTGGTACAAGCGGCGCGATACGTGCTGTAACAAATCGTCCTGTAACAGATCCAAAAGGTAGAATCTTTTGTTACGCTCTAACTGAAGACCATTGGGTAATCGGTGGACCAGTTAATAACGGCGGTATGATTTTTAGGTGGGCTCGTGATCAATTAGGCACTTCAGAGATTGAACTTGCGAAGCGTTTAGGAAAAGATCCATATGAAGTGCTTACTGAAATAGCAGCAAAAGTGAATCCGGGATCTGACGGTTTATTATTTCACCCGTATTTAGCGGGGGAAAGAGCTCCTTTATGGAATGCAAATGCGCGAGGATCTTTCTTTGGACTTGGATTGCACCATAAGAAAGAACATCTGATTCGTGCTGTTTTAGAAGGGGTAATTTATAACTTATATACGGTTCTACTTGCTTTAAAAGAGCTAATTGGCGAACCGAAAAAAATTCAAGCGACAGGCGGTTTTGCAAGATCGGAACTTTGGAGACAGATGATGGCGGATATCTTCCATCAAGACGTATATGTTCCCGAAAGTTTCGAAAGCTCTTGCTTAGGAGCTGCAATCCTCGGTTTATATAGTTTAGGTGAAGTAGATACGTTACATGTAGTTTCTGAAATGGTTGGGGCAAATTTTTATCATGAACCAAACATGGAAAGTGTAGAAAAATATAAAGATTTAACACCAATCTATATTCGTCTGTCACGTCAATTGGAAGAAGAATATGAAAGTATAGCAGCGTATCAAAAAAAGTGGGTTTAAAGGCTATTTAGCAGAGAAATATGGTAACGTATAAAGAGGTACTCCAATTTTTTTAGGATACTCTTTCAACATAAAATATTTTAAGAAGTATGATGAACGAAAAATATAGGGAGAGAGGGTTATGAAAATGAAGGGAAACAAAGAGTTTATTGGATATGTTGGAACATACACGAAAGAAAATAGTGAAGGAATATATAAGTTTACTTTAGATACGGAAGCCAAAAAAATTAGTAATGTAACACTTGCGGCAAAGCTGGATAACCCTACATATGTAACGATTAACCGAAATAATGAATATCTCTATTCTGTTGTTAAGGAAGGCGAATCTGGTGGTGTAGCTGCTTATTCGATTGATAGTAAAACTGGGGAGCTAAAGGAAGAACATAGACAAGTAGTAGAAGGGGCTTCCCCTTGTCATGTGAGTGTTGATAGTGGAAATCATACAGTAGTTACAGCAAATTACCATAAAGGAACGATTGAGTCTTTTGAAGTAAATGAAGAAGATGGAACTGTAAATCCTGCCGCATCTATTATGGCACATGAAGGTTCAGGTCCGAATAAAGAAAGACAAGAAAAACCACATGCACATTACGCGGGATATACTCCTGATGAAAAATATGTAGTGGGCGTTGATTTAGGGATAGATAAATTAATTACGTATGAAATAAAAGATAGTACATTAACAGAAGTGAATAGCTTGTCTGTAAATCCAGGAAGTGGTCCGAGACATATTACTTTTCATCCAAATGGAAAGTATGCGTATGTGATGACTGAGCTTAGTTCAGAGGTTATTGTGTTAACATATAATCCGTCAGAAGGGGCCTTTACAGAATTACAGTATATTTCTACCATTCCTGAAGCATTTGATGAAAATAATCAAGGAAGTGCGATTCATATTTCTTCTGACGGTAGTTTTGTATATGCAGGTAATCGTGGTCATAATAGTATTGCTGTTTTCAGTGTGGATCAAAACTCAGGTGAGCTTACATTTGTTGAACATACATCTACAGAAGGAAATTGGCCAAGAGACTTTGTATTAGATCCTACTGAAAAGTTCCTTGTTGCTACAAATGAAAAGTCACATAATCTTGTACTATTTTCAAGAAATGAAACGACAGGGAAGTTAACACTATTACAATCTGATGTTGTTGTACCAGAGCCTGTTTGTGTTAAATTTTTAAATATTTAAGTTGTGTTGAAGCTGAATGGGTATAGAGATGTCGTTATTTGTCGGTAAGTCGATATCCTTTGGCGAAACGTCGATATATTGAAAAAATCGTTGATATATTTGAAGTTGTGTTCGATATATTTGAAAAATCGTTGATATAATTTCAGCTGTCTAAAAAAAGCAAAGCGATATCGCTTTGCTTTTTACTGTTTCTTTTTCGGTCTGCGTACTAACTCGCCGCCGCAGTTTGGACAAACGTTATGTCTTTCTTCTGTACACGGTGCGCAAAATGTACATTCATACACGCAAATGTAAGCTTCAGAATCTTGCTCGAGCGATTGGTCGCAAATTTGACAGTTTGTTTTCATTTGTAGTGCCATAGTAATTCTCCTTTTAGTTTGAATTTTTATAATTTAATTATAATTCATTGGGTAGAAACTGTCTTTTTCAATTGAAAGGAAATCGGATGATAAAGTTGTGATTTGAAATGAAAGATGCTCGTTTATTTTTAAATTGATTATTTCATGCAGTTAGAATATTATGAAATAGTCAAAAGACAACAGGGGGTATACATTTTGACTAATCATAACGATCATTTAAAAGCAAACTGTGAAAAATGCTTCGGTCTATGTTGCGTGGCGTTGCCGTTCGCAGCATCGGTAGATTTTGCGGTGAATAAAGATGGTGGTAAACCATGTTCTAATTTACAGTCAGATTATAAATGTAGCATACATAAAGATCTTAGAGGAAAAGGTTATAAAGGTTGTACAGTATTTGAATGTTTTGGCGCTGGACAGAAAATTTCTCAGGTTACATTTAACGGGATTGATTGGCGGAAAGATACTAAGCATGCGAGAAAAATGTACGATGCTTTTCCAGTTATGCATCAGCTTCATGAAATGCTTTGGTATTTGAATGAGGCTATTCTATTAAAGGCGACGCAGCCAATTCATAAAGATCTGAAGGAAGCAATTGAAGAGACTGAGCGTCTATCAAATTTAAGTCCAGATGAGTTAATGAAAATAAATGTTCCATTACATCGTGCAGAAGTAAATGTTTTACTTTTAGAAACGAGTGAGTTAGTTTGGAAGGAAATGAATGCTACACGTAAGAAACGGATTATTCACCGCGGAGCAGATCTTATGGGAGCAAACCTGAAAAAGAAAAATTTACAAGGCGCGAATTTAAGGGGTGCTTATTTAATTGCGGCGAACTTAAATGGTGCAGATTTACGCGGGGCGGATCTCATCGGAGCAGATTTAAGAGATGCAGATATTCGGGGAGCAGACTTTACAAATAGTATTTTTCTTACGCAAGTTCAAGTTAATGCGGCGAGAGGGGATAAATATACGAAATTGCCGAAATTGTTGTCCCGTCCATCGCATTGGAGTGCGTAAAGAGTATGGAGTGAAATTATACGAACAGGCAGAGACTAAGAATCTCTGCCTGTTTTTCATTTCTTTTCAAAAGTAGTAATTAAAACGCTACATATAATAAGAATACCACCAATAAAAAAGTTACTATTTAATGTCTCATTTAAGAGTAGCCAACCGAGCAATGATCCAACGATAGGTTGGAAGAAGAAAAATAAGGAACCGATGCTTGCATCCATTAATTCTAATCCTTTATTCCAAAGGAAAAAGGCACCTGCTGTTGAGACGATTCCTAAATAAAGTACGCCTAATACTACATACATGTTCAAATCTTCAATCGGGTTTGTTTGAAATTCCCATACCATAAAAGGTGTAATAAAAAAGAGTGAAAAGAATATAGCGTATGTTGTAATAACTAAAGATGAAAATTTGGCTGCAGCAATCTTCACATAAATAGATAGTAAAGCCCACGTAATAGCGGCCCCAACTAATATGATTGTTCCGATAAAATAGGAGCCAATTTCAATATCCCATCCGATTACGATAATGACACCGATTGTCGCTATTATAGTAGATAGCAGTCTACGAGCGGTTAGTTTTTCTTTTAAAATAATCGCTGCAAATATAACCATAAATGCAGGTGTAGCTGATGTTACTAACGAGCCTGTATGAGCGTCGGATAATTTTGTTCCGATAAATTGACAAGTGATCGAAATGAAATATCCGATAAATCCAATCCAAGCGAATAATAGCCAATCTTTTTTACGAATGGTTACTTTTTTCTTTTGCTTTTTCTCAGCTATTTTCAAAATACTATATAAAACAACAAAAGCGATAATAAAACGTAGCCAACCGAGTGTTAGTGGTGGGATGAAATCGAGTACGTATTTACTAACAACATACATACCACCCCATATACTTGCTGCTAGTGATAAGCATATAGCGCCTAAAATTGTTTGTTTCATTTGAAGTACCTCCGTCTATTTTTAGGGTAATATTAGTTCCCTAAGACGAGGCATAGTGTATGTGTTAAATGAATGCCCGTCTTAGTTTATAGACGGCCTACAGGTTGATCGTTTTCGAATGAAGTGTTGTAGTACATGCGTGCATTCCTCCTTCATATTTTATAATGATATTATAACTTAATTTTCAGTTTATTGGGATGTTTATTGTATCGAGTTGATTCTTTAGAAAATAGAAATGGAGGTTGTGTAAGAACGCATAGTATATGGTAGAAACACATATTTTTAAAATAAAAGAAACAAATTACATAACTGATAAGTATATTAGGAGTAGGATGAAAAAGTAGATTAATAGATAAAGAGGAGGAGATTTACATTACTGCAACCGTTATCTCTCATTTTTATAATGAAGAGTATTTATTACCATGGTGGCTTAAGCATCATACGAAACTGTTTGATCATGGTATTTTAATTAATAAAGGTTCAACAGATCGTTCGGTTGAAATTTGTAAAAAATTCGCACCGCATTGGGAAGTGCGAGATTCTGTAAATCCGGAGTTTGATGCATTTGCGACAGATCATGAAGTGATGAGGGTGGAACAAGAAGTAAAAGGATGGAAAATGATTTTAAATACGACTGAGTTTCTTTGCGTGCAAGATAAAAATCAGTTTTGGAAATCACTGAATGAATTGGGAGGGAGGATGTATTGGCTGGAAGGGCTTATTATGGTCGATGATCTTAACTATAATTATCCGGACCTTAACTTTGGAATACCTTTAATGAAACAACGATTTCACGGTTATTTACCAGAAGATTGGCCGTTATGGAGAAGAGGTAGATTTATTCATAATCATGAACACGGAAGTTATACGGTTGGAAGACATTTATCTGCACATGAATCTATGATTTATCCGCCACTTGCGTGTATTGCATGGTTTGGTTTCAGTCCATGGAACGATGCGATGAGAAAGAGAAAATTACAAATTGGTCCGACTCTTTCTGAAGCTAGTAAGCATGGGGGAATGGGAACGCACCATATTATTACGCCTGAAAAATTAGAAGAATGGTATAAGGATTTAGCAAGAGGGGCGAGGGATTTACGTTTTAGTGTTGCGTATCGTTATGCTTTTTTATAAATGATTCCCACCATAAAATTGTTTCTTCGATTCCAGTATTTAGATCGTATGTTGGTTTCCAGTTTACTTCAGTTTTTAAACGGTCTATATTAACTCCGACAAATAAAGGTTCATCTTTAGAGAAAGGGATAGCACCTAATTTTATTAAATGTTCTTTTCCTATCTTCCTAGCGATGATAGAAGCTAATTCTTTAATTTGTACAGATTGACCGGAGGCGATATTGATTGTGCCTGTAACGTCGCGTTCTAGTACTGTTACGAGAGCGTCAGCGACGTCACCCACATGGAGGAAATCTCTTGATTGTTTTCCGTGTGTACATAGTGCTTCCTCATTTTTTAATAAGGAAGTGATAATGTTAGAAACGAGTCGATTCCCTTGTTCTTGAGGGCCATACATATGAAAAATGCGGCCCCAACACATGCTGAGGCTTGTTTGTCGTGCGTATGATTGTAGCCAGGAGTGTAGTACATTTTTACATAATGAATACGGGGTTTTATAGGAAAGAAGCGGTGAATCTTCAAACAATACGCCGTTAAACCATTCATACTCTGCGCCAGTACCTGCGACGACGACACGCTTTCCACCGCATGTTGTGAAGTGTTGAATCAATGAGATGCTGGATGTCAGCCAATAGTAATTATGAATGGATACATAGCATGCTGGCGGCACTGCTTCCCAAGCTAAATGAATGAGATGACTAGGTTTCATGGCGTAAATGAGTTTTTTTACTTCTTCATCGCAAAGTAAGTTTACTTTATGCCAATGGCAAGAAAGATGGGAAGGCTTATTTGTATTGTAAGTGGCGTGCACTTCATAGCCCTTTTGAATAAGAGAATGTACAACATATTTACCAATCCATCCACTACCGCCTGTTACAAGGATTTTTTTCATGGCTCAATTACCTCAACTTCTGGTATTGTTACTAAAAATTTGCCGCCCCATTCACGAATGAAAGAGCATTCCTTCATAATTTCGTCTTTCAAATTCCAAGGAAGTATGAGAATGTAATCAGGTTTTGTACGTTTAATTTCTTCAGGAGATTTTATTGGAATGCGGGTTCCTGGTAGAAGGAGATTTTGTTTGTGAGGGTTTTTATCTACTGTATAAGCTAGAAACTCTTTTCCTATCCCGCAATAATTTAAAAGGGTGTTTCCTTTAGCTGGAGCACCGTAACCGACAATTTGTTTGTTTAAAGCTTTCGCTTCGATAAAAAACTGTAAAATACTTATTTTCAATTGTTCGATGCGTTTAGAAAAAAGAAGATAGCAATCTAATGTATCTAGCCCGTGATCGACTTCTTTTTGGAGTAATTTTGTAACATTGGAATGGATAGTGGATTGGTCACTTAGATGGTTTACAAAAATACGTAAGGAACCACCGTGCGTTGAAAGTTCTTCTACATCGACAATTTGTAAATGATGATGAGCTAAAATTTTTTGAAGGCTTATAAGTGAGAAATAGGAGAAGTGCTCATGGTAGATCGTATCAAACTGTTTAAAGGATATGAGATTTAATAAGTGCGGGAATTCAATTGTTATCGTGCCATCTTGTTTTAATAACGTTTTTAAACCGGCAACAAAATCATGCAAGTTTGGAACATGTGCTAATACGTTATTTGCGACGATTAAATCAGCTTGTGGCAATTTTTTTGCTAAGTCATTACTGAAAAAATTCACATGAGTAGGAATTCCTTTTTTGATAGCAATTTCTGCTACGTTTTTCGCGGGTTCAATTCCCAATGTCTCGATATTTTCTTTTTTAAAGTATTGTAATAAGTACCCATCGTTACTTGCGATTTCAATCACTTTTGAATGTTTCGTTAAGTTGAAACGCTTAATCGCCATTTCTACGTATTGTTTAGCGTGTAGTAGCCAACTTGAGGAGTAAGAGCTGAAGTATAAATAGTTATGAAAAATATTTTGTGGGGATTCAAATTCATCTAGCTGTACGAGTAAACAAGAGTTACAAACAAATGTGTGCAGCGGATAAAAAGGTTCCATTTTATATGAGCTTTCAGGAGCTACAAATGAATTAGCAAGAGGGGAAACGCCCAAATCTAAAAAAGTGTTGGTTAGTAATGAGTGGCAAAAACGGCATTTTTTCTGTTCCATTTTATAGCCCCCTTATAAATTTTTGAATGCATCGATTTGTTGTCGTGTGAAAGATTCTATATTTTCACCAGATGCATATTTTTTGTACCAATCAACAGTCCAAGCGATAGAATCATCTGTTGATAACTTAGGAGTCCAGCCGAGTTTGTTTACTGCTTTTGTACTGTTGAGTGTTAAAATTTGTGATTCATAAGGAGTTTTTATAGAGGGAGAATGGATTGTGAGTCGTTTATTCCATAAGTTCGTTACGGATTGAATGACATCATTTACGGTTCTGCTAGATTCATTAATCGGTCCGAAATTCCATGCTTCTGCATATTTAGCATTATTCCAAAGTTTCTCAGCTAAAAGGATATAGCCATGTAGAGGATCTAAAACATGTTGCCACGGACGAACGGCATATTTGTTTCGAATACACAAAGTATGATTGTGCAAATATGCCCGAATGATATCAGGGAATAATCGATCTTCTGCCCAATCACCACCACCAATAACGTTACCTGCTCTTACAGAAGCAAGCGAAGTAGTATTCGTGTGAAAAAAAGATTTGTGATAAGATGTTGCAACTAATTCAGCACAAGCTTTACTAGCGCTATAAGGGTCGAAACCTCCTAGTCGGTCATTTTCCACGAACGCTCGGTCGCCACTACCGTCATTCTCATAACATTTATCGCTTGTCACATTAATAATGGCACGTACGCTTTCGACGGACTTTGCTGCTTCTAGCACGTGGACAGTACCTAAAACATTCGTTTTGAATGTATCGATAGGATTTTTGTATGAAGCGGTTACGATTGGCTGAGCTGCTAAATGAAATATTATGTCAGGTTTATGCTGCTTCATGGCATGAAATAAAGAATGGTAATCTGTAATATCGCCTCTCATTGTCGTGCACTCTTTTGCTACGTTACCTTGTTCAAAAATGTTAGGAATGGATGGGGGATGAGAAGAAAAGCCTACTACTTCTGCACCTAAAGAACTTAAGAAAAGGGTGAGCCAGGAGCCTTTAAATCCAGTATGTCCCGTAATAAATACTTTTTTCTTATTCCAAAAAGATGATGAAGCCATATTACCAAACCTTCCACGGAGCGTTATTACTTTCCCATAGCTCGACTAATTTATTTTTATCGCGCAATGTATCCATCGGATGCCAAAAACCAGAATGTTGATATGCGGCCAATTCATTTTTGTTTACTAACTGAACTAAAGTGTCTGTTTCAAAAACAGATTTATCTCCACTAATGTAATTGAAAACTTCAGGATTTAAAACGAAAAATCCACCGTTAACCCATCCACCATCACCTAATGGTTTTTCTTGAAAAGATGTTACAGACTGTTTATCTAATAGGAGAGAACCAAATCTACCAGGAGGTTGTACGGTAGTAACAGTAGCCATTTTCCCATGTTTTTTATGGAATGTAATAAGTTCTTTTATATTTACATTACTTAATCCATCACCATAAGTGAGGCAGAAAGGTTCGTCTCCGACATAATTTTGAATCTTTTTCACTCGGCCACCCGTTTCGGTATTTACACCAGTATCGATTAGTGTAACTTTCCATGGTTCTACACGATGAGAATGGCTAGTAATTGTATTATCGTTTAACTGTATTGTGAAATCAGACATGTGTAAGTTGTAATTTAGAAAGAACTCTTTAATTGCATATCCTTTATAGCCTAAGCAAATAATAAACTCAGTAATCCCGTAATGACTATACAAACTCATAATGTGCCATAGAATGGGTTTTGTTCCAATTTCAATCATAGGTTTCGGTTTTAAATGTGTTTCTTCCCCAATTCTTGTACCGTACCCACCAGCAAGAATAACAGCTTTCATTTTTTCCTCCTAAAATAAAAATTTATTATTTATACAGTATTCATGTTTTATGCAAATGAGATTGTTTTTGATTAAGTGAATGAAATTGTTTGAGGTGATGACAATACAGAAAATATTACGGTTTGAATTTTGGAAATAATTCTTGATATTCAGGGTTATGACGGAGGTCTTGTGTTAGGTTACTAAGCTCTAAAAAACGTATGTCCAGTACTTCAGGAGATTGACCGTAATGTGTTTGAAGCCCCATTTGAACACCCCTTTTTGAAAGGGTAGGCGTAATTTGTAATTTTCTTGCCTTTGATTGTTCATTCCAAGGGCTAAAATAAAATTTTAAAATAAATGAAGGATAGTCATAAATTATATATCCGTGCCGCGAATGATGTCTACCAGGTAAATATGCACCGTCTAGATGATTGTGAATAAATCTCCAAGCACATCCGAGATTTGGGTTATAAGGGAAGACACCGTGGTATCGCTGTTCTACTAAGGGGATAGAATATCTAGGCTTTGAATAATTATAATTATGATTATCTATCATTAAAATCATTCTAATCGCATACATGTTTTGGCCTAGTGTATGAAGAGATGAAAAAAATTCTTCAGTATTATTACAACAAAAGAATTCAGTAGTATTTAAAACGATTTTCCAACCTGAAACTTCTCTTTCAATTTCCATCACTTCAATATCAGTATTAGTTGGATCAAACTCAAGAAATCTTGAATTTCGTACTTCCCAGTGGGGAGCAAATAATTTGCAAATTTCAACTGAACGATCTGTAGAACCTCTATTAATTAAAATACCGTGATCGAATATTTTTGTGTGATGCATAAGCCACCATGGAAGTAGGTATTCTTCATTATAAAAATGAGAAATGAGTGTCTTTCTCATGTTAATCATCTCCTATACAAGCAATCATTATTAGTAGGATATGTTTTTTAATAAGAAAGGTTAAAAGGTGCAGACAATGTAGTGATTAAGTAATAGTTTAGTAATTTTATTGTATAAGTGTAGATTACTTGTATTGAATAATAATAGGGTGGATCTTGTAAGTTTGTATAAATTATGAACAATAAACCGTCACGTTTGACTGTACAGTTTATGTATTGTATGATGGTAGTAATATAAACAAGGGGGGAAGATCGTTGGGAAGGTGTATCGAATCGGACAGTTGGCTCTCATGGCTCACGTGTCGAAACGAACGATTGATTATTATACGAATCTAGGTATCTTAAAAGCGGAGCGATCTCAATCTAATTATCGCTATTACGACGAAACAGCATTTGAGACATTACAATTTATTGAGAAGTGCAAAGAAATGCATATGCCGCTTTGTGAGATTAAAGAGAAAATCGAGGAGAAGAAGAAGCTGCTCGGTATCAATGAACACGTTTCGAAACAAGTGAATGAAGTGACAGACCATATTCATCGATTAGAAGCAGAGTTAACGGAGTTAAAGCCGCTTTTAGATGGATTGACTGATTCACAACGTGAAAAAATATCGAAATCTTTATCTGGTCAAACGACAGCTTTAATACAGACACTTGTTCTATTATTATAGAAAAAAGTGTAATCCGACCTCTTTAATTTTTGTATCGGGCTATGTTTTCTAAGAAACAAATAAGAAAACATTATAGTATACAGGAGGTGGACACCTTAGTTTTTTTAACTAAGGGGATTCATTGGAAATATTTAATTTAGTCATGGTTGCGATTTTAATCGCATTTACTGGATTTTTCGTAGCAGCAGAGTTTGCGATTGTAAAGATACGTTCAAGCCGTATCGATCAGCTTGTTGCGGAAGGAAAACGCGGTGCTTTAGCAGCGAAAAAGGTAACAACAAATTTAGATGAATATTTATCTGCTTGTCAATTAGGTATTACAGTTACAGCTATGGGATTAGGTTGGTTAGGTGAACCGACAATCGAAAAGTTATTACACCCGTTATTTGAGAAATGGAACTTAAATCCTTCTATTTCATCAGTATTAACATTTGGTCTTGCTTTTATGATTATGACGTATTTACACGTTGTAGTAGGGGAATTAGCTCCGAAAACAATGGCAATTCAAAAGGCTGAAAGGGTAACGTTATTATTGGCAGGTCCATTAATGATGTTCTATAAAGTAATGTATCCATTTATTTGGGTATTGAACGGTTCAGCTCGTGTGATAACTGGTTTATTCGGTTTAAAGCCAGCTTCAGAACATGAAGTAGCTCATACAGAAGAAGAATTACGCCTTATCCTTTCAGATAGCTATGAAAGTGGCGAAATTAATCAAGCTGAATACAAGTATGTAAATAACATTTTTGAATTTGATAATCGTATTGCAAAAGAGATTATGGTACCGCGAACAGAAATCGTCGGTTTCTACTTGGAAGATTCAGTAGAAGAACACATGAAAGTAATCCAAAATGAGCGATACACACGTTATCCGATTTTTGGAGAAGATAAAGATGATATTATCGGTATGGTCAACGTAAAAGATTTCTTTATTCGATATATGACCGAGGATCAAAAAGATTTATCATCTATTCGCTCGTATATGCGTCCGATTATTGAAGTGATGGAAACGACTCCAATTCACGATTTATTACTTCAAATGCAGAAGAAGCGAATTCCGATGGCTGTTTTATATGATGAGTACGGAGGAACAGCCGGAATTGTAACGCTTGAAGATATCTTGGAGGAAATCGTCGGCGAAATTCGTGATGAATATGATGAAGATGAAGCACCACCAATTCAGCATGTGAACGAGCAACATATCATTGTTGATGGAAAAGTGCTTATCTCAGAAGTGAAAGATTTATTTGGATTACACATCGAAGAAGATGATGTGGATACAATCGGTGGATGGATTATGATGCAAAATCATGAAATCGAAGAAGGACAACATGTTGAGGCGGAAGGTTATGAATTTAAAGTGTTAGAAAAAGACGCTTACCAAATTAAACGTGTTGAAATTCGTAAGATGGAACAAGAGCAAGAAGAAGAGAAAGCAGCAACTGTGTAAGTTGCTGCTTTTCTTCTAAAGTATAAAAAATGCGAGATTAGGAGCGGATATTTTGATTCAAGAAGCCTTACGTGTATATCGATTACAATTGTATGTAATCTTTAGTGGTTTACTACTTATGTGGACGATTACTCCGTTTGGGAAACAAGTAACAGGGTTTGGGATCGGATTAGCTGTAAGTGCATATTGCCTTTGGTTATTAGCTCGCAGAGTGGAGAAACTTGGGAAAAGTATTGTAATGAAGGAAAAGGCTCCGGGATTAGGAGTTCTAAACCGATTTGCAGCTGCCATTTTAGGAGCTATCATCATGTATGAAATTGAGCATGAAATGGAAATGTGGGCATTTGGTACAGGCATTTTAGGTGGTCACTTTTTAATGATTGCGAATTTAGCTTATGCAAATATACAGTTAATGAAAGAAGAAGAGAAGCAAAGAGAAAATGCTTCGAAAAACATAGAGCTATGATGAAAGGGACCTAATGGGGTTCCTTTTTTAGTTTAGCGATATGATACAAGTAATCAAATTAACGACAAATATAATACGCTTCTTTTTTACGTTTTTCAATAGTATGAAAAATAATAAAAAAAAATTTGAAAACCCATCGATTTCTAAAGCTTAAGTATGTTATCATGACAAAAGACTTTTTGAAAGAGGTGGATACCAATGTTACAAGCGTTACTTATTTTTGTGCTTCAAATTATTTACGTTCCCATTTTGACAATCCGTACGATTTTGCTTGTAAAGAATCAAACAAGATCCGCTGCTGGTGTTGGATTGTTAGAAGGAGCTATTTACATTGTCAGTTTAGGTATTGTGTTTCAAGATTTATCAAATTGGATGAACATCGTTGCCTATGTCATTGGCTTTAGTGCGGGACTATTATTAGGCGGTTATATAGAGAATAAATTAGCAATTGGTTATATTACGTATCAAGTTAGTTTACTAGACCGTTGTAATGAATTAGTAGATGAATTACGTCACTCTGGATTTGGCGTTACAGTATTTGAAGGCGAAGGTATTAATTCGATACGTTATCGCTTAGATATCGTTGCAAAGCGTTCTAGAGAAAAAGAACTGTTAGAAATTATTAATGAAATTGCACCGAAAGCCTTTATGTCTTCTTATGAAATTCGTTCATTTAAAGGCGGATATTTAACGAAGGCGATGAAGAAAAGAGCGTTAATGAAAAAGAAAGATGAACATGCATCGTAAAGAAAAGGGAATAGTGCAGTTTTAAAAGAACGGCATAATCCCATATGTAAAAGAGAGGAATCTATTTTGATGTGGATTCCTCTCTTTTTTTATGAAAAGTATTTATGTTTTAATTTAAAAAACTAAATCGTATAATTATTTTTTTTACTCATCCTCAAATTAATGATTAGCCATACGACTTGAATAAATATCGGTATGATAAACGCGATTAATAAAACGATAAGTGATATGGATTTAATTTCGGGTGTTTGAATAACACCAGCACCATCAACATCTCGTAGCCAAATAATAGCGGCCCATACTCCAAAAAGGATAATCCAAAATATGTTACCAATCCACCAAGAAATCCATCGTTTTTTCATATTAGCACCCCTTACATTTACCCTTTGTTAAAAGTATATTTTCGTTCGTTATATTTATAATGAAACAACTTTAAAATTAGTTTTTAACTGTATATCTAACTTGTTTAAACGTTACCATTTCTCCATCCTTATCATCATTTTTCGTTTGCAAAAGTTGAACTTTTGGTTTGTAATCTGTCCTATGAGCATGCTCAATATCTTTAATGTTAAGTTTGTAAGGTTCACCATTCTTTATTTTTTGTTCCAATACTTGTTTATTGGCAACATAAATAAAAGTTATTTTATTTTCATCAATACCTTCAGTCTTAATTTCTAATTCATTATCTTTTGTTGTAATCGTTGGTGTTAATAATTCCATACTGCCGCTTCCGGTTTCTAAAGAATTTTCTGCTATAGTTGAACATCCTGATAATATGATTCCAGTGAATAGAAGAGTAATTAACTTCTTTTTCATAACATCCCCCGATTTCAAGTGATTTTTGATTTTGGCATTGTTAGACTGCTAGTGAGGTACGTAAATGTTTAGTTAGCACTCTAGTTAATTGTACCATAATATGTAAATTAAAACAGAGTGTATATCCAATTTAAGGGAGATTAAAAAGTTTACTTATTGTTGCAAAATCGTGTGTTTTAGCTTCTATTTCAATCGAAATATAGACAGGAGAAAGAAAATTTTTTATGGAAATTACAATTTTTACATTTTACAATAATGATATGGAATAGATGAATTTATTCACTTCGGAGGTAGTTACTTGAACATTAACGAGAAGGCAATTGAAATGTTTGAACAAAATAAATATGAGGAAGCGATGGAACTGTTTCAACAAGCAGTACATGAATCTAGAGACGTACAATCTCTCAATAATCTTGCTTGGATGTACTTTTATCCTTTTCGGCAAGAAGACTCCATCTGATTTGTGTTACGGGTGAACCCCAACAATTCAGGTGGAGATGAATTGCCGTCAGCAGGTAGACTGAACACTTTTGTTTCGTTCATAACAACTTTTTGAGGGCGAATATTTGTTTCTTTTTGTCTTACAGATATAATCTGCCCTTAGATAAGGGGGGAATAGATTGTAAGACAACGAAATTGGATAATAATCATTCGGTTATTTGAGCCAAAAGGAATTATGATGAAGATCATGTTCACATTTTTCTCCGTGCAGTTCCCAATATTGATTTGTCAAAAGCGATTAACAGTTACAAAAGTGTTGGTTCTTGTTTCGTGAAATAAATAATTGTAATGAACTTCCTAAGAAAGGTGGTGAAAATAATGGCTAGAAAGAAAGCAGTGAAAGTATTACATAAACAAAAGAAAAGAGAAACCATACAACGATTCACGCAGAAACAGAATATCGGGCGAGCATGCTTGACTGCAAAAGAATTTCGTTTACTTCAGCGCATGTCACATAGTTCAAAAGCGTTGCGAAATGTTGGCTTGTACACGATGAAACAAAGTTACTTGAATCATAGCAAGATGGCTACTGTAAAAGAAGTGGACACTGCCATGCAAGCCGATATGAACTATTGGGGTATTCAATCAAATTCTGTTCAAGCAATTCGTAGAGCCTTATATGCAGAAGTGAAGAGCTTTTTTAAAGCATTGGAACAGTGGAGGAAAAAACCTGAAACCTTCACAGGTCGTCCTAAGTTTCCGCATTATTCTCGTTCCACTGACAAACGAATTATTGAAATCTATCAAGTACCAAAAGTGGATGATAACGGGTATTGGATGATTCCGATGAATGTGGCATTC